>SHYQ01000052.1 GCA_009692765.1 Dehalococcoidia bacterium | reverse complement strand
TCTCGGGACTGTAGCGCCCGGTCAACGGGCAGGGGAGCGCGGCGACCGGGGCGACCGCAGGGGTTCGTAGATGGTGGGCCCGCAGGGACTCGAACCCTGAACCGATGGGTTAAAAGCCCACTGCTCTGCCAGTTGAGCTACGGGCCCACATGATCCCAGTTTACCGGCGCTTCCCGCTCTGTGGTGCGAGCCGGAGCGGAATCGACCTTGAGGCGGCTCGCTGCGTGCGAACGCGCCTCGAACACCGCTAGAAGATGCTGAGCACGACGACGCCCGCCACCACCAGCAGCGCGCCGAGGATGATGCGCAGGGTGATGCGCTCCACGCCGCGCAGGAACATCGCGGCGAAGAGCAGCGTGAACAGCGGGTTCGTCGCGAGCACCGGGGAGACGATCACCACCTGCCCGCGACCCAGTGCGAAGAACATCAGCAGCACGCCCATCGCGGAGAAGATCCCCGCGACGGCGAAGTAGATCGCGCCGCGACGGAAATGATCGCCGCGCCCGCCCAGGGTGCGCGCGCTCAGGATCGCGAAGCCCAGCGTCCCCCAGAACAGCGCGATCAGCGATCCGACCAGCGGCGGCGCGAGGTGGCCGATGCCCTGCCGCGTCAGCACCTGCGACCCGCCGTACGCCAGCGCGGCGCTGAACGCGAAGGCAGCGCCCGTGATCAGCGTGCGGCGCGGCACCCGATCGGTGGACGCCTGATCGGTGGGCCCCGGATCGGTGGTGTGAGTGCGTGCGGCCTCGGTCTGACTCATCGCGGCGCCGTGATCGTGACGAACAGCCCGCTGAAGATCAACGCGATCCCGGCGGCGGTGACCAGCGTCAAGCTCTCGCCGGTGAAGACGACGGCGATAATCACGGCGAACAGCGGCGACGAGGCGAGCAGCGGCGTCGAACGCGCGACGCCCAGGCGGCCCATCGCCATGTAGTTGCAGAAGCGCCCGATCGGAAAGTTCAGGACGCCGATCACCGCGAACAGCGCCACGGCCGTCCATGACACGCTCAGCAGTTCGTCGAACTCCAGCAGCGCGACGAGGATCGCGGTGCACACCAGCCCCGCCGCGAGCGATAGCAGCGTGCCGGCGCTCGTCGAGAGGTCACGCAGCCCCCGGCGCACCAGCACGGCGCTGAATCCCCACGAGGCGGCGGCGGCAATGGCAAGCACGATGGCGATCATGGCGGGCTCCTCTCGCGGCTTCGGCTATTTCGTCGCGAGGACGGCGTCCAGCGCCTGCTTGATCTCCGGCAGGTCGATGATGCCCTCGAACTTGGCGGCCACGCGGCCCTGGCTGTCGAGGATGGCGATGAACGGCTCGGAGCGCAGGTTCCACTCCTCGGCGGCGGGCACCGCCGACAGCGTACCTCGACGCGCCGCCGGCAGGTCGTATGGCTCAATGTGGATCACGTTCACGCGGTCGCGGTACTGCTGCTGCGCCGGGATCACCACGTTCTTGAGCACCGGGCCGCAGAAGCGCGTCTGGCAGAACGCCGGGGTGACGAACGCCACCAGCGTCGGCTTCCCGCTGGCGATCGAATCGACGACGGTGATGTTGTGCAAATCGAGGCTCGGCGTGGTCGACGAGTCGATCTCCGCGAGGCTGCTCACGTCCTTCGCGATCTTCTGCTTCGTGCGCGGAGCCGGCTCGCCGATCGATGGCTCGGCTGTCTTCTCCAGCACCGCGAAGGTGAGCAAGAGGCCCCTGTAGGTCTTGCTGCCGGTCTTCACCTCCAGCTCCGCGCCCCACAGGCCCGACTCTTTGAAGTCCACCACCGTGGTGAAGATCGCCGACAGCGCGCCGTCATGAGCGGGCGGCGCGGAGACCTCGGGTCGGGTGTCGCGCTGCGCGACATCGAGCAGCGCGCGTCCCTGCTCGTCGCGGTCGAAGCGCATCGCGCCGTGATCGGCGACATCGACGATGCGCGCGGTCAGTTCGTAGCGGTCGAGCAGCGTGCCCGCGGTCGGGTTCTTCTCCGGGTCGGCGTCCAGCCGGAAGAGGCGCGCCGCGACCTTGCCCTCCGTGATCAGCGTCTGATCCCGCTTGAGCAGCGCGAGCGCGAGGCGCGTAGGGCCGCGTCCGATGTTCGAGTTGACGATCACCGGCGTGAACGGCGTGCTCTTGATCGACTCGGCCACGCTGCGCGAGTCCCACCTCGGGGGGGCTGACGACGCCGGGGCGTCGCCGCAGGCGACGCCCAGTGCGGCGACAGCGGCGAGCACGACGAGCGCGTGGCGGGCAAGGCGCATCTGGTGCCGGACCATCGGGACTCCTGACCATCGGGCGGGCTCGTCGGGCTGATGCTCCGGGGCGGCCGACGCGTGACGAGGCGCTGCGAGTGGGGGCGGGCGTCGATCATCGCCCCGCTCCACCGCCGAGGCAACCACCCGGGAATTCGCGCGCTAGACCTCGCTCCGCTGGTAGGCGGTGGAGAGCGCGTCGGCGTACTCGTTCCAGCGGCTGCCGTCGTGCGCGCGGATCCAGCGGATGCGCGCGAGTGGCCGCTCCTGCGCCAGCGCGTACGCCTCCTGCACGAGGTCCAGGTTCTTCACCTCGCCGTCGCGGCGACGCCAGCCGTTGCGCTCCCAGCCCGTCGCCCACCGGGTGAGCGTGTTCAGCACCAGCGCGCTGTCCGTGTAAACGTCCACCGCTTCCGCCGGGCCCAGGAAGCGCAGCCCGGCGATCATCGCGCTGAACTCCATGCGGTTGTTCGTGGTGTCGGGCGCGGAGCCGTGCGCCTGCGCGAGCACGATGCCCTGTCGCACGTACACCGCGCCCCAGCCGCCCGGCCCCGGGTTGCCGGAGCACGAGCCGTCCGTGAATACGCCGGTGTCCGGGCCCGCCTCGAAGCGCGCCAGGATCTGCGCCGTCGTCAGGTTCATGGAGCGCGTGACCGAGTTGCCGCCGCCACCCGATCGTCGCGCGCCGCCGCCGCGAGCTCCCCGCGGCGTCTCGTATTGCATGTGCCGCTCCTCGATGTCCTGTGACTGGCGCCCAGCGTGCGCAGTTCCGTGCTCGCGCGTGCTCGCGCGTGCTCGTGCGTGCGCGTGACGTGCGTGTGACGTGCGCCCTCACGCTGCGGGCGCTATTGGCGCTACTTGATCGGGATCCCGTTGTAGAGCATCACCGGGTCGCCCACGAACACGTCGCTCTCCAGGTTCGCGACGACCACCACGGGGCGGTCGGCGACGACGACGGCGCTGCCCACGAAGCCGTCCGGGAGGCGCGCGTCCAGCCCCTGCCGGAACGTGGCGCCGTCTGGGCCGACGCGCGTGGAGCCCTGCGGGAACAACCCGTTGGGGAACTGCCGCCCGTAGTAGACCACGTACACCTGCGCCGCTGAACCATCGAAGGCCAGCACGCGGAACCACGAGTTCCAACCGCGCGCCCCGCCGAACGGCCCGAAGTTCTTGTCCACCACCGGCATCACCACCTGCGTGGACGCTTCGATGCCGGTGAATCCTCGGTAGTCGGCGATCGAGCCATCGGCGGACATGCGCTGGACGACCACCGCGACCGGGTTCACCGCCTGCATGCGCACCGTGCCGAAGAACGTCGCAGGCAGCGACTTGCCGGGCGGTACGCAGAGCGGCCCACGCTGGTCGCAGGTCAGCACGCCGTTCACGGTCACCGTCGTTTCGAGTTCGATCTCGGCGCCGTTGCCGTCGCGGCCGTTGAACCGCAGCAGCACCTCGTTGGGGAGCGCGGGGTTCGCGTTCATGATCCGGAAGCGCGTGGTGAACAGGCTCTGGCCCTCGATCGCATTGCGGTTCACCAGCGGCAGCAGCACGACCTGGCTCATCTCGTCCGCGCCGATGCCGCGGTACGAGGCGAGGCCGGCGCCGCGGCGGGCGCGCGTGTCCACCATCACCGCCAGTTGCTGCGAGGCAGCCGCGATGCCGCTGGCGGTCGGATAGGTACGGACGCGCGCCGATCCATCGAACCCGAAGGGAGCGCCGATGTTTAGCTCGTCGCGCAGCAGCGTCGCGCGCGGCCCCACGCGTGCTCCGCCCTGCGGGCAGCCCTGAGACCCGCTGGCGGGGTCGCGCACGCCCGAGGAGAGCGCGCCGTCCGCGTAGTAGAGGATCTCGACGCAGGCATCGCCGGTGTCGCTCGTGTTCTCGACCACAATGCGGGAGACGTGCTCTAGGTTGTTCACCACCAGCGGGAGGAAGTATTCGGAGACCCCGGCGCCCAGGCGGAGGCTTTCGCCGGCGATCTGATAGGTGCCGTCGGCGCGCAGCAGGTCACGCGCCATCAGCGCGGTGAAGGGCTGGTTGGCGGTCAGATAGCCGGAGCCGCGGTACCCCAGCGCGAGGCCGTCGAACGTCTGCTGGAAGAAGGAGCGGCCGGAGCCGGAGGTGACGGCGTCGCAGACGTTGACGCGCGGGCAGCCGTCTTTGCCGATCAGCCGTCCGGCAGCGTCGTAGAAGTTCAGGTCGATGGTCGCGGCGAGCGACCCGACGTTCTGGATCCGCAGCCACGAGTTCTCGTCGCCGAGCTTCGCCGTCTGGGCCTCGGTTCGGTCGCTCGCCGCGAACACGACCGCTCCGAGGGCGGTGGCGAGCAGCAGCGCTGCGACCGCGCGCAGCCGCCGTCCGCGCCGGGGCAGCAGTCGTGGCACTTGCTGATCGACCCTTCCGCCCCGCCCCAGCGATGATAGGGGACGCGGTCGCGCTCGTGCGACGGTTCGCGCGGCGTCGTGCCGGCGATTTGTCGAGGTTATCCCGGCGTGTGGCGCGCGCTCGCTCGCCAGCGGGGTGGGTGCTACGATTCCTCACCCGGGCCGCTGCGCGGCTCGTGCCTCGGGGTGTAGCTCAGCTTGGCAGAGCGCTTCGTTCGGGACGAAGAGGTCCGCGGTTCAAATCCGCGCACCCCGACCATCTCTCACCTTCCCGCCTGACTGATCCGCGGTTCACGGCCGCATCACGCGTTACGATGCTGCACATGACTACGAACGCGCCGCGCCCCCGCATCTTGGTGGCGTTTGCTGGGAAGCGCACCGGAGAGCGTTGGGGCTATTACGCCGACGCCGTCTCGGACGCGGGCGGTGATCCGGTGCCGTTCGACGCGACCGGCCATATGAGGGGTGCCGCGTTCCCGCCGCACGACGGGCTGCTCACAACTGGCGGGGTCGATATCGATCCCGCGCGCTACGGCGAGCCACGGGATCCGCAGACCCAGCGCGCCGTTCCGGAGCGGGATGAGGCGGAGATCGCGCTGACGTGCCGCGCGCTCGACGAGCGCCGACCGCTGCTCGCGATCTGCCGTGGGATGCAGGTGTTCAACGTCGCCCGCCGCGTCGCCCCCCGCGGGTCGCTGCTCCAGCACCTTGAGCCGCGTGAGCCGCACCACGGCCCCAAGGGAACGAAGGATTCCGGCTGGCACGGCGTGGAGGTTGTTCCCGGCACGCTGCTGGCGCGCATCGCGGGGACGGGGCCGCTACGCGTGAACTCCCGCCACCACCAGGCGATCACGCCCCAACGCCTCGCGCACGGCCTCGTGGCGTGCGGGCGCACGGACGAGGGCGGCATCATGGTGATCGAGGCGATTGAGGTCCCGGAGCACCCGTTCGCGCTGGGCGTGCAGTGGCACCCAGAGCGCGAAGAGATGCGGGGCAACCCGGCGCGGCAGAACGCCTCGACGGTGATCTTCGAGGCGTTCATCGCCGCCTGCACGGCGGTGCGCGCGAGCACATGATGAGCGCGGAACCGGCGGGTCCGTTCCTGTACTTCGGCTACGGGTCGAACCTCGACGTCGATCGGCTGCGCGTCCACTGCCCCAGCGCGCAGTTCGTGAGCATCGCGCGCCTCGCCGGTTACCGGCTGGCGTTCTCGATCGAGTCGAAGCACACGTGGCTCGGCGGCGTGGGCGACATGCAGCCCGCGCGGGGCGACGAGATCTGGGGCGCGCTCTGGCTGATCGCCGCCGAGGAGTCACGCACGCTCGATGAGCAGGAGGGGCTGTTCCGCGACCCGCCCGCCTACCAGCGCGTCACCATCGAGGTGACGACGCCCGCCAGCGATGTCGTGCGTTGCCGCTCGTATGCCGTCGCCGCGCCCGACCCGGCGGGGTTCCTCCCCTCGCCCGCGTACCGGGACACCGTGGTGCGCGGGGCACGGCGCATCGGGCTGCCGGAGGCGTACATCGCGCGGCTGGCGGCGATTCCCGACAACGGCCGCGAGGGTGGCGGCCCCCACTAGTCACATGCGAGGAGTCGCGACCTCTAGGATGCTGATGCCGCGGTGGCGCGTGCGCGTCGCGGTCATGCCCGCGGGCAGCGGCCGCGCCAGTAGCCGCGTCACCGCCGTCGAACTCCCCGCGAGCACGGCGCGGCCGCCCGGTGCGAGCGCGCCGACGAGGCCCGCGTACTCGGCCTCGTGCAGCACGCCCACGCCCACGATCAAGTCGGCGAGGTCGCCGCGCGCGTCGGCGGCGCGATCTGCGCCCGATGCGCCCCATGTACCGACGTGGCGCGTCTCGATGCGATCCTCGGCGCAGCGCAGCGACAGCAGCGCCCGCCTCGCGGTGCGCAGCGCGAGCAGGTCGCGATCGACAAGCAGGAACCGCGCCGCGGGCTGCGCGCGCCAGAGGTACACGGAGAGATAGCCTTGCCCGACGTTGGTCACCAGCACGCGCGCCTCGGCCTTGACCTCGGGCAGCCGGCGCGTCACCGCGATCTCCAGCGGGCCGGGCCGGTCGTAGCCCGGCAGGCCGTGCACCGTGGGCAGGGACACCGGCTCGCCGCGCGCGTCCTCGAAGGACAGCGTGTCGCGGTCGTACACCCCGGCCGCGAAGCCGTCGGTGGGCGCGGGGAACGCGACGCCGGGGGCGGGGCGGTAGTGGAAGACGCTGTAGTCCGCCGTGTCGCGGCGCAGCGTCACCTCGATTCGCTCGCGGAGGCCTGCGCGCGCGAGGGTGGCGGCGACGAACTCGCGGATCGGCTCGATGACCACGATCGCCACCAGCCCGCCTGAGATTGGCCCGCCCGGACGCAGCACGCCCAGCGCGCCCACGAGCATCGCGGCGATCACCGCCTCGCCCGCCTTCCCCGGCACGTTGCACGCCACCACGTCGTAGCCACGCTCGGCGGGCACGTCGTCCAGGCCGAGGCTCGCGGTCACGGTCACGCGCCCCTCGACGCCGTTCCGGGCGGCGTTCGCGCGCGCGAACTCCAGCGCCAGCGCGTCGCGATCCACCAGCCGCGCCGCCGCCACGCCCGGCAGCGTGGCGAGCGCCACGCCGAGCGCGCCGTAGCCGCACCCGAGGTCGAGGATACGCGCCCCTTCACGCTCGCCCCTGGGGCTCCCATCGGTGAGCAGCGGCTCGAGCGTGCGCAGCAGCAGCCGCGTGCCAACGTCGACCTGGTGCGACGAGAAGAGATCGAGCGAGGTGGCGAAGGTGAGCCGTCGCCCCCCGAACTCCAGGGGCACCTCGCGGTGGATGTAGGGGGCCAGGTTCGAGGTGCTCATCCGGGCCAGTCTAGCTGTACTGAGCAGGGACATTGGTGACACGGCTGAGTGGAGGCAGACCTCCGAGCGCCGAGTGGTTCCGGTGGTGATTGTACTCGTGGAGCCAGCGCGCCAGCGCCTGTGTGCGCGCCCGTTCTGAGCGGTAGACACGGACGTA
>SHYQ01000051.1 GCA_009692765.1 Dehalococcoidia bacterium | reverse complement strand
CGTAGAGCGCCGCCGTGGACGCCAGGACGACGAGCAGCCACGGCAGGACGTCAGGTAGCGCACGGCGCATGGCGAATCTCCCGGCCGAGGTGCCTGGATGATTCAACCACCTCGGTCGGGAGTATCGGCAGACGTTCGGCGTCTATTCAGGGTCGCCGCGCTACGCGGGCCCTACTTCCCGGCGGAGATGTCGTACACCACGGACACCGTGAGCTGCAGCGACTGCTCGCCGGGGTTCACCGGGGTGGGGCCGCCCAGACTGGACGGTGCCGCCGCCGCCCGCTCCGGGAAGGGGATCGGGCCGCCGTTGGTGGACTCCGTGATCGATCGCGCCGTGCCCAGGCTGACCCCGGCCGCCTTCGCCAGTACCTCGGCGCGGGCGCGGGCGTTCCTCACCGCCTCCTCGCGCGCCTGCGCCAGGAACTGCTCGGGCTGGTCGACGGCGAACGAGATGCCGTTCACCCGCACCGCGTTGCCGCCGGCCGCGACCGCAGCGTCGAGGACCTCCGACGCGCTGTCGATGTTGCGCACGGTGATCTGCAACTGGTTGTTCACCACGTAGCCGCGGATCGTCGGCGGGGCCGTCCGATCCGGCGAGGAGGTGTACTGCGGGGAGATGTTCAGGTACTGCGTGCGGATGTCCTTCTCCTGCACGCCCTTCTGCTTGAGCGCCGCCTGCACCTTCGTCATCGTGTCCGCCGCGCGGGCGCGGGCGGTCGCTACGGAGGCGTCCGTGACCTCCACCCCGAGGTTCAGGCGCGCGACGTCCGGTTTCACCGAAACCGAGGCGGTGCCGATGACGGCGATGCCGCTCTGCTGCGCGGGCGACGCCACTGTCACTTGCGTCGTGGGCGTGCACGCAAGCGCCGCGAGTGCCGCCGCGGCGACTGCGCCGCCGAAGATCGTGCGGATCGCGTGGCGTCGGGTGAGCGAGGGGGTCATGGCCGTTCCTTATCTCTACTTCATCTTCCGGGGAGTGCTGCGGGAGGGCAGTGCCCTTCGCGTGACCTCGCGTGCTGGGCTACTTGTGCTGCGCTACCTCGAGTGCTGGCCGGCGCGCCGGGCCGCGAACTGCGCGACGGAGGCGATCGCCAGCAGCAGCGTCAGCGCCGCGAGGGCGATGGTGACGCTGCCCATCCGCTGGGACGTCGGAGCGGTGGACTCGGTTCCCGCCGCACGAACTGGTGCAGGCATCTCCGCCCGGGTCGCGGCGGCCGTAGGTTGCGGCGTCGGTGTGGATGCGGCGCTGGGGGCCGGTGCCGCGGGATCCGGCGTGCGCGTGGCGAAGGCCGCCGCCGCCGCGGTGGGTTCGGGGCGGAAGGCGTCGGAGGGGCGGGCGGTCGGCTGGGCGAACGCGGCCACCGCCGTCGGGGTCGCGCCGACGATCGGCGGGGCAGCGGCGGCAGGCGTCGAGGCCGGCGCGGCATTCGGCGCGCTACCGGGCGCGGCGGGCACCGTCAGCGCGCGCGGTGCGTTCGCGGGTGGCGTGGCCGTGGCGGTGGCGGCGGGCGCGGCGGCGGGAGCGACGGGCGCGGCGGTGGGCGGCGCGAGTGCTCGGCTCGTACTCGGCGTGGGACTGGCGGCGGGGGTCGACGCCGTGGCCGCCGTGACCGTGGCCCCGCCCGCGGGCGGGGCCGTCGCCGCCGAGGTCGGGCGCGGGAGGCTGGCCGCGTCACTGCCGGGAGCGCCCGCCGGGACCGCGCCGCTCTGCTCCTGCGGCACTGATTGTGGGGCAGCCTGCGGGGCTACCCCACTCACGGTCTCGCGGGCGGTCTGGAACGCGACCGGCGTGTCGCCGGCGCTGCCGCCGTTGGTGAGCGCGACCACGAACAGCAGCGCGGCGACGCCCGTGCCCGCGCGCGTGGCCCATTCGAGGCGGCGCGGCCCGGCGTGGAGCGGAGGCGGCGGCGGCGGCAGTGCGAAGGAGCGCGGGGCGCGCACCGTGTCGCCCGCGCCGATCGCGACGAGCGCCGTTCGCACCTGCGCCAGACCGTCCAGCTGCGCTCGCGCCGCATCGCTGGAGGCGAGTTCCGCCTCGAAGGCGACGCGCTCGGCGGCCGTCAGTTCTTCGTCGAGGTATGCGGAGGCGCGCTCCTGGAGCCGCTCGAGCGCAGTCGCCGGAGCCTCCGGGTCACGGTCCGTGCTCCAGGATCTGGGCCACCAGGACATCGACCGCCATCGCATGGGACTCACCGCCTGTCACTCAGACGCTGCGCCGCCTCGGAGAGTTCCCGGGAGGCCAGCACGACCTCGCGCAGCCTCGCGCGGGCGCGGCTGAGTCGCGACTTCACGGTGCCCAGGGCGACGCCGGTGACTTGCGCGATCTCGGCGTAGTCCAGGCCGTGGATATCAGAGAGCACCACCACCTCGCGCCAGTCGGGGGGCAGTTCCGCCAGCGCCGCCTCCAGCGCCGCGCGCATCTCGGCCTGCTCCGCCGCGGCCTGCGGCCCCGGATCGCGGTCGGGCGGGTCGATGTCGGTGCGGTCGGGGTCGTCGTGCGCGGCGTCCAGGCTGGTGGCGGGGCGGCGCACGCCTCGGCGTAGCTCGTCGCGCGCGCGGTTGGCGGCGATCGTGAACAGCCACGAGCGGAACGAGCCGCCGCGAAAGGTGTCGATGCGCCGCCAGGCGGCGACGAACGCCTCCTGCGTGACGTCCTCGGCGGCCTCGCGGCGCGCCAGCATGCGCAGCGCGAGGCCGTACACGGCGTCCTGGGTGCGGAGCACGATCGCGTTGAACGCGGCGAGATCGCCGCGCTGTGCGCGCCGGACGAGGTCATCGAGGGCGGGGTCGGCTTCGAGGCCGCGCGGGCGGGCAGGGGACGTCATGGTCGGTACATCATGCCCGGTGAACGGCCTCGCGTCGTGCGCGGCCCGGAGGGTAGCATGCGCTCCGATCATCCGAACGTGGGTGGAGCCACCGGGGAGGCGTACAGATGCCGCTGGCAGGCGCAATCGAATTGCTGGTGGCGGCGGAACGCGGCGGCTACGCCGTGCCCGGCTTCAACGTCTCCAACCTGGAGATGGCGATCGGCGTGATCGCCGCCGCGGAGGCGAAGCGCGCGCCCATGTTCCTGCAGTTCAACCCCGGCAACCTGGACCACTTCGGCGGCGTAGAGCTGGCGGGGGTGGTCGGACGGGCGCTGGCGGCGCGCGCGACCGTACCGATCGCGGTGCACCTGGACCATGCGCCGACGGTGGCGCTGGTGCGGCAGGCGATCCGCGCGGGGTTCACCTCGCTCATGTTCGATGGCTCCACGTTCCCGCTCGAACGGAACCGCCGGGAGACGATGCTCGCGTACGCCGCCGCGCAGGAGGCGCGCCTCGGCCTGGAGGCGGAGCTGGGGCACGTCGGCGGCCGGGAGCCGGGGGTGCGCACCTCCGAGATGGCGCTCACCGACCCGGAGAGCGCCGCGCGCTTCGTGCTGGACACGCGCGTCGATTCGCTCGCGGTGTCGGTGGGCACCGCTCACGGCCTCGCCGGCGAGGTACGGCTCGATCTGCTCCAGGAGCTGCGCGCCGCGATGCGCGGGCTGCCGCTGGTGCTGCATGGCGGATCGGGCGTCACGCCGCGCGACCTGCGCGCCGCCGTGCTGGGCGGCATCCGCAAGGTCAACATCGGCACGGAGATCCACGCGGCCTTCACCCGCGCGATCGCGGGCGCGTCGGGGAACGACCCGCGACCGGCGTTGCGCGCCGGTCGCGATGCCGTCGCGGCGGTCGCCGCGGAACGCATCGATCTGCTGGGCGCGGCGCTCCGCGCGTGACCGGCGCGTGACGCGCGGGCCTGCGTGGGCCGGAGCGGGTCGTAACGGGTCGCGTCGATATACTCGAAGACGATGACCACCGACGACCCGATGATTGAATTCGCAGAAGCCGCCGCCTTCCCGCCTCCCTTCCCGGAGGTCGGGGCGGCGTTCAGCCACGGCGGGCTGGTCACCGTGGACCCGTGGGAGGGCGAGCGGCGGCCGCTCCGCGAGGCGCTCTGGCCGTGGGGGCTGCGCGGCCTCGCCGAGACGCTGGAGGTGATCGCGCTGGCGATGATCATGTTCGTCGGGGTGCGCGCCGTCGCGCACAACTACCGGGTCGAAGGCAGCTCGATGGTGCCGACGTTCCAGAGCGGCGAGGCGTTGATCGTGAACCGACTCGCGTACCGGACGCTGAACCTCGGCCCGGTACCGTTCGTGGGGCGCGACGGCTGGCAGCCCTTCGGGGCGCCGCAGCAGGGTGACGTGGTGATCTTCGTCGCGCAACGGCTCCCGCGGGAGCGCGACTTCGTGAAGCGCATCATCGCGCTGCCCGGGCAGAGCGTGGCGGTGCGCAGCGGGCGCGTGAGCGTGGACGGCGTCGCCTACGACGAGCCGTACATCCTGGCGCCGCCCACGTACGAGTTCAACGCGCAGGTGGTGCCGCCCGGCAAGTTGTTCGTGCTCGGCGACAATCGCAACAATTCGCAGGACTCCCACCTGATCGGCATGGTCAACCAGTCCGAGGTCGTGGGGCGGGTGGATCTTCGCTACTGGCCGCTGCGGTCGGCGCAGGTCATCCGCCGTGAGTTCGGCACGCCGGCGGATCCGTCCAGCACGCCGGCCAGCAGCGCGCCCGCGCCAGCCCCTCGCAGCATGCGGCTTCAACCGGAGGTGTCACTATTCCCGTAGATCCTGAAGTCGTCGAAGCGCTCCGTGCGTCCGGCGCATACCTCGAAGGCCATTTCCAGTTGACGTCTGGCCGGCACTCCGGCCAGTACCTGGAGAAATTCAACCTGCTCCAGTGGCCGCAGTACACCGAGTTGGTGTGCCGCAAGATGGCGGAGCACGGGCGTCCGTTCGCACCGGCCACCGTCGCGGGGCCCACCACCGGCGGCGTGTTGCTTGCGTACGAGGTCGCGCGACAGCTGGGGGTGCGCGGCATCTTCTGCGAGAGCGATGCCGCGGGCGGCCGGTCGTTTCAGCGCGGATTCAAGCTGCAGCCGGGCGAGCGCGTCATGATCGTCGACGACATCGTCACCACCGGCGGCTCCCTCGTCGACACGATCGAGGCGGTGCGCAAGGCGGGCGGTGAGCCGGTCTGCGTCTCCGCGATCGCGGATCGCACCGGGGGCAAGGTGCAGTTCGAGGGACTGCCGTTCATCCCGGCGACCGAGGTGGTGATGGAGAGCTACGCGCCGGAATACTGCCCGTTGTGCAAGCAGGGCGTCCCGCTCAAGGCGACCTGAGCCAGCGTGCGAGACTTCCGGGCGGCGATGGCGCGGGGGCCGCACCGCCGTTTCCCGTGGCCGTGGCGGCGGCCATCCCGCCGCGTACTCGCCGCTGTTGCCGTTGTCTATGGAGCGCAGACCGGAGGAGTGGTCGGCGTGGTCGCCGCAGCCGGCGTTCCGTTACTGTCGCCAGCGATCATCCATTTTCGACCGCCACTCCTGATCTTGCAGGGAACAGCGGATGACGAGGTCGGGCCTGCCCGGCAGTTCGAGTCTGGTGTTCGTGCCGGAGGATGGAGGGTCGATTCTCATTACTACGCGGGAGGCGACCACTATCTTTTCTACAACGACCCGACCCACGTGGACGCGGTGGCGCACATCGCCTCGTTCTTCAAAGGCTAGCCGGCAGAACCAGTTCGACGGGGTCGGTACGGTGAGCTCGAGTTGCACGGATCCGCGGTCATCCCAAACTCTGCAAGTGGTATGAATACCGGGGGCAGGTCAATTCTCCGGATTTGCTAGGAGCGCCGATGCGCGTGCTGGTGACCGGCAGTTCGGGCTTCATCGCGGGTCACCTGGTCAGGCGACTGGTTGCCGCGGGGCACGAGGTCACCGGCCTCGATGTCGCCGCGCCGCGCCGCGCCGTCGATGGCTGGCGCGACGTGCGCCTCGACCTGCGGGACGACGCCGGGGTCGCGCGCGCCGTCGCGGAGGCGAAGCCGGAGGTGGTGTTCCACCTGGCGGCGCAGGCTTCCGTCTCCGTCTCCATGCGCGAGCCGCGCCTCGATATCGAGACGAACGTGATCGCCTCGGTCATCCTGGCACGCGCCGCAGCGGAGGCGGGGGCGCGGCGGTTCGTCTTCACCTCGTCGGGCGGGGCGATGTTCGGTGCGCCCGCCGTGGTGCCCGCGGACGACGACACGCCGGTGGAGCCGCGCTCGTTCTACGGCGCGTCGAAGGCCTCCGCGGAGCAGTACCTGCGGATCGTGGAGTGGGAGACGGGCATGACCGTCGCCTCCGTCCGCCCGGCGAACGTGTACGGCCCGTACCAGGACCCGCATGGCGAGGCGGGCGTGGTGGCGATCTTCGCGGAGCGCATGCTGCGCGGCGACGCCGTCACGATCTTCGGCACCGGCGAGGACACGCGCGACTACGTGTACGTGGATGACGTGGTGGAGGCGCAGGTGCGCGCCGCGGAGGCGCCGGCCGGCGAGATGTGCGTCGTCGGCACCGGCATCGAGACGAGCACGCGGCGCATCTTCGAGCTGCTGGCGCAGTGCTGCGGCTACGAGCGCGCCGCCGTCATGGGCCCGCCGCGCGCTGGCGACATTCGGCGGATCGCGCTCGACGCGGCGCGCGCGCGCGCGGTGTGGGGGTGGACGCCGCAGGTGACGCTGGAGGATGGCCTCGCGCGCACCGTGGAGTCGTTCCGCCAGGCGGTCGCGCCTTAGCGCGTCGGATGCGCCACCAGCCCCCTGCTAGCGTTGTACCCGGTACCGCAGGTAGACCTCGTTCGTCGCGCCGTTCGGCACCGCGGAGATCAGTTCCAGGCGCGTCAGCGCGGCGAGCGAGGGATCGCGATCGCTCTCCACCGCGGCGCGCGAGCGGTTGCCGTTCACGATCACCCCGCCGAGCGTCAGGAAGAACTCGTCGACGCAGCCGAGATCGAACAGTTGACCGTTGAGCGTCGGGCCGCCCTCCACCACCAGCAGCCGCGCGCCCAGCTCGCCACGCATGTGGCCGAGCATCGCGCGGATCTCGTCGCCCGCGGGCAGCCGCACGACGCGCCGCCCCGTCGCCTCGATGGCGCGGACGCGCTGCTGCGGGGCGGAGTCGGACAGATAGACCATCGCCTCGAAGTCTCGCGCCGTGAAGAAGAGGCGGTCGAGCGGCAGATCGCCGGAACGGCTCAGCACCGATGCGACCGGCGTGCGCGAGCGGCCGCGCGCCACCCGCAGCTCCTCGAGCGACGGATCGCCCAGGCGTGACGAGGTGCCGCTGGCGCGCAGCGTCCCCGCGCCGTTCAATGTCACGTCGGCGTGCATGCGCAGTTCGCGCATCAGCCGCTGGTCGCGCGGCGAGCCCAGCCCGCGCTCCGTGCCCTCCACGGCGATGCGCCCGTCCACGCTGCTGACGGTGTTGAGCACCACGTAGGGACGATCCGCGGGCGCCGCGGGAAACGTCAGCGAGGTGTAGTCCGGGACGGCGGCTTCCATGCGATGGAGGATAGCCCGCCGCTGCCGTGGCGGCCGGTCGGTCGCCGTGGAGATCCGCGGCGCGCGGAGTGTGCGAGCGCGAGCCCTCGCTCCACCGCCGTCACCGGAAACTATTCGCCGTAGAGGTTCGCGGTGCGGCACTGCGGGCACTGGACGCCGCCCTCGCCACGGCAGGGCGAGCAGGTCAGCGCGCCCCGCCCGCCGCAGGTGCGGCAGCGCTCGCCGTCGTCGTCTTCGCCGTGGCCAGCACAGCTCACGCAGACGAAGCCGCCGAAGCCCCGGCAGGAGTCGCAGGCGACGAGCCCTACGCCTTCACAGCGCGCGCAGGCGGCGGGCACGGCGTCACTCCGCCGCCTCGACGGCCTCGACGGCCTCGCTGCGGGCGTGGCGGCTGCGCGGGGCAGCGTCGATGCGCGCGGCGAGCAACTCGCGGAGTTCGCGCGTCTCCGGGAAGCGCCCCTCGACCTGGTTCGAGAAGAGCAGTTCGTCGCCGCAATGGACGTCGAACTG
>SHYQ01000050.1 GCA_009692765.1 Dehalococcoidia bacterium | reverse complement strand
CCGCGAGACCGCGTCGCGGTCGTGCGCCGATCCCGCCGTCGTCCAACGTGCGGTCGTTTGAAGATGTGGTCATGCGGCCCCTGCCTCGCCGGCGTACTGAAGCACCGAGCAGCGCGCGGCTACCTGCTCGGCGAGGTGGATGAATGACTGGGCGATCGCGCTGTCGGGGTGACCGGCGACGACCGGCACGCCGGTGTCGCCCCCCTCGCGGATCGCGGCGTCGAGCGGCAGCTCGCCGAGGAACTCGACGCCCAGTTCGTCGGCGGCCGCGCGCGCGCCGCCGCGCCCGAAGATGTCGCCGCTCATGTTCTCGATGACGCCGAAGATCGGCACGCCCAGGCGGTCGAACATGCCGATCGCCTTGCTCGCGTCCTCGACGGAGACCTTCGAGGGCGTCGACACGATCACCGCCCCCGCGATCAGCGCTTCCTGGGCCATGCTCATCGACGCGTCCGAGGTCCCCGGCGGCAGGTCGATGATCAGGTAGTCCAGCTCGCCCCAGTCGACATCGTGCAGCAGCTGGCGGACGCCGGAGCCGATCATCGGGCCGCGCCACACCACGGGGGTGCCCTTCGGCAGCACGAAGCCGAGCGACACCGCGCGGAGCCCGTACACCTCCACCGGGTGCAGCCCCTGCTGCCCCGAGGCCTGCGAGCCGCCCTCGATGCCGAGCATCGTGGGGATGTTCGGGCCGGTGATGTCGGCGTCGAGCAGCCCGACGCGCGCGCCGAGACGCGCGAGCGCCACGGCGAGGTTCACCGCGACGCTGCTCTTGCCCACGCCGCCCTTGTTGGAGGCGACGGCGATCACGTTACGCACCCCCTCGACAGGCTTGGGCCCGCCCGCGCGCGCGGCGGCACGCACCTCGGCGTCCCAGTCGACCTCGACCACCTCGACGCCGGGCACCACCGCGAGGGCGGCGCGGACGTCGCGGTCGATGCTCTCCCGCAGCGGGCAGGCGGGGGTGGTCAGCACGAGCTTGAAGGCGACCGTGCCGCCCTCGATCACGAGGTCGCGCACCATGTTCAGTGACACGATGTCGCGGTGCAGCTCCGGGTCTTCCACGGTCTGCAATGCGGCCATGACCGCGCTCTGTTCGACCAACGGGGGCATCCTTACCAGGCAGCTCCGCCCGGGACGCCGAGGGGAACCGTCCGGCTGGCCCGAACGTACCCATACCGGAGCGACCACCACGGACGGCTGCGGTGCCAGCGCGGCATCGGCGGTTTCCGCCAGCGGCGCCAATGTACGCAGCGTTGAGTATGCGCTCAGTTGAGTATACGGAGCCGGATCGCTGGGCGGAAACACCCGCCCTCGAGCGGCCTTCCGGCGGAAGCAAGGTCGGACCTCAACCCGGGATTAACGCAGTTTAGCACTTATTTAGCACGAGAAAGTTGACGGAAACCCCACCTGCCTCCAGAATATGTCCTGCCGGAGCGTGTAGGCCCGGAGGGGGAACCCGGTTCCCCAACGTAGCGGAGGCGACGACAGGCTACACACTGCGGGGTGTCGTCACCGCAATGCAAGGATGGCCGAGATGAGTCGCACCGCGACCCCAACCAAGACGCCAGAGGCCGCACGGCCCCCGGCCCAGACGCCCACGGCGGAGCGGCCCGCGCGGCCGAACCCCAAGAACTGCGTGCACCACTGGCGCATCGAGTCCCCGAACGGGCGTGAGAGCACCGGCGTCTGCCAGCGCTGTGGCTCCAAGCGCAAGTTCTCGAACTCGACCGAGTCCGTGATGTGGGAGCAGACGAACACGCTGCGCAACGACGCCAACCGCGCCGCCCAGCGCACCTCCAAGCTCGCCGAGGTCTCGCTGGCCGACGAGGCGTAACCCGCCTCGACGGCGCTGCCGACACCAGGGCGTCCCGTGAGGGGCGCCCTGTTCGTTTGCCTCGCGCCGCGCGGGCGCTGAGGTCCTTGCGGGGGCGGCCCATCCCCCTGCCCCCTTCCCGGCGCGGGAAGGGGGCAGGGGGATGGGGAACGTGATGCGAGGGGGCTGCGCCCCTCGCGCTCCCAGTGGAACGGCGCGCGGCAGGCGCGCCTCGGAGGGCGGGCAGCGGTGGGCCGCCCCGGCGAGCACATCGGACACCCCCCGATGCCGGCGGGACCCGGACGCGCCGCTACCTCGAGGTCCGTTCGATCGCCAGGCGGGCGCGCCAGCGGCGCAGCGCGACGCCCGCCCAGACCACCTCGACGACGCCGAACGGCCACGCCCCTGCGAGGAACCCGTACGCCGCGGAGGCGAGGCAGGCGAAAGCGAACGCGAGCACCCACCCGGCCGCGCGCGCCTCCAGCGCGTAGCAGGCGAGCATCGTGGAGACGGCGGCTGCCCCGAACAGCGTGAGCGGATCGAGCGTCAGGTCCATGGCGCCTCCGGCGGCCATCGTAGCCAGCCGCGGCCTCGTCCGCCCCGTATGATGGCAGCGGACGCCGCTCCCCTCGAGGCGCGTCCGGAGGGGCCGCCCGATGGACCTCAGCGTCAACCTCGCCCCCAGCCACAAGGTCGAGTTGCTGCTGCGCAACCCGATCATGACGGCGTCCGGCACCTTCTCCAACGGCCTCGAGTTGGCGAGCCACTACGACATCGACGCCCTCGGTGCCATCGTGTCGAAGGGCACCACGCTCCAGCCGCGGCGGGGCAACCCTACGCCCCGCACCGTGGAGACGCCAGCGGGGATGATCAACGCGATCGGCTTCCAGAACATCGGCGTGACCGCCCTCGTGCGCGACATCGCGCCCATCTGGGAGCGCTGGGGCGTGCCCGCGATCGCCAACATCATGGGCTACACGCGCGAGGAGTACGGGCAGCTCGCCGCGCGCCTCGACGGCGTCCCCGGCATCGCCGGGCTCGAGGTGAACATCTCCTGCCCCAACGTGGAGGCGGGCGGCCTGGAGTTCGGCCAGGACGCGCAGGCGGCTGCGGGCGTCGTGCGCGAGGTCGCGGCGAACACGTCGCTGCCGTTCCTCGTGAAGCTCACGCCCAGCGTCGCCGACATCCGTCCGATCGCGGAGGCGGTCGCACGCGCCGGCGCGCACGCAATCACCGTCGCCAACACCATCCCCGCCATGGCGATCGACGTGAAGCGCCGCCGCCCGGTGATCCCCAACGGCTTCGGGGGGCTGTCCGGCCCGGCGATCAAGCCGATCGCCATCCGCCACGTCTTCCTCTCCTCCGGGGTCGTCGACATCCCGGTGGTCGCCTCCGGCGGCATCATGAGCGGCATGGACGCCGTCGAGTTCATCATGGCGGGGGCATCCGCCGTCCAGATCGGCACCGCGACCTTCCTCGACCCGGGCGCGCCGTGGCGGATCCTCGCGGAGCTGGAGGCCTGGTGCGCCGCCGAGGGCGTGCAGCACCTAGACGAGATCCGCGGCGTGGCGCGTCGCGACTAGCGGCCGATGCGGTCGCGGCTGACGGGCGTTCGCGCTCGCGTGGCAGAATGCGCGACAATGGACGCCTCGGGGCGTAGCTCAGTCTGGCAGAGCGCTGCGTTTGGGACGCAGAGGCCCGCGGTTCGAATCCGCGCGCCCCGACCACAACTCGTCTGAGACGCCGCGCTCGCGCCTACGCGGCGGCCGGTCCGCGACGGCGCTCGGCGCGATCCGCGAGCACGTAGGTGTCCAGCGCCTCGGCCAGCTCGCGGTCGTCGTCCTCGTGCAGCGCCACCCGAGCCCGAGCACCACCGTGCTGGGCCACCAGACATGGGTCACCGCCGCGAGCGCCAGCGTCGCGGCGATCCCCGTCGGGATGCGGTACGCCATGGTAATGCGAGAGGACCGATCCCCTGAACGGCGTTCGCGAAGCAGCGCATCGGCCTCGGTGGCCACGAGCAGCGCCGCCGGTGCGACCACGAGCAGCCACGGCACCGCGACCCCGAGCGAGAGGAGCGCGCCCACCGCGACGAACAGGACCGTGCCCACTGCGCCGCGCCACGCCCACGCGGTCGAGGCGAGGGCGCGCAGCGCGGCCCCCACAACGCGCGCACGAGTACGCGCGCGCGTTGTGGGGGCCGTCCCGCGTTGCTACGATTCGTTTACGCCACATGCCTGAAGGACTTCCCCCCTACGTCCTCGTCGCCCGGATCGGCTCGATCCTGGGCATGTCGTTCGCGCTGGCGATCGGCTTCCTGCTGCTGCTCGCCGGGGCGCTGCTGCCTTCGCTCATCGCGTTCCTTTGCTTCGTTCCCGCCTTCGCCCTCATGGCTTACGTGGAGCGCCGGGCCGCCCGCCGGGCCACCCCACACGACTAGCCGTCCGACCGGCGCGCCGAAGCGGCCCGGTGCGACAGCGAATGGACAGGGCGCGGTCAGGCACCCTTCCACCTCCACTATCGGTGGCGGGGAGGCGGCGGCTTAGGGCCGGAGACTGGATTCTGGGCGGTCGGTACCGCCGGGGCGTATTAGCCCTCGATCACCTCGACCGAGAGGATGCGGTCGCCCGGCGCGGTAGCCCGCTCCGGGTCGCGCGGGGTGATCGCGAGGACGTGGTCTAGGCCCGCCTCGATGCGGCCGAACGCGGTGTAGCGGCCGGTCAGGTGCGACGCGTCGCCGAGCATGATGTAGAACTGCGAGCCGTTGGTGCCCGGGCCAGCGTTCGCCATGCCCACGATCCCCTGGACGAACGGCGTCGTCGAAATCTCGTCCTGGAAGCGGTAGCCGGGCCCCCCGCTCCCGCTGCCCGTCGGATCCCCTCCCTGCGCCACAAAGCCCGGGAT
Organism: Dehalococcoidia bacterium; assembly: GCA_009692765.1. GTDB lineage: Bacteria > Chloroflexota > Dehalococcoidia > UBA2979 > UBA2979 > SHYQ01. Next base: position 3,440 of record SHYQ01000050.1, on the reverse strand, counting down.
CACGCGGTGGAAGGTGCAGCCGTCGTAGAAGCCCTCGCGCGCGAGGAAGACGAAGTTGTTGACGGTGATCGGGGCGACGTCGGGGAGCAGGCGGACAGTGATGTCGCCCGCGTCGGTCTTCAGGATCGCCGAGTAGGGCTTCGAGGTGTCGATCGTCAGCGGCGGTGGCGCGTCGTACTGCTTGGCCATGGCTAGTTCCCTTCCACGATCTCGATCCGATCGATGACATCCGCGGGCGGCTGGTTCGGCCTCGACGGGTCGCGTTGCGTGATTGCGCGCACCACGTCCATGCCCTGTGTGACGCGCCCGAAGGCGGCGAACGTCGCCTCGAGGGTGGGCGTCGGCGCGAGCGTGATGAAGAACTGCGCGCCGCTCACGCCGGCGGAGTTCGACGCCATCGAGATCACCCCCGCGTCGAACTTCACCCCGTTCTTGTCCGGCGGCAGCGTATACCCGGACCCACCGAAGCCGGTGCCCAGCGGATCCCCGCCCTGCGCGACGAAGCCGGGCAGCACACGGTGGAAGGTCAGTCCGTCGTAGAAGTGGTTCTTGGCGAGGAAGACGAAGTTGTTCGTCTGGTTGGGCGCCGCCTCCGGCAGCAGCTCCAGGCGGATCTGTCCGCCCTTCTTCATGGAGATGACCGCCTCGTACTTCTTCTTCGGGTCGATCGTCATCGGCGGCGGGGCGGAGTAGCTGCGCCGGATCGGGGCGTCGGGCGTCGGCGTGGCGGATGCGCTCGGAGTCGCGGAGCCGTCCGGCGTGGGTGTGACCGATGCGGTTGCGGTCGGCGTGGTCGAGGCGGTGGGAATAGGGGTCGGCTCCGGCTTCGACGGTCGGATCAGGCTGCCGGCTCCGAGGCTCGCGACGATGATCACGATGCCACCGAGGAACAGCCACTTCGCGCTGCGCTGCATCCAGCCCATGACACCGCCATACTCCACCCCGGAGGGGATCACGGTGCTGGCGGGCGTGCGCCCGGCGCGGCGCTGCTGCTGCCGCTCGATGTTGCGCTGCCGTCGCTGCTCCTGGCGTCGCTCTCGACTCACGCGGACCCCTCCAGCCTCGTGCCTCGCACCGATCCGAGGTTCCTCGGACGGACAGACGTTATGGTGCCCCCGGCAGGATTCGAACCTGCGCAACCGGCTTCGGAGGCCGGTACTCTATCCCCTGAGCTACGAGGGCGCTCCCTCAGTGTACGAAGCGCCACCCGGGGGGGCTAGAAGCGAGCGGCGGCACCCCACGCCCCCGGCGCGCGACGCGCCGACACGCGTCGGCATGTGCGGCCTCCCGCGGCGCTCGCCGCGCCGCGTGTAGACATATCGCGAGAGACGTCGTGCGAGGGGAACGATCTGACCATCGGCGTCCCATCAGCCACAGCGCGAGCGCACCCGTCGCGACCAGCACCGCGACGAGGAGCGCGCCGGTGCGCATCGACATCTGCCGCGAGAGTGGCGACGGCAGCGCCCGCGTCATCGCGGGGCCCTCAGCCCGGTGAAGAACCGCGACACGTCCGCGGCGAACAGCGCCGGCTGCTCGAGCGCCGCAAAGTGCCCGCCGCGGTCGAACTCCGTCCACTGCACCAGACGGTAGGAGCGCTCGAGCACCTGTCGCGGCGCAATGAAGGGCTCGGCCGGAAAGCGCGCGAACGCGGTGGGCACCGCGCAGAACTGCGGCACGTGTGGCGGGCTTTCGTGCTCCGCCTCGTAGTACAGCCGCGCCGCCGACAGCGCGGTCCCGGTGAGCCAGTACAGCGTGACGTTCGTGAGCAGCGTGTCGCGGTCGAGGGCGTCCCAGAGCTCCTCGCCATGGTCCGTCCACGCGTGAAACGGCTCCAGCATCCACGCCAGCAGCCCGACCGGAGAGTCGTGCAGCGCGAAGCCGAGGTTCTGCGGCTTCGTGCGCTGGAGCCGGCTGTAGGTGCCCTGGCGATTGCGGAAGTCCACCATCCGGCCCTCCCAGGCTGCCTCCTCCGCGGACGCCGCGACGCCCTGCGCGCGCGGGACGAGGCCGCCGGCGAAGTTGAGGTGCAGCCCGACCACGGCCTCCGGGTGGGCGCGCGCGAGACGTGCGCCGATGTGCCCGCCCCAGTCCCCTCCCTGCACGCCGTAGCGCGGGTAGCCCAGCTCGCCCATCAGCGCGTGCAGCCGCTCCGCGACGCGGCCGGGGTGCATCCCCGGCGCGCGAGGCGCCTCGGAGAAGCCATAGCCCGGCAGCGAGGGGACGACCACATCGAAGCCCGGCGCGCCGTCGACGCCGGCGACGAGGCGGTCGGCGGCCTCGAGGAACTCGATGAAGGAGCCGGGCCCGCCGTGGATCAGCAGCAGCGTGGTGCGGGGCGGTTCGTCCGCGGCGGCGGCGGGACCCGCCTGCACCATCGCGTGCATCCACTCGGCGCTGCCGCCGGGGTCAGTCACCGGCCCGCGCACGTGCGGGCGGCGGTTGATCGCCGCCTGCGCGGCCGCCCAGTCGAAGTCGGCGTGCCAGTAGCGCGCGAGGTCGCGCAGGACGCCGTGGTCGGTCCCGGCGGACCAGCCCGTGTCGAAGGGCAGCTCGGGCCAGCGCGCCTCGGCGATGCGACGGCGCAGGTCCTCGATCCCGCGGTCGCCGAACTCGATGCGAAACGGCAGCAGCATCCCGCCAGTATGAGGCCCGGAGCGAATCGACAGGTATTGCTCAGACTCTCCGGCGGGCGACCCGCCCCGGGGCTCCGATGATCCAGGGAAGCCTCCGGAGCAGGAGCGCACGCATGACCATCGAGACGACGTACCCGATCCCCGCGCTGCCTGCGGCGCGCGCCCATGCTCTTGCCTGATATTTCAGCCGATGGCGTCGCTGGCGGAGCTGGCGGCCGTCGTGGAGACGGACCCGGCGGCGGCGGCGGCGATCCTCCGCGCCGCGAACTCGGTGGCTTCCGCCCCGGCCGATCGCATCGGCCGCGTGGGCGAGGCCATCGTCCGCATGGGCATCGAGGACACCCGCAGCATCCTGGTCGCGCTGATGCTGCGCGACGCCTCGGGGGAGGCCCTCGAGCGGTCGGGCCTGGACCTCGACGAGCTGTGGCGGCACCTGATCCACTAGTCCGGCGAGGACGGCCCCGGGAAACGTGTCACAGTCCCGTCGGCGTTCTTCCATGACCCGTCCGGCAGGCGCTGAGAGATCGAGCGATCGGCGTAGAGTCCGGGCCATGAAGCGCCTGTTCCTCCTCGCTGTCGCATGCACTCTGATCACCTCGTGCACCCCGCGGTGGCGCCCGAGAAGCGCCCTCAAAGAAGGAGACCCGCATGCCCCCCACGGTTGGTGTCGTCATCCAGGTGCTGGACTCGCGCGGCTTCGTGGCGCAGGTGCAGCAGGCCGAGGCGGCCGGCATACCCGTCGCGTGGTGCACCAATGGCGGCTCCGGCGGCGCGGACCAGCTGACAGCCTACGCCGCCGCGCTCGGC
>SHYQ01000049.1 GCA_009692765.1 Dehalococcoidia bacterium | reverse complement strand
GGGGCGTCGATGTGTCGGCGGAGGGCGGTCCCCCCCGCCCCCTCCCTGCGCGGGAGGGGGTAAGAAACCAGAAGGAGATTTCGCCCATCCCCCCGGCCCCCTTCCCTCCGGGAAGGGGGAGGTTGGCGAGCGCGGCGCTGCGCGCCGCCTCGCGGGATCGCGAACGCAGGGGCCCGTGGGGGCGCAGCCCCCACAAGAAAAGCATTCCCCCTTCCCGCGCCGGGAAAAGGGCGGGGGGATGGGCCGCCCCCCGCAGTCTTCGACGCTGCCGCATGACCGCGCAGGGTGTGCCCCATGACGATCCTCGTCGCGGGGGCGAGCGGGTTCGTCGGGCGGGCCCCGCCCGGCGCTGCGTGCGGCCTCGCCGGGCGGGGCCTCGAGGCCCGTGCGCGCCCTCGTGCGGCGCGAGTTCGACGCCGTGCGGTTGCGCGAGCAGGGAGTCGAGGCGGTGACGGGCGACCTCGCGGACGGGCGTGGCCTCGACGCGGCGATGCGCGGCGTGCAGACGCTTGTGTACCTCGTGCATACGCTCGATCGCTCGGGCGACGTCGTGGCGAACGACCTCACGGCGGTGCAGAACGCGACGCTCGCCGTGCGCGCCGCCGGGGTGCAGCGCGTGATCTTCCTCGGCCACGTCGCGGCGTCCGAGTCCTCCGCGTCGCAGTACCTTGTCGCGCGCTGGGCGACGGAGCTCGCCGTGCGGCAGTCGAGGCTCGGGTGGACCGTCCTGCGCGCGCCGCTGATCCTCGGACGCGGCGGGACGCTGTTCGAGCTGATGCGCCGCACCGTCGACCGCTCGCCGGTGGTACCGCTGTTCCGCTGGCGCCGCACGGAGGTGGAGCCGGTCGCGCTCAGCGACGTCGTCGAGGCGCTGCGCATCGCGATAGACGATCCGGCGATGACGGAGCGCTCGTTCGATATCTGCGGCGCCGACCGCATCACCTTCGGCGCCGTGGTGCGCGGGTGGGCGCGGGCGGCGCACCGCCCGCGGCTGTTCCTCCCGCTGCCGGGCTGTGGCGAGGGCATCGAGGAGCAGTGGGCGTGGACGCTGGCGCGGCTGCCGCGCCGCGAGACGCGGCTGCTGCTGGAGACGCTGCGCGACCGCCAGGTCTGCCCGGATCCTTCGCGGCGCTTCCCCCTCGGCCGCCGCCCGCTGGCGTACGACGCCGCCGTCGCCGAGGTACTGGGCGGGGGCTGAGTGCTTGCCGGGGCGGCCCACCCCCTGCCCCCTCCCGGCGCGGGAGGGGGTCAGAAATAGAAGTTGATGCGAGGGGGCTGCGCCCCTCGCGCTCCCGGCGGAACGGCGCGCGGTGGGCGCGCCTCGGACAAGATGGGCGCTCGCGCGGCATCGCGCAGCTGGCGGCATCGCGCGCTCGTCCGGACGGAGCAGGGCCTGTGGGGGCGCAGCCCCCACAGGAAAAACCCCCTTCCCGCGCAGGGAAGGGGGTAGGGGGGATGGGCCGTCTGCTCAGTCCCCCAGGTGCGCGAGGCGCTCGATGGCCCCTCGAGGGCTAGCGGGCGGCGACGCCGGTCGCGGCGCTCTTCACGATGCCATGGCCCTCGAGCGCCGTGATCGCGGTGTCGTCGTAGCCCGCCTCGCGCAGCAGCTCGTGCGAGTGCTCGCCGAGCAGCGGCGCCCAGCTCTTGAACACGGACGGCGTGCGCGAGAAGCGCACCGGCGCGCCGATCTGCCGCACGCGGCCCTCGAGCGGGTGGTCCAGCTCCCACGCCATGCCGATCGCCTTCACCTGCGGGTCCTCGTCCAGCGCGGCTGCGACGCTCTCGTGGATCGGCGCGACGCACGTCTCCGCCGGCACGAGGATCTCCAGCCACTGGTCGCGCGTCTTCGTGAGCATCTGCGCCTGCACCGCGCGCACCATGTCCGAGTACTTCTCGGTGCGGTCGTCGCGCAGCGGGATGTACTCCTCGTGGCCCAGCGCCTTGCAGAAGTTCGCCCAGAACAGCGTCTCGGCGTTGCCGGTGCTCAGGAACGTCCCATCCTTGCACTTGAGGATCGACAGCGACGGCCCGCCGCGCGCACCGCGGCCGGCGATCGGCTTCTGCGTGGAGCCGGCGAGGCCGAACGTCATCGCCGCCGACATCATAGGCACGTCGATGTACTGCCCTTCGCCGCTTTGCTCGCGCTCGATGATCGCCGCGAGGATCGCGGTCGCCGCGTACAGCCCGGACGCCGGGTCCGCGATGCCGACGCCGAGGCCGTGCTGCCCGTCGGTCTCCGCCGCGACGCGGCCCTGCAGGCCGGCGACCGCGGAGAACTGGCCGTCGTGGCCGGGCCGCTTCACGTACGGGCCGACCTGCCCGTACCCGGTGATGGAGCAGTAGATGATGCGCGGGTTGACCTTCCGGATCGCCTCGTAGTCGACGCCCATCCACGTCACCGCGCCGGGGCGGTACCCCTCGAGGACGACATCGGCGTTGCGCGCGAGGCGGTAGAACACCTCCTGCGAGGCGGGGCGCAGCTTCGGGTCGAGCAGGTTGAGCGCGATGCTGCGCTTGTTGCGCGCGACCGGGTTGTGGGCGACCTCGTGCGCCTCCTGCTCGGGCGTCGGGTCGACCGAGGTGAAGCCGTCACGGTTCATGCCGTAGCGCGGCTCGGTCTCCTCGACCTTGACGACGTCCATCCCCATATCCGCGAGGATGTGCGAGGCGAACGGCCCCGGCAGGAACCTCGACAAGTCGAGCATGCGGTAGTTCTCAAGCATCGGTGGCCTCCTCGGCGCTAGTCAGGCGGGGGGAGTATATGCCGGTCGTGATAGGGGCGCCGACGGCTAGCCGCGTTCGATGGCTTCGGCGAATGCCGCCCAGCCGTGGACGCGTCGCACGCCCGCAGGGAGCGACGCGTCGAGGTTGTAAGACGCGCTCCAGAGCACTGGCTGCGTCGCCGCGTCCAATCCCACCAGGTTCTCGGGCCAATCATCGAGCAGCACATCGAGCCCGAGCCGTCGGGCGGCGTCGGCCTTCCCCGCGCCCGTCGACGCGGACACGAGATCGGACAACATCGCGCGCATACTGCGCGCGGTCAGCCACTCCTCGGCGCGTGCGAGGGCGGCACCCGCACGGTTCGTAACCACGAAGACCTCGTGCGCCTCCGAGAGACGCTGCAGCGCTTCGAACGTTACCTCCGTCGACGCAAACGTGAGCGCGTACGGCGTCTCGTGTGTGTCGCGGACGAGTGCCACGTAACCGGCCTCGCCGAGCCGTATCGGACCCCCGGGACGCATACACTCGGCTTCGCTGAGCGCGATCCCGATGTGCTCCGCGGCGTACGCCACCATCGCGGGCATGGTGTGGGCGAGCACGCCGTCGAAGTCGATACCGATGCGCACCGCGCCTAGTCCTCGACCGGGGCGAGGAGCCCGGAGCGCACGTCGTAGGTGAGGCCGAGCACCTCGTACTCCGGTGGGAAGTACGGCGATGCGCGCGGCGCGGCGACGTCGTCGCGGACGGACTGCGCAAGGTCGGTGAACGGCAGGAAGCCGAACGTGGCGCGCGTGCCGGAGACGTCGGCGACGCGCTGGCGGAGCTCCTCGTCGGTGCGTCCGAGCAGGCCGCAGTCGGTGTGGTGGATCACGACGCACGTGCGCGTGCCCAGCAGCGCCGCCGACAGCGTGAGCGACCGGATGGCGTCCTCCGTGACGCGGCCGCCCGCGTTGCGGATCACGTGCGCGTCGCCGAGGAGCAGCCCGAGCACGCCCTGCGCCGTGTACCGCGAGTCCATGAGGTGAGCACCGCGAGCTGCTGTCGCGGTCGCAGCTGCGGACCGGCCGCGTCGAAGCGCTCACGGAAGCGGGCGTTCGCCTAGAGCAGTTCGTCCAGCAGCGAGGGCACGCGCTCTACGTCCCCAGCACCGCGCGCCAGGCGGCGTCCGCGAAGCCGCCGTCGAGGTGGATCGTCTGGCCGATGAGCATCGGCGCCTCGTCGCTGGCGATCCAGGCGACGGCGGCGGCGATGTCCTCGGGGCGGACGTTGCGGCCAGCAGGGACGTGCGGGCGCACGGCGTCGCTCACCTCGTCCCGGTAGGAGTGCTCGCCCTCGGAGCCCTGCACCCAGCCGGCGGAGACGGCGTTCACGCGGATGCCCTGCGCGGCGAGCTCGACGGCGAGGTACATCGTCAGCGACGCGAGCGCGGCCTTGCTCACGCCGACGGCGGCGTAGTCGGGCATGTAGTGCTCCGCACCGGGGGAGAGCAGGTTCACGATCGCGCCGCCGCCGCGCGCCGCCATCATCGGCGCCGCGAGCTGCGCCGCCTGCCACGGGCCGAAGAGGTTCACGTCCATCGTGTGGTGCAGGTGCAGCGGCTTCTGGTCGATGGCGGGGCGCGGGCGTTCGAGGCCACGCGCGGCGTTGTTCACGAGCACGTCGATGCCGCCCCACGCCTGCACGCGCTCGAACACCGCGGCGAGCGCGGCGGGCTCGCCCACGTCGCCCTCGACGGCCTCGGACTCCACGCCGAGGGCGCGGCAGTCGGCGGCGGTGGCCTCGGCGGCCTCGGCGGAGCGCGCGTAGTTCACGAGGACGTGCGCACCCTCGGCGGCCAGCCGCAGCGCGATGGCGCGGCCGATGCCGCGGCTCCCGCCGAGGACGACGGCGCGCTTCCCGGCCAGCGAGGCGTACGTCGGAGGCATGCGGCCAGTCTAGCCGGAGGTGTGGGTGCTGGTACGGGGCACGTCCCACCCCCTGCCCCCTCCCTGCGCAGGAGGGGGTCAGAACTCAGAAGTTGATGCGAGGGGGCTGCGCCCCTCGCGCTCCCGGCGGAACGGCGCGCGGCGGGCGCGCCTCGGAGGAGAGGCCCCCGGAGTCCTCGATAGAAGTGCGATCCGATCCCGGGAGGGCGCCCTGCGCGCGCTCCTCGATGCGGCGCCGCGCCGTCAGCCCGCGCGCCGCGCGAGCGTGACCGTGTGCTGGCGGCCCTGCTTCAGTTTCTCGGCGTTGCCGAACACCTCGACGCAGGTGCGCTCGATGAAGCGGCGCATCGCCGAGAGCGTGACGACGGCGAGCGCGCCGCCGGGCGCCAGGTGCGCGTGCGCGTCGGCGATCAGCAGCGTGAGCATCTCGTTTCCCACCTTCGCCGGCAGGTTCGAGGCGACGAGGTCGAAGCGCTGAGCCGCGGGGATCGCGTCGAAGCCGTTGGAGGCGAGCACGCGCACGTTGGTGATGCGGTTGCCCTCCGCGTTCGCGCGCGCGTAGTCGATGGCGACGAAGTCGCGGTCGACCATCCACGTCTCGCCGTGCGGCGCGAGCCGCGCCAGCGTCAGCCCGATCGCGCCGTAGCCGCACCCCAGGTCGAGGCACGTCGCGTCGTCCGCGAGCGGGATGGCCGCGAGCGCGTCGAGCAGCAGCCGCGTGCCCTCGTCCACCTCGCGCGGCGAGAAGAGGCCCCACGTGGAGCGGAAGCGCAGCGCATGGCCGCGCAGCGTCGCCTCGAACTCGACGTCGCGGCGGTACGCCGCGAGCCGCTCCGCGAGCGCGGCCGTCTCCGCGGGCGTGCGTCGAGGGGCCGTGCTACGCCTCGGCCGGCTGGGCGGGAAGGGCGCGCAGCGCGCGCACCTGGTCCGCGTGGTCGCGGTCGTGCTGCACGATGATCGCGAGCAGCTGGCGCGGCGTGCGCTTCGTGCCGTTCGGCCTCACGTACTCCCGGTCGAGGTCGGCGGGCTGCATGCGGCGCAGGAGCGCCTCGGTGGGCTGGCGGGTCTGCATCAGCCACTCGTGCAGCAGCATCGCCGTCGTCATGTGTGCGGGGCGCACGCGCGGCGCGGCGGGCGTCACCTCGCGGCCGCTGATCACCTGGTCGATGGTGAGCCGGAAGCGGTCCTCGGTCAGTCCGACGTGCCAGATCACCTCCACGATCGGCCAGCGCTGCTCGTCGTCCGTGATCGGCCCCGGCGGCCGGCGTTCGAGTTCTGCGGGCGTGACCCCCTCGAGGGTCGCGAGCAGCGCCGCGCGGGCGGCCGCGAGGTCGCGCTGGATGTCGGCGAGGTCGGTCATGTGTCCTCCGTGGGGGCGCAGCATACGATACGGCTCATGGTCACCCCCACATCGCTCTCGCACGGCCCGCTCGCTGGGCACGTCGCCCTCGTGACGGGGGCGGCCGGGCCGGGGGTCGGCCGCGCGACGGCGTACGCTCTCGCGCGCGACGGCGCGGACGTGATCGTGAACACGGACCGCTCGCTGGACGCCGCCGAGGCGGTCGCCGCCGAGCTGCGCGCCCTCGGGCGGCGCGCCATCGCCGTCGTCGCGGACGCGGGCGACCCCGCCGCGATCGCGACGATGTTCCGCCGCGCGCGCCTCGAGGTGGGTGTGCCGGACATCCTCGTGGTGTCCGCCGGTGGCCGCTGGCGCCCGCGCGCGATCGACGCGATCCCCCCGGGGGAGTGGCGCGAGGTGCTGTCCGAGGAGATCGACTCGTTCTACCTCGCGGTGCGCGAGGCCCTGCCCGCGATGCGCGCGCAGAGGTGGGGCCGCGTGGTCGCGGTGGGGGGCTACGACGCTGAGCAGACAGCCGAGGAATCGTGGCCGCTGGACTACGCGCTGGGCAAGGCGGCGCGCCACTGGCTGACGCGCACCCTCGCGCGCCGCGAGGCGGAGCACGGCGTGACGGTGAACGCCGTCGCGCCCGGTCCGATCACGCGCGTGCCGATCGAGGCGATCCTGGCGCACGTGATCGAGGGCCGCAGCCTCGAGGGCTACCGGCGGCCGACGCAGGTGGACGTGGCGGAGGCGATCGCGTGGCTGTGCCGCTCGCCCGCCGTAAACGGCGCGATCATCGACCTGCCGGGGCCGCACCCCGGCGCGGTCACCGTCGAGGGCTAGCCCGGCGCGTCAATCCTCGACGAGGCGCTTGAGCAGCGCCTTCAGGCGCGGCGAGCGGTTGACCTCGGCGCGCAGCCGGGACAACTCCCGCTCGTTGATGATCAGCGGGCGCTGCTCGAGATGACCGTCGACGTCGTACGCCACGAAGCGGACGGCCGACTGAGCCTTCCGCTCGCCCAACTCGTAGTGCAGCAGCTGGATCGAGGGGGCGTGCAGGCCACCCTCGATCGCCGCCTCCTCGAGGACGAGTCCGCTGCCCCAGGGCAACGTGAACGCGCGCGGGACTCTGCGATCCGGCATCGTGCACCCCTCCTCGTATCAGCGTCGCGATGATACGCCGCGCGCGTGCGCGATGACTGAGGGCGCGGCCCACCCCCTTCCCTCCGGGAAGGGGGAGTTCGCCTCGGCGCTCCACGCGAAGGTCTGAACCCGCCTGTTGCGCGTGTTCTGCGGGGTATGGGGGCGCAGCCCCCATGTCTTCTTTCAGAACCCCCTTCCCGCGCAGGGAAGGGGGCAGAGGGGATGGGCCGCCCCGTCAGTTCACCAGCGTCACGGGATGGGCCGTGGCCCCGGCTGTCCTCGATCGACGTCCGCGCGGCGCCGAGGAGCGCGTGCTACTTCGACTGCGTCGCGTGGCGCTCGGCGACCTTCGCGCAGGCGATCGCGAGGCGGTGCGCGGCCTCGCGCAGCTCGTCCTCGCGCACCCACGAGAACGCGAGGCGCATGTGGCTGCCGGTGTCCTTGCGGTCGGGGAAGAAGCCGTAGCCGCCCGCCGCGATCAGCCCCTCGGCGATCGCCGCCTGCTGCACCTCGAGGCCGTCGAGGCCGTCGCGCAGCTCGACCCAGAGGAAGAAACCACCGCCCGGCCGGCGGAAGGTGAGGTACGGCTCGCAGTACTCGCGCAGGCCATCGCACAGCGCGTCGAGCTTGCGCAGGTACACCGCGCGCATCTTCAGGATGTGCTCGTCGAGCTTCCCGTCCTTCGCGAATTCGTACACCATGCGCTGGAGCAGCGGGCTGTTGCCCATCTCGAAGCGCACGCGCGTGACGCGGTCGAGGACGTCCGGGGTCGCGTGGATCCACCCCACGCGTAGCCCCGTCGCGACGATCTTGGAGAACGTGCCGACGGTGATCACGCCGTGGCACTCGGACATCGCGGAGAGCGCGGGCGGTGCCTCCCATCCCGGGAAGAACAGCTCACCGTAGGCGTCATCGTCCAGGACGAAGATGCTGTGCTTCGCCGTGACGCGCAGCAGCTGCTGGCGCCGCGCGGTGGAGAGCGTGACACCCATGGGGTTGTGGAAGTTGCTGATCGTATAGACGAACTTGATGCGCTTGCCCGCCGCGTGCAGTTGATTGATCAGCGGCTCGAGGTCGTCGACGCGCATGCCGTCGTTGTCCATGCAGATCGGCACGATC
>SHYQ01000048.1 GCA_009692765.1 Dehalococcoidia bacterium | reverse complement strand
ATCGCGTCGTGCAGCTCGTGGAACTCCTCGTCGGACTCGGCGTGGCCGCGGTCCTTCATGATCTGCAGCGCGCCCATCACCCACGCGATCGCGCCCAGCAGCGTGCCGGCGTCGTTGCGCCGCAGCTCGAGGTGGATCGGCTGCGCGCGGGCGCGGCGGTCCTCCCAGTTCGTCATGCCCGGTGCCTCACGCTCTGCGCTCGCCCTCGAACGCGACGATCTCCGCCGCGTGCAGCGCGCCGAGGATCGCCGCGTGCTCGCCGAGCGTCGACACCACCACGCGCGGGCCGCGCGCGATCTCGTCGAGCAGGTCTTGCAGCGTCGGCAGCAGCGGGATCAGGTGCGCCTCGACGCCGTCGAGGATGAGCACGGCCGGGTCGAGGAACGCCGCCAGCTCGGCGATCTGGCGCGCGGTGCGCGACAGCGCGTCGCCGCCGAGCGCCTCCGCGGCGTCGAGGATCGGCACCGACGGCAGCGCGCCCGCCCTCGACGTCGCACCCGACACGATGCGCGACGACGTCATGATCGCGGCGTCGGGCGTGCCGCGCAGCGTGATGTAGATCGCGTCGGTCACGCCTCGCGCCGCACCGTGCTCTGCCTCCCCGCGCAGTGCGGCGTGCAGCCGGTTGAGCGCGACGATCGGCGCGTCGATGTGGCGGCGCAGCGCCTCCACCACCGCGAGGCCGTTCCACTCCTCCTGCCCGGTGCTCTGCTTCATGCGCCCGGTGAGCGGGTCGACGGTGCCCGGGCACGCCACCGCGATCGCGAGCGCCGAGCGCTTCTGGCCGTCGTGCGCGAACGCCGTCGAGATGCGCCCGCCGACCTCGTGCGCCCACGCCGCCTCGTCCGGCAGCGCGGGCAGCGGGTAGGCCTCGCGCAGCAGCAGCTCGCCGTCGAGGTCGGCCAGCGCCAGGCGCACGGCGTCGGCGGTGAAGTCCACCGCCACCAGCACCGGCTCCACCTCGCTCTTCAGGGATGGGCTCACGTACTCCACCGTTCCACTTTGCGCAGCGCGACGGCGATCTCCGACATCTCCCGCTCGGTCAGCCCGCCGTGCAATGGGAAGGCGATCAACTCCTGCGGCAGCCGCGCCGCCACCGCGAACTGTGCCTCGTCAAGGCGCGGGTCGAGGTGCGCATCGAAGCGCCCGTCGCCCTCGATGGCCGCGCGCACGGCCGGGTCCCGGTGCAGCGACGGGCGGCACGCCGGTTCGCAGGGTATGCCCTCAGCGCGGAGCGCGGCGATCGTCTCGTCGAGCGGTCGCTTCCACACGATGGTGCGGAGGCGCACGACATAACGACCGTAGCCGTGGCGGATCCAGCGGCCGTGCGGCATCGCGGCCACGCCGCGCATGCCGTGGATCGCGAACGTCAGCTCCCACGCCAGCGCGCGCCGGACCTCGATGGCAGCCGCGCGCGCGTCGAGCTCGGCGTGCGCGATCGTCGCGTTGTGGAAGTCGATCGCCGCGCCGTGCATGAACCGCGCGAGGCGCGCGCGCTCCGCGGCGGCCTCGCCCTGCACGACCACGACGGCGCCGCGCCGCGGCCCGGTGGGCGTCGCGCCAGCGGTGATCACGTGCTCCGGGCGGAACTCGAACAGCGCGACGTCGCCGAGGCGCCCCGCGGGCTCGCCGCGCCACGTCGCGCCGAGCGCGCCGGAGGCGTCCTCGATGATCGGGACGCCGGCCCGCTGCGCGAGCGGACGCAGGTCGCCTATCGCGGGCGGGTGGCCGAAGGCGTCCGTGACGCACACCGCCACGGTGCGCGGCGACAGCGCCTGCGCGAGCCCGCGAGGGGACAGCGTCACGGCGTCCGCCTCGACCTCCGCGGGCACGGCGACGAGGCCGAGCTCGCGCGCGGCCGAGGCGAACGACTCGCCGAGCAGCGCGGGGACGACGACCTCGCCGGGCGTGCCGTCTCGTGCTGACCCGTGCGTGACGCCGGCGGCGGCGAACGCCGTCTCGAACGCCGCGCGGTAGGCGCCGAGGGCGGTGACGAACGTCCCCGGCACGCCCAGCGTCGCGCCGAAAGCCGCCTCGAACGCGCGGATCGGCGAGGCCTCGCCCTCGGGCGCGCGGATGGGGTACTCCTCGCCGGTCGAGGGCGCGGGCGGGCGCTCGGGGAAGGGCGTGGCGCGCACGGGGTCGCCGCCCTCGATGGCCAGCCGCGGCGGCGCGTCGGTCGTCATGTGACCGAGCGTAGGAGGGCGGCCCGCTCTGGGGCAATGCTCGGGGGGGAGGGCACCCATACACTGGCGTTCGAGGGGGCTCGGCACCCAGGGGGAAGCATGCTGCTGCACCTGCGCGACCGCGTGATCGACGTGACCGGCCGCACCGCCGTCATGGGCATCCTCAACGTCTCGGACGACTCCCCCATCGCGTTCTCCCGCGTCGGCGTCGCCGAGGCGCGCGTGCGCGCGTTGCAGCTGGCGAGCGAGGGCGCGGAGATCATCGACATCGGCGCGCACTCCACTCGCTCTGGCGCACGCGTGCTGACGCCCGAGGAGGAGGCCGCCCGCGTCGTCCCCGTGATCGCGGCGGCCGTCGCGGAGGGGCTGCTGACCTCGGTGGACACGTGGACGCCCGCGGTGGCCCGCGCGGCCGCCGAGGCCGGCGTCCACCTGCTCAACGACGTCACCGGCCTCGCCGACCCCGCGATGGTCGACGTGGCTGCGGAGTTCGGCCTGCCGGCCTGCGTCATGCATATGCGCGGCCGCCCCCAGCACCACCGCGAGGCGGATCAGTCGTACGCGGACGTGGACTCGGAGGTGCGCGACTTCCTCCTCGACCGCGCGCACTTCCTCCAGTCGCGGGGCGTGACCGCGTGGCTCGACCCCGGCTTCGCCTTCGGCAAGTCGGCGGCGGACAACCTCGCGCTACTCGCGGGGCTGCCGGGCCTCGTGGCAATGGGGCATCCCGTGCTGATCTCGGCCTCGCGCAAGGGGTTCCTCGCGGAGCTGCTGGGGCGCGGCGACACCCAGGACGCGCCGGGGCTGCTGGAGGCGACGATCGCGTTCAACGTGCTCGCCGCGGCCGCGGGCGTCCACGTCGTGCGCGTGCACGACGTCGCCCCGATCGTCGACGCGCTCGCTGTCGTGCACGCGCTCCGCGCGCGCCGCGGCGAGGCCTAGCCTCGAGGGCTGCGCGATAGCCTCGCGCCTTCGAGAACTGACAGTGCGGCCCACCCCCTGCCCCCTCCCTGCGTGGGAGAGCGGAACCCTCACCCCCGGCCCCTCTCCCGCGAAGCGGGAGAGGGGAGACAGAACGAGATCGTGGGGGGCTGCGCCCCCCACACCCCGGCGGAACGCGCACGGTAGGCGCGCGTCGGGGTCCTGGGAGGCGAAGCGCTCCCCAGCCCCCTTCCCGGAGGGAAGGGGGCTCAGACCTCGAGGCTGCGCGCGAGCGGGGACGCCCGGCCAGCGTGCATCTGCCGCTCCGGCGCGCGCCTGCCGTGCGCGCCTCCGCCGGGAGCGCGAGGGGCGCAGCCCCCTCGCATCACGTTCTTGCTTTCTGAACCCCCTTCCCGCGCCGGGAAGGGGGCAGGGGGATGGGCCGCCCTGGCAGTCCTCGACGCGCCGTCCGCGCGCTACCCGAGCAGCGTCGAGAGGTCGTGCTTCGCGTCGAGGATGTGCGCCCAGAGGTCGCCCGTCTTCGTCACCCGATCGTGCGCGGTGAGGATCGTGAAGTCGGTCGGGTACACCTTGCCGAGCTCGTCCCAGCGCAGCGGCATCGAGACGGGCGCACCCGGCTTCGCGCGCGGCGAGTACGCGGCCGCGAGGTTCTTCACGCGCGCGTTCTGGTTCGCGTCGAAGAAGACCTTGCCGCGGCGCTTCTCCGTCGCCCACTCGATCGTCACCTCCGCGGGGTGCGCGCGCACGAGGAAGCCGCCGAACGTCTGCGCCACCTCGCGCACGATGTCGTACTCGTAGCGCCGCGTCACCGGGACGAAGATGTGCAGCCCCGTCGCGCCCGAGGTCTTCACAAACGACGACAGCCCCGCCGAATCGAGGAGCGCCTTCAGCCAGCGCGCCACCTCGGTCGTCTGCTCGAACGCGCGGCGGTTGAGCTCGGGCTCCGCGCCCGTGCCCTCGTCGCCGCGGTAGATGTACGGGTCGAGGTCGAACAGCACGAAGTCCGGGCGGTTGAGCAGCGAGCGCTCGATGCGCGCCTTCGACCCGCCGAAGTCGGTCGACACGCCCGCGCCGTCCTCGCCCGGCCCGGGCGCGATCCGCGCGAGGCTCACGTGCAACGCGAGGTCCGCAACCTGCGCGAGCCAGAGCAGCGTCGGCAGGTTGTTCACGACGATGTAGTCCTGGTCGCCGTCCTCCGTGAACACCGGCACCGTGCGCACGAAGTCGCCCGGCAGCGCCTCGACGTGCTTCTGGTAGAAGAACGCCCCGTTCAGGCCGTTCGGGTAACGCGTCATCGTCAGCGGGCGGTCGCGCAGGTGCGGGAGCAGGAAGGGCGCCATGCGCGCGTAGTACGCGAGCAGGTCGCGCTTCGTCAGCGCGCGCTGGCCCCCGACGCCGGGGCCCTCGACGGCAGGCCACATCACCTTGTCCAGGTTCGTCACGGCGAGGCGCGCGCCGCCCACCTCGAGCGTGGTCTGCTTCTTCGCCGCCTCGATCTGCGCGAGCGCCGAGGCGACCTCGGCGTCCAGGCCGCGCGCGGACGTCGCCGGGGACTGCGCGGGCGGCGGCACCGCCGCCACCACGCGCACCGCGGCGGCGGGCTTGTCGTCGCGCACGCGCATGAACACCGGCGCGCGCAGGTTGCCGTCGCTCGTCCGCTCCGCGTACTCGACCTCGACGACCAGTTCGGGGCGCACCCACGTCACGCCGGCGGCCTGCTCCGCCGTCACCGCGAGGGGTGGCGCGGCGACCGTCATCGCGCGCAGGCGCTTCAGCAGCGCGCGCAGCGTCGCGTCGTCGAAGCCGCTGCCGACGCGCCCCACGGAGACGAGCGCGCCCGACGCGCCCGAGCCGTCGCGCCCAGCACGTGTGGCGATGGCGAGCGCGCCGAACGTCGAGGCGCGCGAGTTGAGCCCGGCCGTGTACCCGACGACGACGAACTCGTCCGTGAGGCGACGCTTCACCTTCAGCCACGCCTGCGAGCGGCTCCCGCTGTCGTACGTGGAGTCGCGCCGCTTCGCCACGAGGCCCTCGAGGCCCAAGGCCGCCGCAGCCTCGTACGCGGTCTCGCCGTCGACATCGAACGCCTCGACAAGGCGCAACTGCGGCGTCGGCAGCAGCGTGCGGTGCAGCAGCGCGCGCCGCGCCTCCAGCGGCGCGCGGCGCAGATCGACCCCGTCGAGGTAGAGCAGGTCGAACACGTAGTAGACGACGGGGATGTCGCGGTCGGCCTGGCGGATCTCGATCGGGTTGACGAGGTTGATGCGCCGCTGGAGCCGCTCGAACGAGGGCACGCCGGCGTCGTCGAACGCCACGATCTCGCCGTCGAGCACGAGCGTGTGCGCGGGTTGGCGTCCCACGGCGGCGGCCACCAGCGGGTACTGCGCCGTCATCTCCAGGCCGCGCCGCGAGGTCAGCCGCACCGTCGGCGCTGGGCCACCCGCGCCCCCCTCGAGGCGCGCGATCGCGCGCACGCCGTCCAGCTTCGGCTCGAAGAGCCACGCCGGGTCGTCGAATGGGCCCTGCGTCAGGGTGGCCTGCATCGGCTCCAGGCGCGTGGGGAGCGCGGCGCGGCGCGCCCTCGGCAGGTCGCCGGCGAGCAGGGGCGCGGGCGCGGCCGTCCGCGGCGTCTGCTGGGGCAGGAGGCGTCCCGCCTGGAGGTCGGCGATCGTCAGTCCGGAGATCACGGAGGTGTCGAGGGCGGTCAGGTCGCGCCCGTCGGTCGCCTCGTCGCGGTGCTTGATCAGCAGCCACGAGTCGGGGGCCTGCGCCGTCTTGACCAGCGCCCACGACCCCTTCATGCGCTCGCCGCGCAGCGTCACCTTCACCTCGCCCGCCGCGATCGCGGCGCGCATGCGCGCGTTCGCCTCGGCGCGGTCGTCGAAGACGAGGCGACGTGCGCTCCCTTCCGCTTCCGGGCTGTACGTGCCGCGATCCCACACGATCACCTCGCCGGCGCCGTATTCGCCCTTCGGGATGACGCCCTCGAACGTCGCGTAAGGCAGCGGGTGCGGCTCCGTCATCACCGCGAGCCGCTTCTCGGCGGGGTCTGTCGAGGGCCCGCGCGGGATGGGCCACGAGGGCATCGCGCCGTCCACCTCGAGCCGCAGGTCGTAGTGCAGGCGGGTGGCGCGATGCTTCTGCACGACGAACGTCAGCGCCTCGTCGTTGCGCTGGATCGGCGGCGCGGCGACGCCGGGCTCGGGCGTGCGCGCGAAGTCGCGCATCGCGTCGTAGCGCGCGAGGGGTTCTTCCGTGGCCTGGTGCGCGGGGGCATCCTGCGCGTCGTCGGGGGCAGGGCGCGTGGGGCGTCGACGTGCGGGCATGCGTCGAGGATAGAGCAGCCGCCCGGAGGCGGCTGCTCTCTGTACTAGCGGAGTGTGTCTGCGGACGCCCCCGCGGGGCTCGGCGGCTACGCGCCGCGCTGCCGCGGGTCGAGGATGTCGCGCATCGCGTCGCCGACGAGGTTCGTGGCGAGCACGGTGACGCTGATGACGATGCCCGGCGCGATCGCCAGCCACGGCGCGCGCAGGAAGTGCGCACGGCCGTCCGCGCTCAGCATCCCGCCCCACGAGGGGTAGGGCGGCGGCACGCCCAGCCCGAGGAAGCTCAGACCGGCCTCCGCGATGATGAAGCCGCCGAACTGGATGCTCAGCGTGACGATCAGCGCGGCCATCACGTTCGGCAGGATGTGTCGCCACATCAGCCGGTTGGAGGTCGCGCCGAGCGATACGGCCGCTTCGAGGTACGGGGTGTTGATGACGGAGAGCGTGCTGCCGCGGGCGACGCGGTTCACGCGCATCGACCCGACGAGGCCGAGGGCGAGCGCGACGTTGATCAGGCTGCCGCCGAACGCGACGATCAGCAGCATCGCCATCAGCAGCAGCGGCACCGTGTCGAAGGAGTCGCAGATGCGCTGCACGACGAGGTCGAAGCGGCCGCCGAAGAACCCCGACGTCACGCCGAGGACGCCGCCGAGCACGCCGCTCACCACCACCGCGATCGTGCTCGCCACCATCGAGGTGCGCGCGCCGTAGATGATGCGGCTGAGCACGTCGCGGCCCAGCGAGTCGGTGCCGAACCAGTGCGCCGCAGAGGGGGCCATCAGCCGCGAGGCGAAGTCCTGCTCGGCGTAGCCGGTAGGCGCCATCGCATCCGCGAAGATCGCCGTGAAGATCGTGAACAGCACGAACACGGCGCCGATGGCGTCCACCGGGCGCCGGCGGATCAGCCGCCAGATGCGCTCGGAACGCGTCTTGCGTCCCGGCAGATCCATCGGCAAGACACGTGGCTGAGTGATCGCGCCTGCGCTCATGGCGTCCCTCCGCCGTGCGCGCAGGCCTCGCCGGCCGCGCGGACGTCCCCTCTGGTGAGGGCCAGTGTACCCGAATCACGCACGCGTTTGGCCCCGCGGGTTGCAGGCCGCGGCACGAGCTGGCCTCGGCGCCTTAGGACGCGCCGCGCTTCCCCCCACCCGCGGCCCCCGCGGGAGCCTTCGAGGGGGCACGCTTCGCTCGTGCGGGTGGGGGCTGCACGGGGGCGGGCGTCTGGGCCTCGACGGGCGGGGCGACAGCCGCGGCGCCCCCGGCGGTCTTGCGCGCCTGCGTCGCCTCGATGCTCGCCTTCAGCGCCGCCATCAGGTCCACGGTCTGCGTGGCGGGGCCCTGCTCGGTGTCGACGACGACCTGGCCGCCCCTCGAGCTTGGCGGTGATCATCGCCATCAGCGCCCCGCGGTAGGCGTCGTGGTAGGCGGCCGGGTCGAAGGGCGCGCGCAGCATCTGCACGAGGGCGCTCGCCATCTGCATCTCCGGCTCGGAGACCTCGACGCCGCCGACGTCGAGGCCGTCGAACTCCCGGATCTCGTCGGGGTAGTACAGCGTCTCGAGCATGATCCGGCCGCCCTCGACGGGGCGCAGCGCGACGAGGTGCTCCTTCTGGCGCAGGGCGAGCTTGCCGAGGGCGACCAGCCCTTCGCGCTCCATTGACCTGCCCCCCGCAAACCGATCCAGTCGCAGAGTGAGAGCTGCGCTGGTCGGAAGGAAGGGGGCATGAGGTGGTTGCCAAGCGGAAGCGGTTTGCGGCCGAGGAGATCATCGGCAAGCTGCGTGAAGCCGAGGTGGGGCTGGCGCAG
>SHYQ01000047.1 GCA_009692765.1 Dehalococcoidia bacterium | reverse complement strand
CTGGTCGAACCGCGAGAAGTCCGCCAGTCCCTTCAGCGAGAGCACTTTCGTGATCGCCGCGGTCAGCGTCGTCTTGCCGTGGTCGACGTGTCCGATCGTGCCGATGTTCGCGTGCGGCTTGGTCCGCTGGAAGACGCCCTTGGCCATCGTCGCCTACTCCTCTGCCGCCTCGCCCTCGAGGTCGCGCGTGTCGCTGCTCGCTGCCCGATCTTCGTCCGCCAGATCTTCGTCCGCCAGATCTTCGCCTGACGGTGCCGGCTCTGAGCCGGCGGTGGATCAGCTGGAGCCCCCGATGAGACTTGAACTCATGACCTCGTTCTTACCAAGAACGCGCTCTACCACTGAGCTACAGGGGCCGGTGACGCCGCGGCGTCCGCCCCCTTCGAGGCCGGCACGTCGCCGAGGTTGCCGCGTCTCCTCGACTAGTTGGTGCACAGGACAGGATTCGAACCTGTGTAGCCGTAAGGCGGCGGATTTACAGTCCGCTGGAATTAGCCGCTCTCCCACCTGTGCCGGTTGCTGCTCTCCTCCGCACCGCATGCCTACCCGCCGGACGGCTCGTGCACGCCGAGGGTTCCCGACCCGCCTCGGGTTGGAGCCCGAGAGGGGACTTGAACCCACTAACCTTCCGATTACAAATCGGCTGCGCTGCCATTGCGCCACTCGGGCACGCCGCTCGGGGACGCCGCTCGGGAGCGGCGCTGCCTCGATCGCCAGAGAGAGCAGGCCGCCCTCCGCCGTAACGGAGCGCGGCCAGTGGACAGTATAGAAATCGACGCGGGCGGGGGTCAACGCGGGGCGTTCCGCCCCCTCGAGGTGAACCGGCGCCCGGCGCCCCCTCGAGGATAGCCCGTGGGCGTGGAAGGGGGGCAGCCGGTAGACTGCCCGCCTATGCTCCCGCCCGCCTCCACACCCCCGGCTCAGCCGTCCAGACAGCCCCCGCGGCCCGCCCGGCCTCCGCGGCGGCTGTTCTACGGCTGGTGGATCGCCCTGGCGGGGGCGGGGATGCAGTTCCTCCAGGGCACCGTGCTGGGGCAGGCCTACGGGGCGTACGTGGTCGTCCTGCGGGAGGAGTTCGGCTGGAGCAAGACGTTGCTCTCCGGCGCCTCCGCGCTGCGGGAGATGGAGAGCGGGCTGATCGGGCCGATCCAGGGCTGGCTTGTCGACCGGGTCGGCCCGCGCTGGGTGGCGCGCGCGGGCATGGTGCTGCTGTCGCTCGGCCTGTTCATGTTCAGCCGTATGCGCGACCCGGTGACGTTCTACCTCGCGTTCTTCGTGATGGCGCTCGGCGGCAGCCTGATGGGCTACATCACGATCACCTCGACGATCGTGCAGTTCTTCGAGCGGCGGCGCTCCACCGCGCTCTCCGTGGCGAGCCTCGGCGGCGCGCTCGGCGGCGTGCTGCTGCCGTTCACGGTGGTAGCGGCGATAGAGGCGTTCGGGTGGCGTCAGACCGCCGCGCTGTCGAGCCTCGCGGTGCTGCTCATCGGCCTGCCGCTCACGCAGGTGCTTGCCCGCTCCCCCACCGAGCTGGGCCTGCGCCCCGACGGCGACGCCGCCTGGGTCGAGGGCGAGGAGCTGCCACCCCCGGCCTCGGACAGCTTCACCCTGCGCGAGGCGCTGCGCGCACCGTCGTTCTGGTGGGTGTCGTGCGGCCACGGTTCCGCGCTCTTTGTGGTCTCCGCGGTGAACGTGCACCTGCTGCCGCATCTGCACGAGAGCCTCGGCTACTCGCTCACCGGGGCGGCGGGCGTGTTCTCGCTGGTCACGGCGTGCTTCATGATCGGCACGATGGTGGGCGGCGTCGTCGGCGACTATGCGAGCAAGCGCTGGCTCGCCTTCGGCTGCATGATCGGCCACATGGTCGGCCTGCTGCTGATCTCGCACGCGATGGGCGGCAGGATGGTGATCGCCGGCGCGATCATCCACGGCCTCGCGTGGGGCGCTCGAGGTCCGCAGATGGCAGCGATCCGCGCGGACTACTTCGGCGCGGAGTCGTTCGGCAAGATCATTGGCGTGTCGAACCTGGTGATCATCATCGGCACGATCGCCGGCCCGCTGATCGCGGGCTACGTCTACGACACGACCGGCAACTACCGCATCGGCTTCGACATCGTCTCGGTGATGGCCGGCGCGGGCTCGATCTTCTTCGTGCTCGCCACGCGCCCGCCGCCGCCGCCGCGCCTCGCAGCCCTCGAGGGGTAGCACGGCGTCGAGGCGGAGCATCGAGGAGGGAGGGGCGCGGCCCACCCCCTGCCCACTCTCTGCTCGGGAGGGGGAACCCTCACCCCCGGCCCCTCTCCCGCTTCGCAGGAGAGGGGAGACGGAAGAGACGAGGACATTGCTCCCATCCCCCCGGCCCCCTTCCCTGGCGGGAACGGGGAGTCAGCCCTCGACGCTGCGCGCGAGGTTCGCAGGCCGGGGCCCGTGGGGGCGCAGCCCCCACAAGAAGAGAGCATCCCCCTTCCCGCGTAGGGAAGGGGGCAGGGGGATGGGCCGCGCCCCGCGCTACCGCCGAGGCCTGACCACCGGCCCCTGCGCCGTGTCCTCGACGGTGACGCCGAGGGCGTCGAGCTCGTCGCGGATCGCGTCGGCGCGCGCGAAGTTCCTCGACCCGCGCGCCTCGGTGCGTTCCGCGACGAGGCGTTCGATTCGCTGCTCGCGCCGCTCGACCGCCAGCGTCAGTGTGCCCGCGGGCGCGGTGGCTCCCTCCAGCCTGAGCGCAAACTCGTGGCTCAGCGCGAGGCCGAGCACGCCCGTGAGCTGGCGCAGCGTGTCCTGCGCCGCGCGTACGTCCTCGCCCGCGTCGCGCGCGCGGTTGATGTCGCGCACCAGATCGAACAGCGCGGCGAGCGCCTGCGGGGTGCCGAGGTCGTTCTCCATCGCCTCGACAAACCGCGCACGCGTCGATGCCGCGTCGATCGTCGAGGGCGCGCTCCCATCGCCGCGGACTTCCAGCGCGCGCGTCAGCCGCTCCACGGCCGCGGTCGCCGCGCCCATCGCCTCGTCCGTGAGGTTCGTCGCCGCGTGGTAGTGCGAGTTCAGCACGTACAGCCGGATCGCGTCGGGCGACCAGCGTTCGAGGGCTTCCGCGACGCCGACGACGTTGCCGATCGACTTCGACATCTTCTCGCCGTCGCGCTGCACCATGCCGTTGTGCATCCACAGCCGCGCGAACGTCGGCGCGTCGCCGCCCGTCGCCGCCTCGGCCTGCGCGACCTCGTTCTCGTGGTGCGGGAAGACGAGGTCGATGCCGCCGCCGTGGATGTCGAGGAGCGCGCCGAGGTAGCGGTCCGACATCGCGGAGCACTCGATGTGCCACCCGGGGCGGCCGAGGCCCCACGGCGAGGGCCACGCGGGCTCGCCGGGCTTCGCCGCCTTCCACAGCGCGAAGTCCAGCGGGAACTCCTTCTCCTCGCCGGGCTCGAAGCGCGTCCCCGTCCGCAGGTCCTCGATGTTGCGGTGCGAGAGCTTGCCGTAGTCGGCCTTCGCGCGCACGCGGTAGTACACGTCGCCCGAGGGCGTGACGTACGCATAGCCGTGGTCGACGATGCGCTGCGTCATCGCGATGATCGGCGCGATCTCCTGCGTTACGCGCGGGCGCACGTCCGGCTTGAGCAGCCCCAACCGCGTCTGCTCGGCCTCCCACTGCGCGATGTTCTCGTTCGCGATGTCGAGGGGGTCGCGGCCAAGCATGGCGCCGCGGTCGATCAACTTGTCGTCCACGTCCGTGTAGTTCGAGACGTAGGTGACCGCGTAGCCGCCCGCGGGGTTGCCTTGCCAGCGCAGGTAGCGCACGAGCACGTCGTAGACGATCAGTGACATCGCGTGGCCGACATGCGCGGCGTCGTACGGCGTCACGCCGCAGACGTAGATGCCGATGCGGCCGGGGACGATCGGGACGAGCTCCTCGATCACGCTGGTGAGGGTGTTCCGCAACTTCATGGAAGCGCGCTCACCAGCCGCGCCCCTCGGCGCGCGGCTCCGGCCCGCGCACCTCCGCAGCCTGCGCCGCGAGGCGCGCCTCGAGGCCGGCGATGCGCCGCTCCAGCGCGTCGATGCGGTCCCACTCGGGGTCGGGCAGGCGCTCGACGGTCTCGTTGCTGCGGTTGGTGTACGCGATGATGTGGCCGGGCACGCCGACGACCGTCGCCCCCGCGGGCACGCTCGACACGACCACGGAGCCCGCGCCGATGCGCGCGCCGGCGCCGATGGTGACCGCGCCGATGATCTTCGCGCCCGCACCCACCACCACGTCGTCCTCGAGCGTCGGGTGGCGCTTCTCGCGCCGCGTGGAGGTGCCGCCCAGCGTGACGCCCTGCAGCAGGTGGCAGCGGTCGCCGATGATCGTCGTCTCGCCGATCACCACGCCCATGCCGTGGTCGATGAAGAACTCGTGGCCGATCCGCGCGCGCGGGTGGATCTCGATCCCCGTCAGCATCCGTCCGAGGTGCGAGAGGAAGCGCGCCGCCAGCGGCCACCCGGCCGCGTCGATGCGATGTGCGACGCGGTGGAACAGCAGCGCGTGCACGCCCGGGTACGTCAGCAGCACCTCCAGGCGCGAGCGTGCCGCGGGGTCGCGCCGCATCGCGACGTCGACGTCCTCGCGCACGCGCGCGATCGCCCGCAAGAGCGCGGCGATCGGTCCGGTGGCTGATCCCGTCACGGGGTGGCTCTCCGAGGTTGGCGAGACGGCTTCAGGGCTGCTCATGGTACATCCTCCTCCAGGAGCACCACGGCCATCGCCGCCAGCGCGCGTCCGGAGCCGAGCTCGTCCACGCCCTCGTTCGTCGTCGCCTTCACGTTGACGCGCCCAGGCGGCACGCCGAGGACGAGCGCGATCGACTCGCGCATCCCCTGCAGGTGCGTGCTCAGGCGCGGGCGCTCCGCGATCACCGTGGCGTCCACGTTCTGCACTACGAACCCGCGCGCCGCGACGAGGCGCTGCACGCGCTTCAGCAACTCGCGGCTGTCGATGCCGCGCGTGGCGGGGTCACCCGGCGGGAAGTGCTGCCCGATGTCGCCCTCGCCCGCCGCGCCCAGGATGGCGTCGATGATCGCGTGCACGAGCGCGTCGCCGTCGGAGTGGCCCTCGAGCGCCGGGGCGCCCGGCACCTCGACGCCGCCGAGGCGCAGCACGCCCTCCGACGGGTTGCGGAAGCGGTGCAGGTCGTAGCCGATGCCGACGCGCACGCGCTAACTCCGTCCCGCGGCGGCGGGCCGCGTCTGGTGCTGAGTCTGGGGTTCCGGTTGAGCGTCCCGCTGGACCGCGAGGAGCGTGCGCGCCCAATCGAGGTCGGCTGCCGTCGTGACCTTGCGGTTCGCCTCGTCGCCCGGCACCACGACGACGGTGCCGCCGATGCGCTCCACCATCGCCGCGTCGTCCGTCGCGTCGTCGCGCACGCGCGCGTGCGCCTCGCGCAGCAGCGCGCCGCGGAACGCCTGCGGCGTCTGCACGGCGCGCAGCGGCGAGCGGTCGACGGTGTCGAGCACGCGCCCCTCGGCGTCGACGCGCTTCAGCGTGTCGGCGACCGGCACGCCCGGCACGGCCGCGCCGTGCGCGCGCGCCGCCTCCAGCACGCGCGCGGCGAGCGCGGGCGTGGCGAACGGCCGCGCGCCGTCGTGCACGAGGTACCACGCGGCGTCCGGCGCGGCGGCGATCCCCGCGGCGACTGAGTCCTGGCGGCGCGCCCCACCTTCGACACAGCGCACCTCGACACCCGTGCTTGCGAGGATCGCCGCGAGCGCGCCGTGCCGCTCGCGCGGCGCGACGGCGACGACCGTGGTGACCCCGGGCGTCGCGGCGAGTGCGCGCAGCGCGTGCTCGACGACCGCGCCGTCGCCGAGGCGCGCCCACAGCTTGTCGACCCCGCCCATGCGCGACGACCCGCCGGCGGCGAGCACGATCGCCACCACCTCGTCCCCGGCGCGCTGGTCCCCTGCGTGTGTCGAGGGCTGCGTCATGCCGTCATTCTAGGCGGCATGCCAGTAAGGGAGCGGCGACGTGCGGCGGCCGCTGCGATCGCCCGCCCTCGAGGTGCTCGCGCGGGCGGCCCACCCCCTGCGCTCCGGGAAGGGGCCGCAGACCTCAACGCTTCACGCGAGGCATCCGGACGCGCGCCCCTCGCGCGCGTTCCGCCGGGGCATGGGGGGCGCAGCCCCCCATGATCGCTTGCTGACTCCCCTCTCCTGCGAAGCGGGAGAGGGGCCGGGGGTGAGGGTTCCGCTCCCCTTCCCGGAAGGAAGGGGCAGGGGGATGGGCCGCCCCGCGCAGGCACTTCGAGGTCGCGCCGGGGATGGGCCCGCCGCCTCAGTCCGCGCGGCGGGCCGAGGGCGCCCCGTCCGTTACGGGTAGAAACCGCGGAGGCGGGCCGCCTCGGTGACGCGCTCGATGCCGACGCGGTTCGCGGCGGCGCGCTGGGAGATGGGGTGGCCGTTGTTGGCGGCGGCGGTCACGACGGCCTCGTACGCGCGGTCCAGGATGCGCCGCAGCTCCTCGTTCACCTGCGCCTCGCTCCAGTGCAGGTACTGGCGCGCCTGCACCCACTCGAAGTAGGAGACGGTGACGCCCCCGGCGTTCGCGAGGATATCCGGGATGATCGTCACGCCCCGCTCGTTGAGGATCGCGTCCGCCTCCATCGTCGTCGGCCCGTTCGCCGCCTCGACGATAAGCCGCGCGCGCACGCGCGGCGCGTTCTCGCCGGTGAGCACGCTTTCGACGGCGGCCGGCACGAGGATGTCGACATCCGCCGTCAGCACGTCCTCGGGCGCGATGATCTCGGCGGCGTCGGGGGACTGCTCGTGCCACTCCTTCAGGTTGTGCCCGCTCGCCGCGAAGGCGTACGCCCCGGGGACGTCGATGCCGGCGGGGTTGTGCAGCGCAACGAAACGGTCGGAGAGGTGCGTGACGATGCCCCCCGCCTCGTGGATCAGCCGCGCTGCGACGCTGCCCACGTTGCCGAACCCCTGCACCGACACGCGCTTCCCGCGCACGCTGCCCTGCCGCGAGAGCTGGGCCTCGAGGAGATAGAGCACGCCGCGCCCGGTCGCCTCGAAGCGGCCCTCCGAGCCGCCGATCGCCACGGGCTTGCCGGTGACCACGGCGGGGATCGTGTACCCGTGCGACATCGAGTAGGTGTCCATCATCCACGCCATCACCTGCGCGTTCGTGCCCAGGTCCGGCGCGGGGATGTCCTTGTCCGGCCCGATGATCGGCTCGAGCTCCGAGGTGAACCGGCGCGTCAGGTTCTCCAGCTCGCCGAGGCTCAGGGTCGCGGGGTCGACGACGACGCCGCCCTTCGCGCCGCCGAAGGGCAGGTTCGCGATCGCGCACTTCCACGTCATCAGCATCGATAGCGCCTTGACGTCGTCGATGGTGAGGTTCGCGGCGTAGCGCATGCCGCCCTTCGTCGGCCCCAGCGCAGCGTTGTGGATTACGCGCGCACCGTGGAAGATGCGCGTCGAGCCGTCGTCCATCTCCACCGGGAACTGCGTCTGGAACACCGTCTTCCACGAGGTCAGGTACTCGCGATAGCGATCATCGAGGCCCATCTGGTCGGCCGCCTGGTGGAACTGGGCGAGCACGTCCTCGAGGATGCTGTCGACCATTGCCGTGCCTTCCCGCGCGTGGTGCGGCGCGCGTCCCTCGATCGTAGCGAAGGCCTCGCGCAGGCGGATGTTGAGGCCCGAGCGTCGAATCTGGACTGTCGAGGATTGCGGGCGGCGGAACCCTCACCCCCGGCCCCTCTCCCGCGGAGCGGGAGAGGGGAGTCAGAAGGAGATCGTGGGGGCTACGCCCCCGCACCCGGACGGAGCGCTCGCGATCGGCGCCCATCGGGATCCCTCGCGCGCAGCGTCGAGGATCCGAAGCCCCCTTCCCGCGCGGGAAGGGGGTTGGGGGATGGGAGAAGATCTCCTTCTCACTCTGTTCCCCCTCCCTTCCAGGGGAGGGGTGGGGGGGTGGCTATCCGCCGCATACCTCGAACACCACGCACTCACCTCGCCGGGCCGCGAGGCATGAACGAGGGCTCCCACGCGGGAGCCCTCGAGCGCTACGTGTCTGCGAGGGGCCGGCCCGCTACAGCGGCTCGGCCACGTACGAGCCGACGCCCGCCAGCTCCGCCTTGAGCGCCTCGGAGGTAGCGAAGACCGACGACGGCTCGCCGATCTGCGCCTCCTGCCGCTCGAAGTCGAAGATGAACGGCAGCAGCATCGACTCCGGCATCGCGATCTCCGCGATCGGCGTGGGCCGCTCGACGGTGATCTTGGCGCGCGCCGGGATCAGCTTGCCGATGATCACGTTCTCCTTCAGGCCGTGCAGG
>SHYQ01000046.1 GCA_009692765.1 Dehalococcoidia bacterium | reverse complement strand
GCGGGTGCGCGCCACGATCAGCGCACTCGCGCCCGACCGGCAGCGGCTGATCACGCTCAAGTACGTGGACGGCCGCTCCAACGCGGAGATTGGCCGTATCATGGCGCGAACTGAGGGAGCGGTGAAGGCACTGCATCACCGCACCCTGCACGAACTCCAGCGGCTGCTGGGCGATGAAGAGCGCGGCGGCACGTCACCGCGCGAAGGGACCCGCCGATGACCATCGGTGCTCGCATCACCGGCGTCGGCCGCTACGTCCCCGAACGCATCCTCACCAACGCCGACCTCGAGCGCCTCGTCGATACGACGGACGAGTGGATCGTGGAGCGCACCGGCATCCACGAGCGGCGCATCGCCGCCCCCGATGAGACCTCGAGCACGCTGGGCACGCGCGCCGCGCTCGCCGCGATCGAGTCCGCGCAGATCGATCCGGCCAGCATCGACCTCGTGATCGTGGGGACCTGCACGCCGGACGGGATGTTCCCCGCGGTCGCCACGCGCATCCAGCACGCGGTGGGTGCGTCCCGCGCCGGCGCGTTTGATGTGAACGCCGCGTGCAACGGCTTCATGTCCGCGCTCAGCACCGCCGCCCAGTTCATCGCCGGCGGCGGCGCGGAGCGTGTGCTGGTGGTGGGTGCCGAGACGCTGTCCCGCATCGTGGACTGGAACGACCGGGGCACCTGCGTGCTGTTCGGCGACGGAGCGGGGGCGGTGGTGGTGGAACGCTCCGCGGCCGGTGAGCCGGGGCGCATCGAGGCGATGCTCCTGCGCTCCGACGGATCGCAGGCGGGCCTGCTGTGGGCGAGCGGCCAGTGCACGCCGGGCACCGCCGTCTCGGGCGCGCTCGGTGCGAGCGGGACGGGGGGCCTCATGCAGGAGGCGCGCATCGTGATGGACGGTCGCGCGGTCTTCCGCAGCGCCGTGAACGCGCTCGTCGAGACGTCGGCCGAAGCGCTGGCCCGCGCCGGCCTCACCGTGGACGACATCGCGCTCTGCGTCCCCCACCAGGCGAACCGCCGCATCATCACCGCGATGGCGGATCGCGTCGGCCTGCCGATGGAGCGCGTCTACGTGAACGTCGATCGCTACGGGAACACGTCGAGCGCGACGATCCCGATCGCGCTGGCCGAGGCGGAGGCGGAGGGCCGCCTGAAGCCCGGCGATCGCGTGCTGCTTGCCGCGTTCGGCGGCGGCCTGTCGTGGAGCGCGATGGTGCTGGAGTGGGCCGGCGTCCGCGCCTCGCGCGCCGGGACCAGCGTCGCCGCGACCGTCGCCCGCGCCTAGCCCCACGCCCGCCGGCCAGACTGCTAGCCGCAGCCGCGCCGCCTCGTTACGATCGAGTCACCGCTACGTTCCCGGAGGTCGCATGGACATCACCTGGCTTGGCCATGCCGCAACGCGCATTCGCACGCGCGCCGCCGCCGTGGTGATGGATCCGTACGACCGCTCCATCGGCGGCACGATGGGCCGCCCGGACGCGCACATCATCACCATCAGCCACCAGGATCCGATGCGAAACGGCGTCGCTGGCGTCGCCCCGACGGACGGCGCGCCGATGGTACTGGACGGCCCCGGCGAGTATGAGATCCGCGGCGTGCTGATCGAAGCGGTGCGCGCGAGCCTGCGCCCGGTGGAGGGCGCGTCGCCGGAGTCGCTGCGCAGTGTGCTGTGGCACTTCGAGGCGGAAGACCTGCGCGTCGCCCACCTCGGCGGGCTCGGCACGCAGCCGACCGCGGCCCAGCTCGACCTGCTGTCGAACGTCGATATCGTGATCGTGCCGATCGGCCTCGCCGACACCCTCGGGCCCGTGGAGGCCGCGAAGGCGATCCGCGCGCTGGAGCCGACGATCACGATCCCGGTGGGCTACGACCCGGCCGGCGACGGCGCCGACCTGAAGGCGTTCGCCGACGCGCTCGCGCTCAAGCCGGAGGAGCCAGTGTTGCGCTTCACCATCGCGCGCCGCAGCGCGAGCGAGGAGCGGCGCCTGGTGATCCTCGAGGCTCGCGCCTAGCCGCCTTTACGCACGCTACACGCAGACCACCATCGCCAAACCAGAAGCCGCCCTGTGGGCGGCTCTGCTGTCTGTGTGCTCGGGGGCCTCTGTGCGCTCGCGGGCGAACGCCCTCGCGGCGAGAAGCGTTACGGGAGGTACTGCATCGGATCCTGCACCACGCCGTTGCGGTGCAACTCGAAGTGCAGGTGCGGGCCGGTGGAGTTGCCGGTCGCGCCGCTGGAGCCGATGCGCTGGCCCGCGGCCACGCTGTCGCCCTTCTTCACCGCGAAGGCGGAGAGGTGCCCGTACAGCGTTTCGTACCCGGAGCCGTTGTTGACGATGATGTGGAAGCCGTACGAGCAGCACGGGTTACCGCCGACAAACGACACGGTCCCCGCGGAGGCGACGACGATCGGCGTCCCCACCGGGATCGCAATATCGATGCCCAGCGGGTGCCGGGGGCCGAACGGCGAGGTGAGCAGACCGCGCACCGGCCACGCCCACCCGGCGGCGGCCACCGGCGCGGCCGCAGCGGCGACGACCGCCGGTTCACGCGGCGGAGCGATCGCCCGTGCGATGTCCACCTTGCGCCCGCCCGGGACGAGGATCTGCGAGCCCTCGCGCAGCCGGTTCGGGTCGCCCAGCAGGCCGTTCGGCCGGAACTCGATGATGTCCTGCGCGCTCGCGTCGTAGCGCTGCGCGATCTCCGACACCGTCTCGCCCAGGCGCACGGAGTGGATGATGCCCTCCACGCTCGGTACCTGGAGCGTCTGGCCGAGGGCGAGCGCGTTCGCGTTCGTGACGTCGGCGTTGTTCCACGTCACATACGTTGATCGGATGCCGAACCGGGAGGCGACGCCGGAGACGGTGTCGCCGGCCTGCACCTTGTATTCGAAGAAGACCGGAACGCTCTCACGCTGCTGCGTAGAGGCCGCGCGCACCACGTCGTCGCCGGTCGCCGGCTGACCGTCGCGGGGCGTCGCCTCCGTGGGCCGCACCACGGCGTCGCCGGTGGCGCCGGCGCCGCCGGGCGCGACGAGCGTGAGCGGGACCGCGCGGGCGACGAGGGCATCGGAGGTCGCCGGTGAGGCGCTGGCGGCGAGGCCGGGGAGCGAGAGACGGCTGGCCTGCAGCGTCGGGGTGGTGGTGGCGTCCGCGACCTGGATGGGGAAGAACCCGAGGCTCAGGACGGACATGAGGATCGCGGCGACGAAGCCGGACTGCGTCAGTGGCCGACGCAGTGCTGCGCGCACAGGCGATGATGTGGGATAGAGCCTCGCGCGGAGCAGGCGGCGACTACGGCGCGGCCTCGGCACGGGGGCGATCGTTCCCTGGATGAGCGGCTCCATTACGACGCGCCAACCCACCGAGGTGATCGGTGCCGCGCGCTCTCTCCTGTCCGCCTTGGTGCGGCGGGCCTTGCTCCGTTTCCAGAGACACGGCTGGCTGGGAACCACCGCGTGCTCGACTGATTGATCCGGTCCCACCCGTGAGTCGCGCCCGCCCCTCAGGTTTGTGCGCGCTCTCACAACCAACCAGACGCTATCAGGCTACCACCCCCTAAGGCGGGCTTGGCAACCCCCTGACTGCACAATCGTGCGACACTCCCCGCAACCCCGCCCCGACGCTTGAGGGGCACGCAACAACACGGAACATCGCGCCCGATCGTGACGTGATGCGATCGAAGCGATCAAGGCAACCGAGGCAATCGCTGCCCGGAGGAGACCGTCCCGCTAGATGACGTCGGTCTTGAGGGTCACGAGGAACTCGGCGTTGGTCGGGGTACGCGACACGCGGTCGATGATGCGCTCGGCGGCGTCCGAGGAGTCGTCCTCGAGCATCGAGGCCATGCGGCGCAACAGCCAGATCTGGCGCAACTCGTCCGTGTCGAACAGCAGGTCCTCGCGCCGGGTGGAGGAGGCGAGCACGTCGATCGCGGGGAAGACGCGCTTCTCCGCCAGGCGCCGGGTGAGCCGCAGTTCCATGTTCCCGGTGCCCTTGAACTCCTCGAAGATCACGTCGTCCATGCGCGAGCCGGTCTCGACGAGGCAGGTGGCGATGATCGTCAGGCTGCCGCCTTCCTCGAAGTTGCGGGCAGCGCCGAAGAAGCGCTTCGGGGGGTAGAGGGCGATCGGGTCCATACCACCGGAAAGCGTGCGGCCGCTGGTCGGCATCGCCGTGTTGTAGGCGCGCGCGAGGCGGGTGATCGAGTCCATCAGGATCACGACGTCCGTCCCGCCCTCCACCAGGCGCTTGGCGCGCTCCAGCGCGGCCTCTGCGACGCGGGTGTGATCCTCCACCGGCTCGTCGAAGGTGCTGGCGATCACCTCGCCACGCACCGAGCGGCGCATGTCCGTCACTTCTTCCGGGCGCTCGCCGATGAGCAGCACCATCAGGTGCACCTCGGGGTGGTTCTGCACGATGCCGTGGGCGATCGACTTCAGCAGCATCGTCTTGCCCGCCTTGGGCGGCGAGACGATCAGGCCACGCTGCCCGGCGCCGACCGGGGCGAAGAGATCGACCATGCGCTGGCTGACCTCGTGCTGGGCGGTCTCCAGCCGCAGGATGCGGTTCGGGAAGATCGGCGTCAGCGTGTCGAAGTCCGGGCGGCGCTTGGCCTCCTCCGGGTCGATGCCGTTGACGGCGTCCACGCGCAGCAGCCCGTAGTACTTCTCAGAAGACTTGGGCTGGCGCACCTGTCCGGTGACGTAGTCGCCGGAGCGGAGGCCGAAGCGGCGGATCTGCGTCTGGGAGACGTAGACGTCGTTCGGGCCGGGAAGCAGGCGCTCGCTGCGCATGAAGCCGAAGCCGTCATCGACGATGTTGAGGATGCCGCCGGAGAAGATGGTGCCGTTGCGCTCGGCCTGCGCCTCCAGGACGCGGAAGATCAGCTCGTTCTTCGCGTAGGAGGCCGCGTTCTCAATCTCGAACTCTTCCTCCGCCATATCGATGAGGTCGTCACGCGAGCGCTCTTCGAGGTCGGAGATGTTGAGGACGGGGACCGAGGGGTCGATGTCCGGCATCGACTCAAGCGACATATCCGCCTGGGGGGCCCGGCCGCCGGTGCCATTGGTACGGGGCGGGCGGCCACGACCGCCCGGTCGACGACCTCGCGGTCGATTCGCGGCATCAGCGGACGCCAACTCGCGTCCACGCGGAGAACTGGTCATATATGTGCCTGTTTTGAAACGATCTGGAATACGCCGCCCTGCGCGTGAGGATCACGAGGGGCGATTGAGGGAGCAGCCAAAGAACTTGGTGCTGAAGACCATCATAACGAACTCACCCGCTCCACGGCAAGTGGCAGTTTCCCGCCCGTAGATCGGGAGGGCCACAGCCGACCGCACCAGCCGCCCGACGCTAGACCGGCGAGTACTTCTGCGCGTCGCGCAGGAAGATCTCGATGCCCTTGTCCGTCAGCGGGTGCTGGATCATCTGGAAGAGCACCGCCGAGGGGATGGTGGCGACGTGCGCGCCGGCCAGTGCGCATTCCGTGACGTCGCGCGCGCCGCGGACGCTGGCGGCCAGCACCTGCGTCGGCAGGTGGAAGGCGTCGAAGATGCGCACCGACTCGCGGATCACCGCCATGCCGTCCTGCCCGGCGTCGTTCAGCCGCCCGATGAACGGCGAGACGTAGGCCGCCCCTGCCTTCGCCGCGAGCAGCGCCTGGTTCGCGGAGAAGATGAGGGTGGTGTTCACCTTGATCCCCTCGGAAGCGAGCTGCTTGATCGCCTGCAAGCCCACCTCGCCCATCGGCACCTTCACCACCACGTTCTCGTGCCACGCGGCGATCCGGCGCGCCTCCGCCAGCAGCGGCTCCAGCTCGGTAGAGATGCACTCGGCGGAGATCGGGCCGTTGACCACCGCGCAGATCTCCAGCACGCGGTCGCGGTACTGCACGCCCTCCCGCGCGAGGAGCGAGGGGTTCGTGGTGACGCCGTCCACCACGCCGAGCGCCGCGCCGCGCCGGATCTCTTCGATGTTGGCGGTGTCCATGAAGATGCGCATATTTCTGCTTTCAGGTTCTGGCTTCTCGGTCGCCGGGGTTTTCAGTCTAGAACGGCTTGAATACGGGCAGCCACACCATCAGCGGGATAGTGAGGGCGATCAGCGTACTGAATACCACGGGCACGTTGTCAGCCATAGCCTCGCGCAACTCCTCGGTGACGGCGCCCTCCTTCTCCGCCGCGAGCGCGAGTAGGCGCACGCGGCGCAGCCCCATCCCCATCAGCGGGATGAAGATGAACAGGTCGAGAAACGTCAGCGCCTGCACCGCCACCAGCCACCACGTGACCACCACGTTCAACCCGGCCGCGCTCGCCCACGCGTAGCCGCTGAACATCAGCGCGATGGTGCCGGGCAGCAGGAGCAGCGTCTCGTTGCGCTGTGCCTCGTCGAGGAGCATCACGCGCCGCTCGATCTGCTCCGCACCCCACGCGCGCCAGATCGGCACCAGCGTGCCGCCGACCCCGGCGGTCATCAGACAAAGCGACAGCAGGTGCAGCAGCCGCCAGAACGACACTAGACGGCGCTCGGGGTGGGCGAGGCGGGCGCTTCGGCGGACAGGCGCTGCTCGGCGCGCACGCACGCCGCGCCCACGAAGTCGCGGAACAGCGCGTTCGGGCGGTTCGGGCGGCTGGTGAACTCCGGGTGGAACTGCGCGCCGACCATGAACGGGTGGTCGGGCAACTCCACTACCTCCACGAGGCCGCTCTCCACGTCCCGCCCGGCGACGATCAGGCCGGCGCGCTCCAGTTGCGGGAGCAGCGCGTTGTTCACCTCGTAGCGGTGGCGGTGACGCTCGCGGGCGATCGGCGTGCCGTAGGCGGCCGCGGCGCGCGTGCCCGGGACCAGCGCGCAGTCGTAGCCGCCCAGGCGCATGGTGCCGCCGAGTTCGTGCACCTGCTGCTGCTCCGAGAGCAGCGAGATCACCGGGAACGGCGTCTTCGGGTCGGCCTCCGTGGTGTTCGCCTCGGGCAGCCCCGCGACGTTGCGCGCGAACTCCACGACGAGCATCTGCAGCCCGAGGCAGTCGCCGAGGTAGGGGATCAGCCGCTCGCGGGCGTAGCGAACGGCGGCGATCTTGCCCTCCAGGCCGCGGTCACCGAAGCCAGGGCAGAGCAGTACGCCGTCCACGTCGCCGATCACGTGCTCGGCGTCGTTTGTCTCCAGGTCCTCGGCGTGGATCCACCGCAGATCCAGCGCGGCATCGTGGTGGACGCCGGCGTGCACCAGCGCCTCTTTGATCGAGAGGTAGGCGTCGTGCAGTTCGACGTACTTGCCCACGATGGCGATGCGCGCGGCGCGGCGCGGCGCCTGCAGGCGCTCCACGAACCGCGTCCATTCCTCCAGGTCGGGCGGCGCGTCGCCCAGGCCGAGCGCGCGCGTCACGATCTCGCCCATCCCCGACCGCTCGAGGATCAGCGGCACCTCGTAGATCGAGTCGGCGGTCTGGAGCGGGATCACGGACTCGCGCTGGACGTTGCAGAACAGTGCGATCTTGTCGCGCAGCGCCTCCGGCACCGGGTAGTCCGAGCGGGCGACGATCACGTCCGGCTGGATGCCGAAGGCGCGCAACTCGCGGACGGAGTGCTGCGTCGGCTTCGTCTTCAACTCGTGCGTCGCGCCGATGTACGGCAGCAGCGTGACGTGGATCGAGAGCGTCTCGTCCGGTGCGGAGGAGTAGCGCATCTGGCTGATCGCCTCGAGGAACGGCTGGCTCTCGATGTCGCCAACGGTGCCGCCGACCTCCACCACCAGCACGTCCGCCTTCAGCGCGGAGCCGGCGGCGCGGATGCGGCGCTTGATCTCGTTCGTGACGTGGGGGATCGCCTGGATCGTGCCGCCCAGGTAGTCGCCGCGGCGCTCCTTGCGGATTACCTCCTCGTAGATCTGGCCGGAGGAGGAGGAGTTGCCGTGCGTCAGGTCGACGTCAATGAAGCGCTCGTAATGCCCGAGGTCGAGGTCGGTCTCCGCGCCGTCGTCGGTCACAAAGACCTCGCCGTGCTGGTACGGCGACATCGTGCCGGGGTCGACGTTGATGTAGGGGTCGAGCTTCAGGATCGAAACCTGCAGCCCGCGCGCCTTCAGGATCCGCCCGAGGGAGGCGGTGACAATGCCCTTCCCCACGGAAGAGACCACGCCGCCGGTCACGAAGATGTAGCTCGTCATTGGGTGCTCGTCTGGGGGAGACGCCCGGTTTTTCACATCTTACGGACGCCGTCGATGCGTGTCGAATGACCGCGGGCGCAGTCCACGCGCGACGTTGTTGCGAGGCGGCTCCGCGCGCGCCTAGTCTGATTCACTGCGGCGGCCGGCCGGGATACTCCGAGGGACCGTGCCTGCTCGTCATCTCGAAGTGAAAAAGGTGCCGCCGTGGCGAACGAACCCGAGATCACGATGCTCCCCAACGGCCTGCGCCTGGTGACCACGGCGATCCCCAGCGCCCAGTCCGCCTCCGTCTCCTTTTTCGTGCGCGTCGGCTCGCGCGATGAGCGCGGGCGGACGAACGGGCTGTCGCACTACATCGAGCACATGCTGTTCAAGGGCACCGAGCGGCGGCCGACGGCAGCAGTGATCTCCGAGACGATCGAGGGCGCCGGCGGCGCGCTGAACGCGTTCACCGGCAAGGAGATGACCTGCTACTGGAACAACCTCCCCTACGAGCGCGTGGAGACTGGCATCGAGGTGCTGGCGGACATGCTCCAGCACTCGCTCCTCGCGCCCGAGGAGATCGAGCGCGAGCGGACGGTGGTGCAGCAGGAGATCCGGCGCGCGCACGATTCGCCCGGCTCGTACGTCGGAGAGCTGCTGTCCA
>SHYQ01000045.1 GCA_009692765.1 Dehalococcoidia bacterium | reverse complement strand
GACCGACCGGCTGGTGCAGATGTTCCCGCAGGGCTTCTGGTTCGACGTCTCGATCGGCGTCGGCGTGCTCACGGTGATCGAGGGCGGCCTCGTCGCGCTCGGCGGCTACGCCTACCTCGAGTGGAGCGAGCGCCGGGCGGAGCGTCGCCGCCGCGCCCACCTCCGCGCCCGCGCGGAGGCGGAGGGCTGATCGTCACGCCGGAGTAGCGGAGGCGGTCAGGCGAGCAGCGAGTTGTGGAGCGTCAGCGCGTGGAAGTGGCCCTGTTCAGCGGGCCCGTCCTCAACCTGGCGGAAGTCGACGATCTCGAACACCAGTGCCGCGAGCTCCAAAAGGTGCTCGTTGCTCAGGAACGAGTAGAACCGCTTCGGCTCGTACGTGTCGCTCTCACGGACCCCGGCGCGCTCGAATCCTCCGTACTGGCCGAGGTCGAGCAAAGCGCCGGGTTCCAGCACGTTACGGATACTACGCAATGCCCGCGGTAGATCGGCGACCGGCATGTGCAGGAGGCAGTTGATCGTGAGAGCCGCGTCGAACGTCTGGCCGCTGAGGTTCAGATGGAGGATGTCCCCGACCCGC
Source organism: Dehalococcoidia bacterium (assembly GCA_009692765.1). Lineage (GTDB taxonomy): Bacteria > Chloroflexota > Dehalococcoidia > UBA2979 > UBA2979 > SHYQ01. The sequence continues at coordinate 8,273 of SHYQ01000045.1, read as the reverse complement.
GCATCGAGACCCTTCTCGCGACAGAGGCGGACGTTCTCCGGTGACAGGTCGAGGCCGAGTACCTGCAGACCGTGGTCATGGAAGAACTTCGCCTGCACGCCCGGGCCGGGACCGAGTTCCAGCAGCGGTGACTTCCCCTCGGCTTGCAGCCGCGTGAGGAACCGAAGGCACTCCCCGACTTTCCATGGCTCCGGCTGGAACTGGTCGCGGGCGGAGGCCTGCGCGTCGTAGGCCGCGCGCAGCGAATCGACGATGTCTGTGTAGCTCGGCTCCGGTGTGGTGGTCATGGCACCACGGTGATCGCCGCATGGAATTAGAAGTCGTCGTCCCAATCCCCGCCATGCTCGTGCCCGCCGCCCCCGTGGCCGTGGCCGCCGAAGTCGTCCGCGCCGCCATCGAGAAAGTCCTCGGGCTCGCCTTCGCCGGCGGCGGCGTTGGGGCGCGCGCCGCGCATGACGTTGAGGCGTTGGATGATCACGCGCGAGGTGCTGCGGGACTTGCACGCGGGGCACGGCGCCGCGTCGTCGCGCGCGGCGAGGGCGCGCCGCAACTCGAACAGGTTGCTGCACTTCTTGCAGCGGAACTCGTAGGTCGGCATCGGTCGTCTACCTCGTCAGTTCGTCGCTCTTCGGTCGGTGATGTGCCCGGACTGCTCGATTACTCGATTAGTCCAGGTAGTCCTTCAGCTTCTTCGAGCGCGTGGGGTGGCGCAGCTTGCGGAGCGCCTTCGCCTCGATCTGGCGGATGCGCTCGCGCGTCACGTTGAACTCGCGGCCGACCTCCTCCAGCGTGCGCGAGCGGCCGTCCTCGAGGCCGAAGCGCAGCTCCAGCACCTTGCGCTCGCGCGGGGTGAGGCTGGAGAGCACGTCCATCACCTGCTCCTTCAGGAGCTGGTGCGACGCGGCGTCCGAGGGCGCCAGCGCCGACGGGTCCTCCAGGAAGTCGCCGAGGTGCGAGCCCTCCTCCTCACCGATCGGCGTCTCCAGCGATACCGGCTCCTGCGACACCTTCATGATCTCGCGCACGCGCTCCGCCGACAGCTCCAGTTCCTTACCGATCTCCTCGGCGGTCGGCTCGCGGCCGAACTCCTGCACCAGGCGGCGCTGGATCCGCACGAGCTTGTTGATCGTCTCCACCATGTGCACGGGGATGCGGATGGTGCGCGCCTGGTCCGCGATGGCGCGGGTGATCGCCTGCCGGATCCACCACGTCGCGTAGGTCGAGAACTTGAAGCCCTTACGGTAGTCGAACTTCTCGACGGCGCGGATCAGACCGATGTTGCCCTCCTGGATCAAATCCAGCAGCGACATCCCGCGGCCGATGTACTTCTTCGCGACCGACACGACCAGGCGCAGGTTCGCCTCGGTGAGCTGCCGCTCGGAGCGGCGGCCGTCGTAGATCAGCTTCTCGAAGTAGTACTGCAACCCACCGCCGTGCTTCTCCTGCAACTTCTGCGCAAGGTTGCGCGTGGGCGGGAAGACCTTCGCCTCGCTGCCGGCGATCTCCGCCGTCCAGCGGACGTGCTCGGGGCGCATGATGTGGGTGATGATCGAGTGGCGGATCAGCGCCGCGTGGGAACGCTCTTCGTCCCACTTCATCTCCTGGCCCAGCGCCTCGAGCGCGCCCACGTCCAGGTCGCCGTCCAGCGTGCGTCGGAACGCGGCGTCGGCGATGCGATCGGACACCGACTGGCGCGGCAGGTCGAGGTAACGGCTGACGGCCTGGTAGACCGGCCGCTCGTGGTGGAACTGGCGCAGCAGCTCGACGAAGACCTCGCCCCACGTCGGCTCTTCGCCGTTCTCCTCGCGGTGCTCCTCGACGATCTGCTCGATGTGCAGCCACTCCTCGATGGCGCGCGAGAGGCGCTTCTCATCGTCGGCCGTGAGCAGCGAGACCTTTCCGATCTCGCGCAGGTACATGCGCACCGGGTCGTCGATGCCGGCGACCTCGTCCACGATGCGGCGCGCCGCGTCCACCACCCCGCCGGACTCGCGGCCCGCGATCGGGTCGATGCGGACGGTGATGCCGTTTTCCGACAGTTGCGAGATGACCGAGGAGAGTTTCTCCGCGCTCACCTCGGCGTCGGGGATCGCCTCCAGCACATCTTCCGCGCTCACAGAGCCGGAACGCCGCCCCTTGTTCAGCAGCGCCTCCAGTCCGGCGTCCGCGATGCTGGTGTCCTCGAAGGCCTGCGTCATGCTCTATCCCCTCTCAGCCGAGTCGCCGTCCGTCGATCGACGCCCGGTCGCTATCTGGTATGCGCGCGTCAGCTCCCGCTGGCGCTGGATCGTCTGCTCGAATTCATCCGCGACGCTCTCTGTGTCACCGGCCATGTCACCGATCGCGTCGGTGGATTCGCTTTCCTCGGGCGTGACGCCGGGCGTCACGGGGACGCCGAGGCGCGCCGCGCGGACCGTCTGCGCCTGCTCAACGGCGGTGGAGCGCAGCCGCGCTGCCGTCCGTCCGAGGCGCAGGCGCTGCGCCATGTCCTCCACCATCGGCCCCAGGTGCCGCGCCTCATAGTCCGGGAGGGCGCTCGCGATGAATGTGGCGTACCGCTCGCGTAGCGACTCGTCGAGCTCGTCCAGCCGCTCGTCGAGGTCGACCTGATCGGCCCACGCCGCGAACAGCGCGCGATTCACCGAGTCCTCGAACGTCCCTGCGTCCAGCGCAACTCCCGCCCCCCGCGCCTCGCGGCGCTGGAGCAGCAGGCGGAGCAGCTGCGTCTCGCCATCGGGCGGGGCGGCGGGCTGCTTCTTCGTCTGCGTGACCTCCCGCGCGGTGGCGACGGGGCGGGGCCGACCCGTGCCCCGCTGCGCCAGGAGCGTCGTCACCGTGCGCTCGTCCACCTGCCCGAGGCGGGCGAGGCGCTGGACATAATGTGATCGTACCACCGGGTCGGCCATCGCTGCGACGGTGGGCAGCAGTGCCTCGACGGCCCGCGAGCGCGAGCGGGGGTCGGCGGCGTCCGTCGCGCTCGTCACGGCGGCAAAGAGGTGGTCCGCCACCGGCAGCGCCTCGCGGATCAGCGCGCGCAGCGCCTCCGGGTCGCGCCGCACGAGGGAGTCGGGGTCCTCGCCACGGGGCAGCGTGGTGACGCGGATGTCGGCCTGTAACACGTCCTGGTACGTCACGAGGCCGCGCCAGTCGATCGTCGCGACCGTCGCGTGGTCGGCGACGCCCGCCGCGACCTCGACGCCGCGCAGGGCCGCCTCGGACCCCGCCTCGTCGGCGTCGAGCGCGAGCACGACGTTCTGTGTGCAGCGCTTGAGCAGCAGCATCTGCTTCTCGGTAATCGAGGTGCCGTTGGAGGCGACCACGTTTTCGATGCCGAACTGGTGCGCCGCGATCACGTCCATGTAGCCCTCGACGACCACCGCATGGTCGAGGCGGCGGCAGGCATCGGCCGCACGGTCGAGGCCGTAGAGGTTTCCGCTCTTATCGAAGAGCGGTGTCTGCGGCGTGTTCAGGTACTTCGGCTCGTCCTCCGGGCGCATCGCGCGCGCACCGAAGCCGATCAGCCGGCGGCGAGCGTCCCGCGTCGGGAAGATCAAGCGGTCGCGGAAGCGGTCGTAGACTCCCCCCTGGCGACCGGCGGAGTCCCCGGTCGCGCGGTCGCTCTGCACGGCCAGCCCCGCGTCGATGACGTCCGCCTCGGTGAACCCGCGCGCCACGAGGTGATCGGTGAGCGAGCGCCAGCCCGCCGGAGCGTACCCGAGTTGCCACGTCGCGATCGTCGCGTCGTCCAGCCCGCGACCCTGCGCGTAGGCGCGCGCATCGACGCCGTCCGGCCCGGCGAGGGCGGCCTGGAAGAACACCGCCGCCGCCTCATTGGCCGAGAGCAGGCGGGCGTGCTGCTCGCGCTCCTCGGTCTCGCGCGGGCTGGGCGGGCGCAACTCGACGCCCGCGCGCTCGGCGCAGAGCCGCAACGCCTCTTTGAAGTCGAGGCCCTCCTTGCGGCGCACGAACTCGATCACGTCGCCGCCCGTCGAGCAGGCACCGAAGCAATGCCAGGTCTGGCGCTCCGGATCGACGTTGAACGAGGGCGTCCGCTCCGAGTGGAACGGGCAGCGCGCCTTCCACGTCCGTCCCGCCTTCTTCAGGTCGGGGACGTACGCGCGGACGGCCTCGACAATGTCGAGACGGGCCTTGACCTCGTCGATCGTGCTCATCTGCTTGTGCTCATCTACAGGTAAGACACCGTAACCGCCCCAAAGTTACGGGCCGTGTGGTCGGCTTCTCGGCGATTTCCCGGATCGGGGTCTACCGCCCGAGCTCTACCGCCCGACCATCGGAAAGACCGGGGGCGGCGGGGTCGGGGGCCGGCGCCGGATGCGCTCCGCTAGGCTCGTCTCCCGCGCGACGATGCCGTCCACTAGCACCTCTGCCGAGGCGGGGTCGGCGGTCGGGTCCTCGAGGTACCGCCGGCTCCGGTAACTCGCCCCGGCGAGGGCGTGGATGACCTGCGGCGGGAGTGGGCGGCCCGGCGTGGGCGGAGTATCCGGTTCGCCGCGCACCTCGGCGTTCTCGCGGCGCTCGGAGTCCGCCAGCGCCGCCAGCGCCTGCACGACGGTTTGACTCCCCGTCTGACCCTCGTCGAGGCTCCCTGCGAAGTCGTGCTCCGTCAGGCCCTCCAGCGCGGCGAGCAGCGCCGCGCGCGACTCGGCGATCCGGGCAGTCAGGGCAGCGCGCAGGGCGTCGTCCAGCATATGGCTCCCAGCCTACCGCCACGCGGACGAGCGCGCAGCGCGCCTACGACACAGCGGCGCCTGCCGCGCTGCCGGCCTACCGCGGGAAGGAATCGTCCGCGAGCACGGCGTCGTGGATCGCGTCGGTCGAGAGTCTCACCGCGATGCGTGTGAGGTCGATCTGGCGGATCTCCGGGAACGGGACATCGAGCGTCCGCCCCGCCTTGATCACCACCTCGCGCACGTCGCGTCCGAGGAGCGTGGTGCTCGGCAATGCCTCGCGTACGGTGAGGGTGAGCGTCCTGCGGACGGGGATCGGGCTGTCGTTCTGGACCGTCACGACGAGGCTCCGCTCCACGCCCTCCGCGACCGCCCGCACGATGCCTAGGTTATTCGGGCGGTCGGGCTCGATGATCCCGCCCCACGAGTTGTTCCGCACGGTGGCCTCGCGATCCACGGGCTCGGTCTGCACGCGGAGCGCGGCCCTCGCCCGTAGTTGCACGTACTCCCCGGGCACGACCACCTCCACGCGCTCCCGCGCACGCAGCGGTTCCCCCGCCTTCGTCTCGATGCGGACCGGCATGCCGTCGTTCACGGCGACGAGGAGCGGCGTCGGCAGATCGCCGGGGCCGTCGTTCACGATCACCGCGACCAGCCGGTTGCCGCGACTCGACGCCGCCTCGAGCCGCAGGTCAGGAAGGTCGGGGGGGCGCGTGGCGGCGGTGGGCGGCGCCACCGCAGCGCCGCGCGGGTCGGCCACAACGACCAGGCGGCTCGCGTCACGCACCCCCTCGACCGCGTCCGCGGGCACCCAGCCGACGACGTCCGGCGCACCGGTCAGCCCCACGACGAGCCACGAGGCGTCCCCGAGCAGGTGGACGCCGGCGCCCGCGGGGAGGCGCGTGACGATCGCCGTGTCCGGCGCGGGCCTCTGGCGTAACTCGATCGCGCGGCGCAGGGCGAGCGCCGTGGGCGCGGCCGTCGCCGAGGCGCGGGCGGGGAGCGGGATGTCGATGCCGCTCCTGCGAGCGATCAGCACCGCCGCGATGGTGACCGCGACCGTGGTGACCACCGCCGCGATCGCGATGCCCATGATCCGGAAGATGCGGCGGTCCGTGGCGGGAGGGGGCTCTATCACGCTGCGGCCTCCATCTTCCCGGATGCTACCTGCCGGGAGGGAGGGCGGTCGCGGCCCCGGCGACGAGGCCGAGCGCGGCCGCCCGCTTCGTCGCGTATCCGTCCGTCATCCCCGAGACGTAGTCGGCCGCCCGCCGCCACGGGGGGTCCTCGGGGAGCGACCAGCCGGGGATCCGGTCCGGGTGGTCGACGTAGTAGTGGAACAGCGCCTCCACCACCTGCTGACCGCGGCGTGCCTCGCGGAGCGTCGACTCGTCCAGGTAGACGCGCTCGAACATGAACTCACGCAGCACGTCCGTCGCCTCCAGCACGTGCGCGCTGAGGCGGACCGCCGGCGACCCGTCCTCGAACGTCGCGGCCGAGGCGAGCACGCAGTCGGTGACCAGCGTCGCGATGCGCTGCGAGTGGGTCGCGCCGAGCACCTCCTGCACCTCGCGGGGCAACACGGCCTCCGAGAGCAGCCCGGCGCGGATCGCGTCCTGGATGTCGTGGTTGAGGTAGGCGATCGAGTCCGCCAGTTTCACGATTTGCCCCTCCAGCGTGGCGGACACGCCCCACGCCTCCGCCGCCACCGAGTCGCGCGTCTTCGAGTGCTTCAGGATGCCCTCGCGCGTCTCGACCGTAAGGTTGAGGCCGCGGCCCCCCTCCTCCAGCCGCTCGACGATGCGCAGCGACTGTTCGTTGTGGCGGAAGCCGTCCGGGAGCAGCGCGGCCAGGGTCTCCTCGCCGGCGTGGCCGAAGGGGGTGTGTCCGAGGTCGTGCCCCCAGCCGATCGCCTCGGCCAGGTCCTCGTTGAGGTTGAGCGCCCGGGCGATCGTGCGCGCGATCTGCTGGACCTCGATGGTGTGGGTCATGCGGGTCACCACGTGGTCCGAGTCGGGGTGCACGAACACCTGCGTCTTGTGCTTCAGGCGCCGGAACGCGCGCGTGTGGATGATCCGGTCGCGGTCCACCTGGAACGCAAGGCGCAGTGGATCGGGGGCCTCGGCGCGTTCCCGCCCGGCTGAGGTCGCCTCCCGCGCCGCCAGCGGCGACAGGCCGGCCTCGCGCCCCTCGAGGGCGGCCCGGAAGCGTGCGAGCGGTTGGTTCGCGGTCATGGGCGCAGTGTGCGCCCTCTCGCGGCGGCGGGCTACGGGCGGGCCGGCGAGGCTGGTGGCGCGCTCCGGGCGGGGTGCGCTGGGGTGCAAGCACGATCGCCCGTATACTTTGCACGCTGGCGCACCCGTTGGGCGGGGTTCCCCGCGGGGAGCGTGCTGGAGTTCCCCATGGCCGTGCACGTGAACGGCGACGCCGCAGGGCGTCGGCCGCTGCGGCATTGGTCCCCGGAATGGAAGGTACGCCATGACCACCGTCTCGAAGACCTCCGCCGGTACGCCCTTCGCCGACGGCATGGTCCACTTCTTCGGCGACGGTGGTGGCCGGAACTCGCACGCGCTCCGCGACCTCCTCGGTGGCAAGGGCGCCGGGCTCGCGGAGATGAGCAGCCTCGGCATCCCCGTCCCCCCCGGCTTTACGATCACCACCGAGGTCTGCAACGCCTTCTACGCCCTCGGCCGCACCTTCCCCGCGGGGCTCGCGGAGCAGGTGATGGCGAACCTGCGGCTTGTCGAGGAGCGCGTCGGCACGAACTTCGGTGACCCATCGAACCCGCTGTTGGTCTCCGTCCGCTCGGGCGCGCGCGTCTCGATGCCCGGGATGATGGATACGATCCTCAACCTCGGCCTCAACGACGCCACCGCCGAGGGGCTCGCGAAGCGCTCCGGCAACGCGCGTTTCGCGTACGACTCCTACCGCCGCTTCGTGCAGATGTACGGCGAGGTGGTGCTCGGCGTCGGCAAGACCTCCGAGACCGATCACGACCCCTTCGAGGCGATGCTGAACGCGAAGAAGCGCGACCGCGCCGCGCAGGTCGACACCGATCTCGATGCGACGGCGCTGAAGGAGCTCGTCGCGGAGTTCAAGGCGCTGGTGCTCGAGCGCACCGGCCGACCGTTCCCCGAGGACCCGGAGGAGCAGCTCTGGGGCGCGATCGGCGCCGTGTTCAACTCGTGGGAGACGCCCCGCGCCGTGGTCTTCCGCGCGATGCACGGCTACCCGGACACGTGGGGCACCGCCGTCAGCGTGCAGGCGATGGTCTTCGGCAACCTCGGCGAGGACTGCGCGACGGGCGTGCTGTTCACGCGCGATCCCAACATGGGTGACCGCTACATCTTTGGCGAGTTCCTGGTGAACGCGCAGGGCGAGGACGTGGTCGCGGGGATCCGTGACGCCCATGCGATCACGAAGGCCGCGCGCCGCGCGGGGAACGCGCCGTCGCTCGAGGAGACGATGCCGGAGGCGTACGCCGAACTCGCGCGCACCTGCGCGACGCTGGAGCATCACTTCCGCGACATGCAGGATATCGAGTTCACGATCCAGCAGGGGCGGCTGTGGGTGCTCCAGACGCGC
>SHYQ01000044.1 GCA_009692765.1 Dehalococcoidia bacterium | reverse complement strand
TGTAGAACAGGACGCGTTCGGTCACGGTCGTCTTACCGGCATCGATATGCGCGATGATGCCGATATTCCGGACGCGTTCGATGGGCGTGGTGCGGGCCATCTGAGGTTCTCGACTACTTTCTGCGTGTGCGTGTTGCTGGCGATGCCAGGCCTACCAGCGCCAACATCTACCAGCGATAGTGCACGAATGCCCGGTTGGCCTCTGCCATCCGGTGGGTCTCTTCCTTGCGGCGGATCGCGTTGCCGCTGTTGTTCGCGGCGTCCAGCAGCTCGCCCGCGAGCTTCTCCGCCATCGAGTGGCCCCCGCGCCGTCGCGAGGACTCCAGCAGCCAGCGCAGCGCGAGCGCCTGACGGCGCTCGCTGCGGATGTCCACCGGCACCTGGTACGTGGCGCCGCCGACGCGGCGCGGCTTGACCTCGATGATCGGGGTGACGTTGCGGACGGCCGCCTCGAATACGTCGATCGCGCGACGCCCCGAGACCTCTTCGATGCGGTCGAACGCGCCGTAGACGACCGTCTCGGCGACGCTCTTCTTGCCGTCGCGCATGAGATTGGACATGAACTTGCTGACCACGCGCGACTGGAAGCGCGGATCAGGAATAGTCGGGCGGGACGGGGCACGGTTACGACGCATCGACGCTCTCTCTTCGGACGGTTGCTAGGACTTCCGCGTGCCGTACTTGCTGCGGCCGCGTTTGCGGTTCTTCACGCCCTGCGCGTCCAGCGCGCCACGGACAATGTGGTAGCGGACGCCCGGCAGGTCCTTCACGCGGCCGCCGCGGATCAGCACCACCGAGTGCTCCTGCAGCGTGTGCCCCTCGCCGGGGATGTACGCCGTGACCTCGATGTTGTTCGACAGACGCACGCGCGCGATCTTGCGCAGCGCGGAGTTCGGCTTCTTCGGCGTGACGGTGCGCACCTGCGTGCACACGCCGCGCTTCTGCGGCGAACCCTTCGGCGAGCGCTTCATCCGGTTCTTCAGCGTGTTGAACCGGAAGCGCAGCGCGGGCGCCTTCGTCTTCTTGCGGATGGGAGTCCGCGGGCTGTGCACAAGCTGATTAATGGTCGGCACGCCGACGCTCCGCTCCGCTGCCCAATGACACTCGAGGTCGGGTGACGCTCAAGGTGTGACCGGGGACAACAAGACAGCACGAACGGCCGGATGGCACGGCGGTGAGCCTCGTCGTGACCGCCGCCGGCCACCGGTCCTCACCACGAACGGCCACTCGACCGAGCGCTGGGCATTCCCACGCCCCCGTAGGAGGCGCGACCACTGAGTTTGCGGCTACCTCGACCCTGTGTCAAACCCTCGACGGGACGCCGCCGGCTTCCCCCTGAGCCTCGCGCGCAGCGCCGAGGTTAGCGCTCCCTCTCCCGGAGGGAAGGGGCCGGGGGATGGGTGACGCCTCCTCAGCCCCCCCGCGTCGGGAGGGGGCAGGGGGGTGGGCCGCCCCACACAGCAACTCGAGGTCGGCGCGGCGTAAAGGCGACCGGTCGCCATCGGCGCGAGCCTACCGCCTGAAGATCACCTTCGCGAACGATTCCCGGTACAGCGGTCCAGATTCGCCCGCCCGGCGAGCCGTGGCCGCCCGCTCGCGGTACTGCGTGAGGGTTTGCTGCAGCGTCCGCCCGCCGATCTGAGAGACGTGCGCCACCCCGCCTCGGGCTTTCGTCCGGAGTACCGGCTGGATGTTCACGTGATAGTTCGGATTCACCGTTCCGGAGAGCAGCATCGCTGCCGGCCGGTGGGGTTCGAGCCCCTCCTCTTTGTCCACGAGGTAATAGAGGTGGTCGTCCGAGGCAGGGAACAGCGCGTCGTAGGTGGCCTGCCCCGTCGCGCGGTGGTCCGTGTGGTTGAACCCCGGCCGGAAGCCGTCCCAAGTGATCACCAGCTCCGGCCGCAGCCGCCGCACCCACGTCACGAGGGTGCCCCGCAGCTCCTCATCGTTGCGCACGTAGCCGTCCGGGTAGCCGAGGAAGATCGGCTCGTTCGCGCCGAGGATGCGCTGGGCCGCGCGCTGCTCCTCCTCGCGCTCCCCGGCGAGCTGCTGCGGCGTGACCTTCGGGTCCTTCGTGCCCTTGTTGCCGCTGGTGGTGACGATCAGCGTGAGGTCCCAGCCGCGCTTGCAGAGCAGGGCGAGCAGCCCGCCGCAGCTGAACTCGGCGTCGTCGGGGTGCGCGAAGACCGCCACCGCGCGCTTCGCCACCTTCCGCTCGAGTTCGTCGAGGAGGTCCGCGTCCGGGTCGATCTGCGCCGTCGAGGTCATGCGCGCTCCTCCCTCTAGCCCTCGGGGGAGTCTAGCGCGGAGGGCGTCGTCGAGAACGTGGAGCCACGAGGTGCGTGCAGGGGCGCCCATCCCCCTGCCCCCTTCCCTGCGCGGGAAGGGGTTCAAAAGAGCAAGGAGATCGCCCACCCCCCGGCCCCCTCCCTCCGGGAGGGGGAGCCAGACCTCGGCGCTTCGCGCGAGGATCCGGGGCGGAAGTCACACGCTCCGGCGAGGCGGCCGCGTCCCCACGGGCCCCGACTCCGGTCCGGCGTGCGCCTACCGCGCACGCCTCCGCCGGGAACGCGAGGGGCGCAGCCCCCTCGCATCATCAGAACACCCCTCCCGCGCAGGGAGGGGGCAGGGGGTGGGGCGCCCGCTCGGTCCTCGACGCCCCGCGCGCTACGCCGAGGCGGCCGTCTGCCCTTCGACGGCCAGCGCGCCGAGGAGCGCCCCGACCGCGGCGGCGACGGCATCCCACGAGTACGCGCGCATGCGCTCGGCCGCGCCCGCGCCCAGCGCGCGGCGCAGTTGCTCGTTGCGCAGCAGCACCTCGAGCTTCTCAGCGAACGGCTCCGGGCAGCGCCACGCGATCAGGTACCCCGTGCGCCCATCGGCCACCGTCGAGGCCAGCCCGCCCACCCTCGACGCCACGACCGGGACGCCGGAGGCCATCGCCTCCACCGCGACGAGGCCGAACGACTCGTAAAACGACGGCACGACGACGACGTCAGCGGCGCGGTAGTAGTCGGGCAGCGCCTCGTGCGGGCGGGAGCCGAGGAAATGCACCGCCTCCGCGACCCCCAGCTCCTCGGCGAGCGCGCTCAGCTTCGCCACGTCGGCCGCGGCACGGTCGTCGCCGCCGATGATCGCCAGCACCGCGGGCTGCCGCTCGTTGAGCTGCGCGACCGCACGGATCAGGATGTCGAGGCCCTTCAGCGGCTCGATGCGCCCCACCGCAAGCAGCAGCCGCGCGTCCGGCGCGATCCCCTGCCGTTCGAGATGCAGGCGGGAGCGCGCCTCCGCCTGGTCGCCGGGCGTGAACTGCTCGAGGTCCACGCCGAGCGGGATCACCGCCACGCGCTCCGCGGGCACGCGGTAGATCTGCGTCAGCAGCCGCCGCTCGTGCTCCGTGGCGGCGACGATGCGGTCGAGGCTCTGCACCAGCCGTCGCTCCGCCTCGATGCGCACAGGCGGTTCGGACTCCGAAGCGCGCGCGCGCAGCTTCACCTCGGCCAGCGTGTGGAACATCGCCGCGTGCGGCACGCCCCAGCGCGGCGCGAGGACGGCGCCCGCCGCCGCCGACAGCCAGTAGTGCGAGTACACCACGTCGTAGCGCAGATCCTCGCGCGCGCGGAACGCCTCGACACCGTCCGCGAACGTCGCGGTGAGCTCGGGCATCTCCTCTTTCTTGATGCGCGACTTCGGACCGGCGGTCACGGTGATCAGGCGCGCGCCCGGCGCGAACGGGGTGACCTCGGGCTCGCCGACGGAGGCGCGGCGCGTGAACACGTCCACGGCGACGCCGAGCGCCGCGAGCCGCGCCGCCACCTCCCGCACGTACACATTCATGCCGCCGGTCTCGCGTCCGCCCAGCGGCGCCAGCGGCGACGTGTGCATGGAGAGCATTGCGACGCGCCGAGGCAGCGCCGTCGCCGTCCGCACGCCCGCGTCGCTCGCCACCGCGCGGCCTATCGCTTCTCGATCAGGCGCAGGAACTCCTGGCGCGTGTTCACCTCGTCGCGGAACTTCCCGCGCATCGCCGAGGTGACCATCAGCGCGCCGGGCTTCTTGACGCCGCGCGCCGTCATGCACAGGTGCTCCGCCTCGATGACGACGCCGACGCCCTTCGCGCCGACGACCTCCTCGATGCTGTCCGCGATCTGGCTCGTCAGCCGCTCCTGCACCTGCGGCCGTCGCGCGAAGATCTCGACGGCGCGGGCGAGCTTCGACAGCCCGACGATGCGGCCGTTCGGCAGGTAGCCCACGTGCGCGACGCCGTGAAACGGCAGGAAGTGGTGTTCGCACACGGAGTAGAAGGAGATGTCGCGGAGGATCACCATCTCGTCGTGGCCCTCGGCGAACTGCACCTGCAGCTGCTCGCGCGGGTCCTGCCCCAGCCCCTCGAAGAGCTCCGCGTACATGTCCGCGATGCGCAGGGGCGTCCCCGCGAGCCCCTCGTCGGTGGGGTCGAGGCCGAGCTGCCGGATCAGCGTGGCGACGGTGAGGGCGACCGCGTCGCGGTCGATGCCTGCAGACGAAGCGACCATGAGCGGCTCCCACCAAGGCCGACCGAGGGCGCCTCGATCGTCCCGCGCATAAGGTGATGGTGTAAGCGTCGATCGTAGCACCGGCGGCGTGCTCCTCGAGGCTATGCGCGAGGCGTGACCTCGACGAGATACACCCGGCGATCGAAGTATTGGTGCGGGGCGGCCCATCCCCATCCCCCTTCCCTGCGCGGGAAGGGGGGTTCAGAAATCAGGATGAGATTTCTCCCATCCCCCCGGCCCCCTTCCCTGGCGGGAAGGGGGAGTCAGCGAGCACGTCGCTTCGCTCGGCCTCGCGGGAATGCGCGCCCTCGCGCTTCGGCCGCCTCGCACCCATTTTGGGCCTCGCGCGAAGCGTCCCGTCTGGGCCCCCTTCCCTCCGGGAAGGGGGTGGGGGATGGGTGATCTTTCTTTTCTGGAACCCCTCCCGCGCAGGGAGGGGGCAGGGGGTGGGCCGCCCGCGCCAATACCTCGATCGCCGGATGCGTTGTCGAGGGCCGCGCCACGCCGCCCGCGGAGCTGCGAGCTACCAGCCGAGGACGTGCTCGACGGCGTCCATGTTCGCGTCGGCGTGGTGCATCGTCGCGGGGACCGTGAGCGCCGTATCGGGGTCCTTCAGGCCATTACCGGTAACGATGCACACGGCGGTCTTGCCGCGCAGGTCCGCGCCCTCGCGGTGCTGGCGCATCAGGCCCGCCAGCGAGGCCGCCGAGGCGGGCTCGCAAAAGATCGCCTCCTCCGCCGCGAGCCGGCGGTACGCCTCGAGGATCTCGTCGTCGCTGACGGCGTGGATGCGGCCGCCCGACGCATCGCGCGCGTCCAGCGCGCCCTGCCACGAAGCGGGGTTGCCGATGCGAATCGCGGTCGCGATCGTCTCGGGGTGCTCCACGACGTGTCCGAGCACGATCGGCGCGGCGCCCTCGGCCTGGAAGCCCCACATCTGCGGGCGCTGTCGCGCTCGCTCCAGCCGGTAGTACTCGTCGAAGCCCTTCCAGTACGCGGTGATGTTGCCCGCGTTGCCCACGGGGATGCACAGCACGTCCGGCGCGTCGCCCAGCTCGTCGACGATCTCGAACGCGCCGGTCTTCTGGCCCTCGATGCGCATCGGGTTCACCGAGTTCACCAGCGCCACCGGGTGCCGCTCCGCGAGCGCGCGCACGAGGGTCAGCGCGTCGTCGAACGAACCCGCGACCTGCACGATCTCCGCGCCGTGCACCACCGCCTGCGCGAGCTTGCCCATCGCGATCTTTCCGTCGGGCACGATCACGAACGCGCGCAGGCCGTGACGCACCGCGTACGCGGCGGCCGACGCCGAGGTGTTCCCCGTGGACGCGCAGATCACCGCCGTCGCGCCGGCCTCGGCGGCCTTCGCGACCGCGAGCACCATGCCGCGATCCTTGAACGACCCGGTCGGGTTCATCGACTCGAGCTTGAAGTACAGCGCGTCGAGGCCGAGCTCGCGCCCGATCACGCGCGACCGCACGAGCGGCGTGCCGCCCTCGCCGATCGTCACCATCGGCGTGTTGTTCGTCACCGGCAGCAGATCGCGGTACCGCTCGAGGATGAACCTGCCGTCCGGCGTGCCGGCGCGGCCGTTCACAGCGGCTGCTCGTGCGCGGCGTCCGTCGCCGCCTCGTCCAGGCGCACCAGCAACCCGCGCGTCGCGCGCATGTCGCGTTCGATCTCGTCGATGCGCCGGCGCGCGCCTTCCTCCTCGGCCCGCAGCACGCGGCGCAGGTGATCCGACACGAGGTCGCGCTGCGCATCGATGCGCTCCGCGAGCGCGCGGCGCTGCTCCGCCTCGCCCGCGAAGTCGCGCGTCAGCCGTGTCACCGCCTCCGCGGCAAGCGCCTGCACCGCGTGCGCCGCCTCGAGCGCTTCCTCGGCCGTGGTCAGGCGATCCTCCATGCGCGCGCGCGTCACGCGCTGCTGCTCCAGCACGTCCAGCAGCGCAGCCTCGCGGTCGCGGATCGCGCTCAGCGCGCTGACCTCCTCCACGGTGCGCTGCACGTCGACCTGCGCCGCGCGCATCCGCCCCGCCAGCTCCTCCACCCGCGCCACGAGATCGGGGAGCGTCGTGCCGAAGCGCGCCATCTCGTCCGCGCCCCGCCGCGCGCCCTCCTGCTCCGCCGCGACCCGCCGCTCGAGCTCCGCCAACCGAGCCTCGACGCCCTCGTCCTCGACCGCCCGCGCGGCCGCCGCCTCGCGCAGGTGCTGCTCGCGCGCGTCGATCGCGGCCTGCTGGCCCTCGAGGCCATCCAGCCGCGCCGCGATCACGCCGAGCACGCGCCGCAGCTCACGCTGCGTCTCCGCCTCGCGCGCCACGCCCTGCTCCACGCGCGCCGCGAGGTCGCGCCGCAGGGACGCCTCGCCCTCCAGCGCAGCCTCCAGCCGCGCGATCTCCTCGCACGCGTCGCGCGTCGCGTCCTGCGCGCGCTCGTGCCGCTGCGAGCGGCCGTCCACGGTCTGCAGCTGGTCGGCGAGGCGTGCGATCTCCTCCTGCTGCATGCGCTGCCCGCCCTGCACCGCTTCGAGGGCGCGGGTGAGGGCGTCGACGCGCGCCAGCGTGCGCGCGAGCTCGTCGCCGACCCACGTACCAGCAACTTCGCGCGGAGCGTCCGGTTCCGCGAGCGTCATCGCGCCGCCTCCTCGCCTGCCATGGGGAGCACGTTGCCGATCTCCTGCACCACGTCCATCGCCTCGATCACCCCGATCGCGCCGCGCAGCGCGCCGCCGTCGGCGTGGTGCGTGGTGAACACCAGCTCCGCCGTGCCCTCCGCGCCCTCCACCTCGTACTGGATGAAGGAGGCGATGCTGATCTGCGCGTCGCCGAGCGCCTGCGCGATCCGCGCGAGCACGCCCGGCCGGTCCTGCACCGTGATGCGCAGGTAGTAGCGTGAGCGGTGCTCCTCGGGCGGGCGCACGCGCACCGTCCGCCGCGGCACGAAGGCCAGCGGCGCGCGCCCCGCCACCACGTCCTGCGCCGCGTCGAGGACGTCCGCCAGCACCGAGGACGCCGTGGGCCCGGGCCCCGCGCCCGGCCCCTCGAACACCACGCGCCCGACGAGGTCGCCCTCGATCTGCACGGCGTTGAGCACGCCGTCGACCTTCGCCAGCGGCTCCTCGACGGGCACGAGCGTCGGCTGCACCGTCGCCTCCACCTCGCCATCGACGAGGCGCGCGCGGGCGAGCAGCTTGATCACGTACCCCAGCTGCTCCGCGTAGGCGATGTCCACCGCCGCGATGCCGCTGATCCCCTGCCGCGCGATCTGCTCCGGCGCGACCGCGACGTTGAACGCGAGCCCGCACAGCACCGCGAGCTTGAACGACGCGTCGATCCCCTCGACGTCCGCGGTGGGGTCTGGCTCCGCATAGCCGAGCGCCTGCGCCTCGGCGAGCACGTCTTCGTAGTCGGCGCCCTGCTGCGCCATTGCGGTCAGCATGTAGTTGGTGGTGCCGTTGATGATCGCGGTGACGGCGGTGACCTCGTTCGCTAGGAGGTCACGCGACAGCGGCGCGATGATCGGGATGCCGCCGCCGACCGAGGCTTCGTAGAGGAGCCGCACGCCGTGCTCGTGCGCGATCTGCAGCAGCTCCCCGCCGGCCTTCGCCATCACTTCCTTGTTCGCCGTGACGACGTGGCGTCCCGCGCGCAGGCAGCGCTCGATGTACGCGCGCGCCGGCTCCTCGCCGCCCATCAGCTCGATCACGATGCGCGTCTCGGCGTCCTCGAGGATCACGCCGAGGTCGCCCGTGATCAGCCCGGACGCCACGCCGGGCCGCGGCCGCAGCATGTCCCGCACGAGCACGTGACGCACCTCGAGCGGCCGTCCGACGCGCGCGGCGTAGCGCCCGGCGCTGCGCACCAGCGCCGCGATCACGCCGCTGCCGATGTTCCCCGCGCCGAGGAGCGCCACCCCGACGCTGCCGCTCACGGCGTCGCCGCCTTCTGTGCAGCGGCCGTGAGGTCTCGCGCAATCGCCTGCGTGCGCTTGAGGATCCACGCCTCGCGGTCCTTCGACAGCTCGCGCTTGGTGTGCAGCGCGTCGCCCTGCCCGTCGACCCACTCGCGGAGCTGTGCCTCGGCGATCCGATCCTTCTGCCCGCGCTGGTAGTCCCTGGTACCCGGCGTGCCCACGCCGTCCTCGTACTTCTTCCGATCGTCCCGCTCCACCACGCGGTAGATCCCCCAGTTGCCGTTGCGCAGCGCTACCACGCCCGACACCTCGCCGGGCCTGAGCGACGCCAATGCGTCCTTCACCTCATCCAGCGCATCGAGCGGATGCCAGCCAATGTCGAGGTCCTCCGGCTTGCTGGAGAGCCCCCCCTTTGCCATCGCCACGGCGAAGTCCGTCCCGCTCGTGACATCATCGCGCACCCGTTGCACCTGACTCCGATCCGGAGACTGCTCCCCCTCCACGCGTACCTGGACACCCTCGTCCGGCAGCGCCTTGCGGTTCTTCTCAATCATCCGCCCCGCGATCACGCCCGCACGGACGGTGCGCTCGAACTCCGCCTTCGTGATCGGGAGCTTCGCGATGAACGCCGCGTACGACGTTGCGTACTGGGCCTGTGGGGCGTAGGCGGCGATGTCGGCCTGCTTCCGGATCGCGGCTTCTACTTCCGCGTCCGAGACGGCGTCCACCAACGAAGCGCCCGCCTGTAACACCG
>SHYQ01000043.1 GCA_009692765.1 Dehalococcoidia bacterium | reverse complement strand
AAACGGTCGACTTCGATCGTCTGGTCGATGGCCGGGTTGAGGGTGACGGTGACGATCACGAGGGACCCCGCTCTCGCACCAAGCAAAGGGGTCGCACGCCGCCATGGTTCGGGCTCATGGTTCGAACCTCATTGTACGGCCTCCAGCGCGCTCAGTCCCGATCGCGCCGCGATCATTCTCCATCAGTCCTCGCGCGCCATCGCCAGCGCGAAGACATGCGCGACGCCGCTCGCGCGCAGGAGGCCCGCCAGCGCCGAGAGCGTCGCGCCGGCGGTCGTGACGTCATCAACAAGCAGCACGCGCGCCGGGGGCGTCCCCACCCCTCCGCGCTCGGGAGCGAGGACGAACGCGCCGTCCAGATTCGTCTGGCGGGCCTCCGCGCCGAGCATCGCCTGCGGCGGCGTCTCCCGCCCGCGCGGCGCCGGGCCGTCCGCCAGCGGGGGGCCGAGCGCCTCCGCGACCGCCCGCGCCGCCTCGCGCGCCTGGTTGAAGCCGCGCGTCCGCTCGCGCCGCCGTCCGAGCGGCACCGGCACGACCGCGTTCGGCCGCCAGTCGGGCGGCACGATCGCCACCGCCGCACGCCCGAGCGGCGCGAGGTGCGCGGTCACGCCGCGGAACTTCGCCTCCAGCAGCGCCCGCCGCGCCAGTCCTTCGAAGCGGAAGGATGCGCGCAGGGCATCGAACGCCGGCGCGTCCGAGCCACCCGTCGCGCAGCGCTCGCACGTCCCCCGCACGCCGGGCCACCAGCAGCGGTCGCAGCGCGGTCCCTCGGCGGCGGGCAGCAGCGCGAGGCACTCGTCGTGCAGCGCCGCGCCGAACCGCCCGCAGGCGAGGCAGCGCTGCTGCCGCAGCGCGTCCCATGCCTCGTCCAGCAGCATGCGCGCGAACGAACGGGGGGATGGGCGCGCGTTCATCGCGCGCAGCATGCCACGTCCCGCATCGCCCGGAGGCCGCTGCGCGCCCCGTCTCGATGTGCGTGCCGGGGGACGCGGGGGAGGTGCCTGCGTGCCGAGGATTCCCCGGGGACACACGGGTTCCAGCCCCACTACTCATCCCCCTTCCCTCGGCGCCGGGGGCAGGGGGGTGGGCCGCCCGACGCATCGCCCACACCTATATCGCCCACCCCGCACGCTTTGCCGGTGCAGCCGGGCCGCACCACGCCCCCCGCCTATACTGGGGACATGCGCGTCACCGTCCGCTTCTTCGCAGTGCTGCGCGACCTCGTCGGCGACGTGGCCGGTGGCGAGGTCGTCGAGGAGTTCCCCGACGCTGGCACCGTCAGCGTCTCCACGCTGCGCGACCGCCTGCGCGACGCCTATCCCGCGCTGCGCCCCCACCTCGGCCGCGTCGCGATCGCGGTGAACGAGGAGTACTCGCCCGACCTGACACAACCGCTGCACGACGGCGACACCGTCGCGCTCATCCCGCCCATCTCCGGGGGTGTGGGCGGTGCGCTTGAGGGTCGTGCCAACGAGACCCCGCGCTACCTCGTGACGCACGAGGTGCTGAACGTGGCGGCGATCCGCGACGCGGTGACGACGCCCGCCTCCGGCGCCGTCGTGGTCTTCGAGGGCGTCGTGCGCAACCACCACGAGGGCCGCGACGTGCTGCGCCTAGAGTACGAGGCCTACGAGAGCATGGCGGAGCGCGAACTGCGCCGCGTGGGCGAGGAGACGCTGGCCGCCTACGCGACGCGCGAGGTGCACGACATCGCGATCCACCACCGCCTGGGCGCGCTCGTCGTCGGTGATGCCTCGCTGGTCGTCGCCGTGAGCGCCGCCCACCGCGCCGACGCCTTCGCAGCCGCGCTCCGCACCGTCGACCGCGTGAAGGAGACGGTGCCCGTGTGGAAGAAGGAATGGGCCCCGGACGGCTCCCACTGGCAAGAGGGCATCACGCCCCGACCGTAGCGTCGTTGTAAAGTACGGCGCCAGTACGGCGTCAGTACCTGCTCGCACCTGCCCGGACATCGGCTGGACGGTCCACGAAGACACCATGCACCCTGACACGCTCACCCGCACGGGCACCGCGATCCGCTCCGCCGTCCTCGGCGTGGTGGCACTCGCCATCCTCGCGACCATGCTGCTCGCAGCCGCGCCCGCCGAGGCACAGACGCTCCCGTACAAGGCCTACGGCGCGGGGCTGCTTTCCGGCGAGGTCGTGCGGGCGTTCAAGGGCGGCGCGCAGGTCGGGCAGGCAGTCGTCAACGCGGCGGGGAACTGGGACATGAACATCTTCGCGGGCGGCGACGCGACCGTGTCGAACGGCGACCGGATCACGTTTACCGTCGGCGGCCGCGTCGCCGCGGAGTCCGTCACGTTCGCTGTCGGGCAGTTCGTGCCTCCGCCGGGCCTCGTCCTGACCGTGGCCGCCACACCCCCGCCCGCGCCGGGGACAGGCACCTTCGCGGGCACGCCGATCTTCGATAGCACCGGGCGTGCGCTCGCCGTCTTCATGGGCGGCACGGTCGATCAACTCGCGACGGCGGCGGCGGAGCGCGCGGCGACCGGTATCTGGGTGCAGGACGGGACCGGTGCGTTCCAGCTCTACGTGATCGGCGGTCCCGTCTTCCTCAACCAACAGTTCCGCTCGCGGTTCTCGTCGGGCTTCCCCGGCGTCACGTCGGTACTCCTGATGAAGTAGGACGCGCGAAGCCCTTACACCGTGCAGGGGTTGACGCCTGTGGGCAGGCCTAGCAGCTGGTACTCGATGCTGCCTTCGTCGCTCGCGGCGGTCACGAAGGGGCGCGTGGTCGCGCGGCCCTGGAGCGATATCGCACGACACTCGAAGCCGCGGAAGAGCAGCGTCACCGGGCCCTGCCCTCCGCCCTTCAGCCGTTCGGACCAGGGAGCAATGAAGAGTCCGCGCCACGGCGCACCGTTGGCCAGCGCCTCCATGCCGGGCGGTAGCTCGTAGAAGCGCGGGATCGCACGGCGCACGCTGAGCAGCCACGCCTGGAACTCCTCGCGGTCGTCCTCGCCCGACCAGACGACGATGAGGCCGCTGATCGCCCGGCCGTCGTCCCAGAGCAGTTCCGCAAACGTCTCTTCCCGCAGCATCGCGCCAGTATGCCTCGTCTGCCCCGCTACCCCTCCCGCCCGCGCGGCGTGCGCGGCGCGCGCGACCTCGAGGGCGGCGGGGGGGCGGCCTCCGAGGGGGCGCGCGCGACGAACTCGCGGCGGCCCACGGTGCGGTAGTCGGGGGCGCTGATCTCCTGCAGCCGCGAGACGTCGGAGTCGGCCAGCCGCGAGGCGATGCGCGGCTCCATCTCGCCCAGCCCCTGGTTCGTGGTGACCACCGTGTGCAGCCGCGCCAGGTGGCGGTGGTTCAGCAGCTGGTACAGCTTCTCCTCCGCCCACGGCGTCGACTTCTGCGCGCCGAGGTCGTCGAGGATCAGCAGCGGCACCTCGCGGATCGTCTGCAACAGCACGACCGCGTCGCCCTCCCGTCCGGGGCGCAGCGCATCGAGCAGGTCGGGCACGTTGACGAACGCCACGCGGTCGCCCGCCGCGAGCCGCGCGTTCGCGATCGCGGCGGCGAGGTGCGTCTTGCCGCAGCCGGTACCGCCCATCAGCACGAACCAGCCCTCGGGCGACTCCGCCCAGTCGCGCGCCTTCAGGAACGCCCCGCGCAGGCTCGCCCGCTGCGTCGCGTCGAGGTTCAGCCCGTCGGGGTCGAAGTGCTCGAACGTGAACGCCGCCACGCGGTCGCGCGTCATCGCGCCGATCGCTAGGTAGCGCGGCGCGCTCTCGCCGCACACCTCGATCACCTGCGCCAGCCCGGGGTCGGTGAGCCGCGCGGCGATGCGCGCATCGGCGTCGCCCGGCGACTTCGCGGTCGTGAACACCGTGGGCAACGCGGCGTTGAAGCGGTGCGACACCACCTGGAAGAACTTCTCGCGCGCCCACGGCGTCTCCGCGTAGGCGTCGAGGTCGTCGAGCACGAGCACCGGCGCGCTGCGCATCTGCTCCAGCAGCTCGTCGTACTCGATCTCGGCATCCTCACCGTACGAGGAACGCAGGTGGTCGAGGAGGTCGGCGACGGTGAGGAACAGCGCCGCGTGGCCGCGCTCGATCACGCGGTTCGCGATCGCGGCGGCGAGGTGCGTCTTGCCCGCGCCGTGCGGACCGGTGAGCACCAGCCACCCCTCGGGGTGCGAGGCGAAGCGCTCCGCGATCACCACCGCCTCGGCGTAGCGCGATTGCAGCGCGGGGTCGTTGGTGCGCCCGCGCTTCACCAGCGTGTTGAACGTCAGCCGCGTGAGCGCACCGAGCCGCGAGTAGCGCACGAGGCGCGCGCGGCGCTGTGCCGGGTCCTCGCGCGTGGCGCATTCGCACGGCACAGGTCGGCCGAAACGCGGGTCCTCCGGGTCGGCGGTCACACGCACAAAGCGCGCGCCCTCGCAGATCGGGCAGACGCGCGGGTCGCGCGCGGGCGCCTCGATCGCGACCTCGCTACTCGTATCCCCCGCGACGGAGGAGCCGCTACTCATATCCGCGGTGGATGAGGTGCTCGTAGGGGTTCGCCGGGGATCGCCTAGGATCTCGCCCAGTGGCTTCATCGTCTCGTCCTTCTGCTTCCCAGCGCCGCAGGATCGCCGCCACGTAACTCCACGAGCGGGCATTCTGCAGCGCCGCCTCGCGGATCGCATCGACGATCCAGTCCGCGGGGAACCGCTGCTCGGCTTCGGCGATCTGCTCCCCCACGACACCGCCGATCATCCCGATCTCCTGCTCGTACACCGCCGCGGGGCGGCTCTGCCGCGACACCGGTTCCACAGCCAGCGCGCGCGCGGCACTCGCCCCGAGGCCCGGCACGTCGACGGCCCCCGCGGCCACGCGGTCGCGCAATCGCAGGCCGCCGTCGTTGTGCGCGAAGCACAGCAGATCGCCGTCGTCGAGCGACAGCGCGAGCAGCACACCGCGCGCCGCCGCCGCCTCGAGGTGCCGGCGCACCATCGCCGCACCGCCGCGCGTCGCGAACCGGCGCGCCAGCGGCTCCTCGTGCGCCATCTCGCTCGCGCGCATCGCCAACAGCGCGCGACCGGGCCGCGTGATCGCGTACAGCGCGTACAGCGTCACGCGCAGCTCGTCAGCGTCCTCGATCTCCGGCAGCACGTCGGTGAAGAACTGCGCGGGCAGCGTCGATGCACGCCCCCCCGTGCGGAACCCCTCGAACGGCACGCTCATCGAAGCGCCCCGCGGCGAGGAATGGTCGCACGACGACCGTCCCAATAGTCAGACATCGCCCCACGCAGGTCGGCCCATCCCCTCTTCCCCCCTTCCCTGCGCGGGAAGGGAGGGCTCCCGTGTGGGGGTGGAACCCCCACACGGGAGCCCTCGGAGCCTGGGAACGAGCGCATCGGTTCGGTCATGTGACGAAGCGGCGCGATCACCGGTTCCTGACCGGCCCCGCGGGTGCGTATTGCTCGTTCAGCGGTCGTGGAGTCGCGTCCCGGCGCCTCCCGGGGGGCCCGCCCGATTGGGGTGCAACCCCCGTCGATTCCAAACCCCCTTCCCGCGCAGGGAAGGGGGCATGGGGATGGGGCTACCCGCGAACGCACATCGCCGGACCGCACCCGCAGACCACGGCCTGAGAAGCGCACGGCGCACACGCCCCACGCACGCCCACCGCGATGCGCGCTCATCCGTCGAAGCCGCCGAACACCGGATCGGGGCGGAAGACGAGATCCTGGAAGGAGGCGGTCTCGGCGACCCAGCGCACCGTGACGCTCCCGGTGGGGCCGTTGCGGTGCTTCGCGACGATGATCTGCGCGAGGCCCTTCGGGTGCGTCCCGCCCGGCGCGTCCGGGTGCTGGTTCTGCCAGTCCTCCGGTGTCGCGTAGACATCCTCGCGGTAGATGAACATGACGATGTCCGCGTCCTGCTCGATGGATCCGGACTCGCGCAGGTCGGACAGCATCGGGATGTGCGGCGAGCGCGTCTCCACGGCACGCGACAGCTGCGCCGCCGCCAGCACCGGCACGTTCAACTCGCGCGCCAGTTCCTTCAGGGCGCGCGTGATCTGGCTGATCTCGTTGGCGCGCGTGTCCGCGCGCCCGGCGCCGTGCAGCAACTGGAGGTAGTCAACGATCACCAGGTCCAGGCCGTGCTCCACCTGCAGACGCCGCGCCTTCGCGCGGATCTCCGGCACGCTGAGCACCGCCGAGTCGTCGATGAACAGCGCCGCCCCGGCCAGCAGGCCGTGCGCCCGCATCACGCGCGACTCCTCCTGCGGCGTGTGGCGCCCGAGGCGCAGCCGCGCCATCTGCACGCCCGCCTCCGCCGAGAGCATGCGCATCGCCAGCTGCTCGCCGCTCATCTCCAGCGAGAACAGCGCCACCGTAGC
Organism: Dehalococcoidia bacterium; assembly: GCA_009692765.1. GTDB lineage: Bacteria > Chloroflexota > Dehalococcoidia > UBA2979 > UBA2979 > SHYQ01. Next base: position 2,870 of record SHYQ01000043.1, on the reverse strand, counting down.
GTGCTGGCCGACGGCGGCGTTGCGCGCGAAGTTCAGCAACAGCGACGTCTTCCCCACGCCGGTGCGCGCCGCGAGGATGACCAAGTCGCCGCGCTTGTAGCCGCCGCCCAGCAGCTCATCGAGGTCCATGAACCCGGACCGCACCGACTCGTGTAGCTCCCCCTCGTCCTCGTCGGACGGGGCCTCTAGGAACTCGTCCAGCAGCTCGCGCAGCCGCCGGAAATCCCCCGCCGCCTCCGCGCTGCGGATCCCGAGCAGCAGTTCCTCGGCGTGGATCAGCACGCGCTGCACGTCCGCACCGCCTTCGTACGCGAGTTGCGCGATCTGCGAGGCGGCGCCGATCAGGCGGCGGTATAGCGAGTCCCGCGCGACGATGCGCGCGTGCGCCTCCACGCCCACGGCGGTGAAGTACTTCCCCGCGATCTCGGCCAGGTACGGCTCGCCGCCAGCGGCGTCCAGCCGCCCGGCGCGCTCCAGCTCGTGGGCGACGGTGGGGATGGTGACCGAGTCGCCGCGGTCGGAGAGCACGAGGCACGCCTCGTAGATCCAGCCGTTCTGTTCACGGAAGAAGTCGCCGGGCTGGATGATCGGCAGGACGCGCGGGTAGGCATCGTCGTCCAGCAGCAGCGCGGCGAGCACCGCCTCCTCGGCGGCGATGTCGTGCGGCGGCAGTCCCGTCGCCGAGCGCGGGCGCGCGTCCTGCCGCAGCTGCGCCGGGCGTCCCTCGAGTACCACGCGGTCTTATCCCATCGGACGCAGCAGCGGGGAGACCCTGCGCGGTATGCGCGATGCTACGCGGGGCGCCCGACGGGGGACGCGTCGTTGTGGACGGGGTTGCGCGATGATCATCAGATAGGTGTCCGAATCACGGCCGCTTCTTCGTTTACTACGTGTTTACGCGCTGTGGACAGCATTGCGGAGAACAGCATCGTGGCGAACAACGGAATGGGCGCGAGCGTGAACCCGCGCCCATTGAAGAGCGCCCATCGGACGGGATACGGCTTACTCGGCTGCGTCCTCGTCCGAAGTGGAGTTGCCCGGCTCCGACCCGCCAGCGGCGAGCCTATCCTCTGCGGACGCATCCGAGGATGCGACTGCGGACGATCCACCAGTGGTGCGCGCCTGAGCGATGGCGAGAGCTACGGCCGCTTCCTCGCGGGAGCGGAGCAGCGCTTCGGCTGCCGCCTGCGCACCTTCCGGTGCGTCGGCGTCTACTACCACCACCTGGATCTGCGGCTGAACGCTACGCGACAGTCGCAGAACCACGGAGTACACCCCGGTGTGTCGGATCGCCTCGGGCAGCAGTACGCGACGCCTGTCCAGTTCTTCGCCCAGAATCTCCCCAGCCTTCTGGGCGATGTCAACATTCGTGACAGAACCGTACAGCCGTCCCTGCTCTCCAACGCGTACAGCCATGACGAGCGGCTTCCCCTGAAGCTGGCCGACCAGCCCAAGTGCGCGCTCATCCTCGAGCCGCTGCCGGTGCTCCTCGATCTCCCGCAGCCTTTCGGCACGGGCGAGGACATCCGGTGTTGCCGGTGCGGCCAGGCCGCGCGGCAACAGGTAGTTGCGGGCATACCCCGGGGCAACGGTTTTCACCTCGCCCATGGAACCCGAACCCTCAACGGTCTCTAGGAACACGACCTTCACGTCGGATGACCCTCTCGGCGTGTCGGAGCCGGAACTGTCGCCCACGTTAGGGACAGCGCTCGCGCCGCACTGCGACTTATCAAGAGAACGTTGCACGGTCTCTGCAAGCCGGGACGAACTTGTCGGAGTTTGTCCCAGCCGCAGCCGTCACGGGGGTCGCGGCTGTGAATATCACAGCCGCGTCGCCGCAGGTGACAGGTTACGCGCGCCGCCTCCCTAGTCGCAATGCCGCCCTCGATGCGCCGCCGCCCTCGCAGGCGACCCGCTCGCCCCCGAAGATAGAACACTCGTTCGCACTTGTCAAACGTCTGTTCTGACTGAGGGTAGTGCCTAACATGTCAGGCCATCGTGGCTGGCATCGCGCCGGTGAACGACATGACGTCCAGCCCGAGCGTCGAACGAGCGGTGAGAATCTCGCCTATATGGGTGTAGATGTGCGCCGTGAGCCGCGCAATCCGGTACTCGGGCTTCACCATTCGGCCTTGAAGTGCAGGTATCCCCCCGGCGTAGGGCGTCCCATTTGTCAGTGTGGCGGAGTCCAACTCCTCCACGCTGCTTCGGGCGTTTCCAACGACCTGCTTCAGCGCCGCCAACACGGGTGGCCAATCGGGTGGCACGCCTTCCGCTCCAGTTGAGAACTGGGGCCGCCAGAGAAACTCCGCCCTGGTCTTCTGCCCGATTGCGACGTTCACCCATGAGTCCGCGTGCTGCGCGACGTGTGCACAACCCACGAGATGGAGTTCAGGTGGTCGCTTGGACGTGTCTGGGCCGCCCCGGGCGTGGGGTCATCGATGGCCCGCACAGAATCGTTGAGCGCGTCGACAAACAGCCTCACGACGAGGTTGGGGTCTCGCTCATTCGGCGTTCAGCCCTTCCGACGAACGGTGCTTCACGCGCCTGACTCTAGCATCGCCCGCCGCCCCTACGCCGCCCCGCCCTCGACGAGCCTTGAGCCCGTCGAGGACCATCACCCACATCGCGGCGGAGTGGTTCCGCTCCTCCTCGGTGGCGGCGTTGTCCTGCGTCAACGCCACAGACGTGCGGCCGTCATGCTCGTCAAGCGTGAAGACTAGGGTATGTTGGTGCTCGGGCGTGTTCGGCGTGCCGGAAAGCGCGCTCCAATGGGTGTACGAGAGGCGGCGGGGTGCCTCGACCTCCAGCACCGTGCCGAGGTCTTCGTACGGCCTGCCCTCCCACATCCCGCTGAACGTCAGCGGGCC
>SHYQ01000005.1 GCA_009692765.1 Dehalococcoidia bacterium | reverse complement strand
CCGTCAACCCGCCGTCAACGCGCTGGCAGTGCCCATCCGCGCGTCATGACGACGATCACCACAGATCCACGTCTGAACGGAAGGCGCCCGATGACCCTCGATACCGCCTACGCGATCCCGCCGCTCCCCGCCGCGCGCGTGACCTGCCCCCGGTATTCATACCACTTGCAGAGTTAGAGTTTCCACGTTGAGCACGGGTTCACCGGCAAGAACTTCGGGCGCCGGTGAGCGGTACGCGAGGGACGAGTGCGGCCGGATCTGCTCGATATCGGCGAGCGAGATGAGCCGCAGGGTGAGGCGAGAAGTCTCGATCACATTCACGCGGCACTCCCCGATCGTCGCACCGAGATCACCCCGCGCACGCCATCGAGGTGCGAGAGCAGGCGGGAGAACTGCGCTCCGCCCTCCGTCTCCAGCGTGAGCTCAACGGTGGTGGTGCGGTCGTCGTGTTCCACCGTGCGCACACCAACCATGTTCACCCCCGCGCCCGCGATGATGGTACTGAGGTCACGGAGCAAGCCCACGCGGTCCCACGCCAGCACCTCCACGGAGGCGCTGTACATGGACGCGGTGGGGCCCCAGTCACACTCAACCACCCGCTCCGCGTCGCCCCCCCAGTGGGCAGTGCGGCAGTCGGAACGATGCACGGTGACGCCGCGCGCGCGGGTCACATAGCCCATAATCGGATCGCCGGGCAGCGGCCGACAGCACTTGGCCAGTTGCACGTGCAGGCCGCCGGTGCCCAGCACGCGCACGCCCGGCGCGCCGCGTTGCACCTCCACCGTGGATGCCGAGAGCCGGGGCGTCTCCGGCTGCGGCACGTACTCCGCGAGGCGGTTGGCGAGCTTCTGCAGGCTCAGATCGCCGGATCCCAGCGCCGCGTGCAGGTCGCGCGTGCCTTCGTAGCCCAGCTGCTTCGGCAGATCGGAGGGCGCGCGTTCGATGCCGAGGCGGCGCGTTTCGCGCTCCAGCATCTCTTTCCCTTTGTCCACGTTGTCTTCGCGGTGCTCGCGGCGGAACCACTGGCGTACCTTCTGCCGCGAGTGACTGGACCCGAGGTAGCCGAGCGACGGCATCAGCCAGTCCCGCGACGGCCCCTTCGGCACGCGCGATCGGATCACCTCGATCACGTCGCCGTTCTTCAGCACCGTGTGCAGCGGCACCATCTTGCCGTTGACCTTCGCGCCGACGCAGTTGTGGCCCAGGTCGGTGTGGATGCGGTAGGCAAAGTCGATCGGCGTCGACCCGGCGGGCAGCACGCGCACAGCGCCCTTCGGCGTGTGCACGAAGACCTGGTCGCGGAACACGTCCATGCGCACGGACTCCAGGAAGTCCTCCGTGCCGGAGACCTCCTGCTGCCACTCGAGGAGGTGACGCAGCCACGCCATGCGCTCCTCGTACTGCGCGTCGCGCTTGCCGGGGTTGTCGCCCTTGTACTGCCAATGCGCCGCCACGCCGTACTCCGCGACCTGGTGCATCTCGTAGGTGCGGATCTGCACCTCAAACGGCCGCATGTCGGGGCCCAGCACGGAGGTGTGCAGCGACTGGTACAGCGACTCCCGCGGGCTCGCGATGTAGTCGTCGAAGGTGCCGGGGATCGGACGCCAGTGCTGGTGGACGACGCCGAGGGCGTTGTAGCAGTCAGCGATCGTGTCGACGAGCACGCGCACCGCAAGGAGATCACGCATCTGGTCGAAGGACCGCCCCTGCTCCGCGTAGCGCTGCATCTTCTCCGAGATCGAGTACAGGTGCTTCACGCGGCCGGTCACCTCCGCGGTAACGCCCACGGCCGCCAGCACCTCGCGCAGCTCGTCTTCCAGCAGGCGCACGTAGCGCTCGCGCTCGCTGCGGCGCGACGCGACCATGCTGGCGACGCGGTGGTACTGCTCCGGCTCCAGGTAGCGGAACGCGAGATCCTCCAGTTCCCACTTGAACTGCCAGACGCCGAGGCGGGAGGCGAGCGGGGCGTAGATGTCCATCGTCTCGCGGGCCAGCGCCTGCTGGCGGCCGCTGGCGAGGTACTCCAGCGTGCGCATGTTGTGGAGGCGGTCGGCCATCTTCACGATCACGACGCGCACGTCCTCCGCCATCGCGAGGAACATCTTGCGGAGCGTCTCGGCGTCCGCCTGCTCGGTGTCCAGCGCGCGGTCGGGCAGTTGCTCGATCTTCGTCGCCCCCTCCACGAGCAGGGTGACGTCCGGGCCGAACTTCGCGCGCAGTTGCTCGGCAGTGACGCCGCAGTCCTCGATGGTGTCGTGGAGCAGCGCCGCGGCGAGGGTCGAGGCGTCCATGCGCAACTCGGCGCACAGCCGCGCGACGGCGATGGGGTGGGTGACGTAGGGCTCGCCGGAGTGGCGCAGTTGGCCGTCGTGCTGCTCGATCGCGAAGTCGAGGGCGCGCTGCACCTGCTCGACGCGGTCGGGCGGGAGGTAGCCCGCCGCCGCCTCGAGCAACTCGCTTGCGCCGGCGGGGTGCGGTTTCGAGACGACCATACTGACGCGAGTGTATACCAAGCGCCTCCCGCGGAGCCGCCCGGGAAGGCCCTCGCGTTGCCCGGGCCCGGAGCCGCCCGTAGACTCCGGCCCATGGCTTCACCTCGCGCCCCGCGCGGCATGCACGACACCCTGCCGGAGGACGCAGACCTCTGGCGCTTCATCCGCGACACCGCGGAGCGCGTGGCGCGGCTGTACGACTACCGCCAGATCACCACCCCGATCGTGGAGGATGCCGCGGTCTTCCTGCACACCGCGGGCGACGAGTCGGACATCGTGCGCAAGGAGGTCTACCTCTTCGAGGACCGCGGCGGGGACGCCCTCGCGCTGCGCCCGGAGGGGACGGCGGCGGTCTGCCGCGCCTACCTCGAGCACGGCATGGCCAGCCGGCCGCAGCCGGTGCGGCTCTTCTACTTCGGCCCCTTCTTCCGCTACGACCGCCCACAGGCTGGGCGCTACCGCCAGTTGTGGCAGTTCGGCGTCGAGGCGATCGGCACCGACTCGCCCGCCGCCGACGCGGAGCTGATCGACCTGCAACTGACGCTCTACGGCGAACTCGGGCTGACCGATCTCTCGCTGCGCATCAACTCGATCGGCACGGCGGAGACGCGCCGCGCCTTCGGCAAGGTGCTGGAGCGGCACTTCCTGCCGCATTTGGGAACACTCTCCACCGACTCCCGCCGCCGCTTCGAGACGAACATCCTGCGCATCCTCGACTCGAAGGAGGACGCGCAGCACGAGGCGGTGCTCTCCGCGCCGAGCATCCTCGACCACCTGTCCGCCGAGGACCGCGCGCACTTCGAGGCGGTGCAGCGCCACCTCGGCGACCTCGGCATCGCCTACGCGATCGACCCGCGTATCGTGCGCGGCCTCGACTACTACGCACGCACAGTGTGGGAGGTGGAGCCGCCCGATGCGGTCGGCCAGTCCACGATCGGCGCGGGCGGCCGCTACGACGGCCTGATGGAGGCGCTCGGCGGCCCCGCCACGCCGGCGGTCGGCTTCGCCACCGGCATCGAGCGCATCGCGCTGAACATGCGCGAGCGCGGCCTGGCGCCGGGGGGGCCGGCCGAGGAGCGCGCGCCGGACGTCGTGACGATCCCCCTCGGCGAGCGCGGCCCCGCCGCCGCCGCGCGCGCCGCCCGCCTGCTTCGCGACGCGGGCGTTGCGGTGCGCAGCGGCCTCCCCGGCCGCTCGATGCGCGCCGCGATGCGCGCCGCCGATGCCTCCGGCGCGCGCTACGCGCTGATCGTCGGCGACGCCGAGGCGGACGCGGGCACGGTGGTGCTCAAGCCGCTGCGCGGCGACGACCCCGATGACACGGAGCAGCGGACGGTGCCGGCGGGGGACCTCGGCGCGCTCGCGACGGGGCTACGCGTGTAGGCCCTACCTAGTGGATGAGCCACCATGACTTCCCGAACGGCGACGGCCGGACGGCTTGAAGCCCCCAAGCCAAGAGAATTCCAATCAGCGTTCCGACAAAGGCGAATAGGAGTGGGACCCCGAACTCTCCCCAGCCACCACCGACGCCTGCACCTCTAGCGATCCGCAGCCCGACCAGCCATCCCACGGGAGTAACCATTCGAAAGAAAGCGACGACGACGGCGTACCCGAACACCCACCTTCGCCCGAGCCCCGCCTTACTCGCTTCTCTTCTTGCCTCGACCGCATGGGCCACGGCGAACACAACAACGAGGCCAACCGCGAGCAGGTACGCGGCGAGCGACTCGACAAAGATGATCAGGACGACGACGACAATCAGGAAGTACTTGAGCGTTCCCGAGACGAGAGGTGCCAGCAGGGCCATCACGAGCCCAGCCGCAAGCGGTCGACGACTTGCCCACCTTTCCGCCCGTTCATAGAGATCGCGGATCGCCTTCAGCATGAGGCCCCTCCCCACAGAGTGTCCGGCTCGGCCGAGTCTACTTCCATAGCTCCACCCGCTGTTAACCTGTACCCATGTTCGAACGACTGGCCGAGATCGAAGCGCGCTATGAGGAGTTGACGCGGCTCCTCGCGGATCCCGAGGTGCTGGCGGATCACCGCCGCGTCGAGGAGATCGCGCGCGAACGCTCGCAGAGCGAGAACGTGGTGACGCTCTACCGCGAGTACCGCGCGGCGCAGCAGAACCTCGAGGAGGCGCGCGCGCTGACCCGTGACGCCGACGAGGAGATGCGCGAGTTCGGGCGCGAGGAGGCGATCCGCCTCGAAGCCGACATGGCCCGCATCGAGCACGAACTGCAACTGGCGCTGCTGCCCACCGACAAGGCCGACGAGCGCGACGTGATCATCGAGATCCGCGCGGGCACCGGCGGCGACGAGGCGGGTCTGTTCGCGGCGGACCTCTTCGGCATGTACCAGCGGTACGCCGAGCGCCGGAACTGGAAGACGGAACTGCTGAACACCAGCATCAACGAGGCCGGCGGCTACCGCGAGATCACCTTCGAGATCCACGGCAAGGGCGCCTACAGCCGTATGAAGTACGAGTCGGGCGTGCACCGCGTGCAGCGCGTGCCGGCTACGGAAACACAGGGCCGCATCCACACCTCGACAGCCACAGTCGCCGTGATGCCCGAGGTGGACGAGGTGGAGGTGGACATCGACTGGAACGACGTGCGCATCGACATCTTCCACTCCGGCGGCGCGGGCGGCCAGAACGTGAACAAGGTGGCGACGGCGGTGCGCATGACGCACCTGCCATCGGGCGTTGTCGTGCAGTGTCAGGACGAGCGATCGCAGGCCAAGAACCGCGCGAAGGCGGAGGCCGTCATGCGTGCGCGCATCTACGACCTGGAACGGCAGAAGCAGGACGCGGAACAGGCCTCCTCGCGCAAGTCGCAGGTGGGCACGGGCGATCGCGCGGAGAAGATCCGCACGTACAACTTCCCGCAGGACCGCATCACCGACCACCGCATCGGCCTGACCACGCACGGCATCCCGCGCGTCCTCGACGGCGAGCTCGACCCGCTGATCGACGCGGTCGCCGCCGACGAGCAGGCGCGCCTGCTCGCCGCCGTCGGCGTCTGAGCATCCTCCCATGCCTTCGAGGGATGCCGCCGCGATCACGAGCACCGCGAACGCCCGCGTCAAGCTGATCCGCGCGCTCCGGCAGCGGCGCGAGCGCGAGCGCACCGGCCTCGCGTGGGTGGAGGGCATCCGCCCCACCATCGAGGCGCTCCAGTTGAACGCCCCCATCGACACGCTGGTCGTCGCTCCGGACCTCCTCACCAGCGACTTCGCTCGCGACGCCGTCGAGGCCGCACGGATCGACGGCGTCGAGATCATGGAGGTGTCCAGTGCGGTCTTCCGCTCGCTCTCCGACCGCGACGGCCCGCAGGGACTCGGCGCGATCGTCCGCCAGCAGTGGCTCTCGCTCCCCGAAGTGCGCCTCGCGGACGGCGACCGCTGGGTCGCGCTGGCCTCGGTCGCCGACCCCGGCAACCTGGGCACGATCCTGCGCACCTGCGACGGCGCGGACGCCGAGGGCGTGATCCTGCTGGACGCGAGCACCGACCCCTACGACCCGGCGGCGATGCGCGCCAGCATGGGCGCGGTGTTCTCGCGCCGCCTCGTGCGCGCCTCGTTCGAGGCGTTCGTGGACTGGGCGCGCGGAGAGCAGGCGACCGTGGTGGGCGCCTCCGACCGCGCGCCCGAGTCGTACCGCGAGGCGGACTACGGCGCGCGCACGGTGCTGCTGATGGGCAGCGAGCGCGAGGGACTGACCACCGAGCAGCAGACGCTCTGCGGCCGCATGGTGAGCATCCCGATGCATGGCCGCGCCGACTCGCTGAACCTCGCGGTCGCCACCGCGCTGTTGCTGTACGAGGTGCTCGAACGGCGCGAGACGTCCGAGGCCGGGTCGTGACGCGTGACGCGCCAGCGGCCGAGCCGCTGCGCGTCATCCTGCGCCACGCGGCAGAACGCCTCGTCGCGGCACACGCCGCGGAAGACCTCGACGAGGGGTGCCTGGAGGCGGACCTGCTGTACGGCGCGGCGAGCGGCTTCGATCGCGCGCGGGTGATCGCGGCCGGCGCGCTGCCCGCCTACGCGGAAGCGCTCGCGACGTTCGAGGCGCTGCTCGCGCGGCGGCTTGCGCACGAGCCGCTCGCCTACATCCTCGGCACGCGCGAGTTCTACGGCATGACCTTCGAGGTCGGCCCCGGCTGCCTGATCCCGCGTCCCGAGACGGAGACGCTGGTGGAGGCAGCGCTCGCCGCGATCGCGGAGCACCCGCGCGCGCGGCGTCTCGTGCGCGTCGCGGACATCGGCACCGGCTCCGGCGCGATCGCGCTGGCCATCGCGCAGCACGCCCCATCGACGCAGGTGTACGGCGTGGACGTCTCGGGCGAGGCGCTGCGCTGGGCGGCGCGCAACATGCGTCGCTTCGGGCTGGCGGAGCGCGTGGTGCTGCTGACGGGCGACCTCGCCGATCCGCTCACCGAGCCGATCGACGTGCTCTGCGCGAACCTGCCGTACGTCCCCACCGACGACTACGAGGACCTCCCCGAGGAGATCCGCGCCGCCGAGCCGCAGATCGCCGTCGAGGGCGGCCCCACCGGCATCGAAATCATCGCGCGCCTCGCCGATCAACTGCCCGCGCACCTCGCGGCGGATGCCACCGCGGTGATCTTCGAGCTGGGCGCGGGCCAAGCGGGGTTCGTGGAGGATCTCGTCACGCGGGCGCTGAGCGCCGCCGGGCGCGGGCCGCTGGACGTGCGCGTGCATCGCGACCTGCGGGGCATCCGGCGAGTGGTCGAGGTGCGCACCGGCTATCCGACGGCGCCGCCGGCCGGATAGCCGCGCAGTGCTCCTCCGGGCGCGTCGGCCAAGCCCTACAGCGGGACGCGCCCCCAGACGAGCATGTCGTCCGCGTGCGCGCCGCCCTCGATGCGGGTGAGCGTCACCGGCCAACGCACGCCGTAGCGGGCGAACATCAGGTTGTACCGCCCCGGAGCGAGGCGAAGGCGCGGCTGTAGCAGGTGCTGCGGCGAACCGACCGCGCCCAACACGTACAGCCGGCCGATTGCCATCGGCTGCGGTCCGCCCACGCGGAACACCCACACGATGCGGCTGGGCCCGAGCACCGGCATCGCAGACGCGACGCCCCCGCCGTTCGCCCCACCAGTCGCCGGGGCGGCAGCCTTCGATGTTGCGCGCGTGGCCATTAGATGCCTGCCGGACGCGTCTGCGCCATCTGGTAGATCTTGCCCTCGGTCTTGATGGACGGAGCGATGATCATCCGCGCATCGTGGAACTCGCGGATCGTCTGCGCGCCGCACGTCGCCATCGAGGTGCGCAGCGCACCGACCAGGTTCTCCGTGCCGTCCGTCTTCGAGGTCGGGCCGAACAGCAGCGTCTCCACGCTGTGCGTCTGGCCGATCTTCACGCGCACCCCGCGCGGCAACTCCTGGTTCGGCGTCGCCATGCCCCAGTGGAAGCCGCGTCCCGGTGCGCCGATGGTGCCGGCGAACGGCGATCCGATCATGACCGCGTCCGCGCCCGCGCAGATCGCCTTCGACACGTCGCCGCCCGTGCGCAGACCCCCGTCGGTGATGATCGGGACGTAGCGACCGGTGCGCTCGAAGTAGACGTCGCGCGCATGCGCCGTCTCGATCGTCGCGGTGACCTGCGGCATGCCGATGCCGAGCACCTCGCGCGAGGTGCAGGCGGCGCCGGGGCCGACGCCGATCAATACGCCGTGGATGCCCGTCTCCATGAGCTCGATCGTCGCTGTGAAGTCGACGGTGTTGCCGACGAGGATGGGGACGCCCGCCATCTGCTTCACCAGCTCGTCGAGTTGCAGCCCCTTAAGCGACCGCGACATGTGGCGCGCGGTGGTGACCGTGGAGGCCACGACGAAGAAGTCAGCGCCGGCATCCTTCGTGATCGGGCCGAACTTCTTGGTGTTCTGCGGAGTGCTGCCGACGATGGCGAAGCCGCCCGCCGCCTTGATCTCCTCGACGCGCTGGCCGACTAGGTGCTCTTTGATCGGCTCCTGGTACACGCGCTGGATGATCTTCGTGGAGGTTTCCAGGTCGGCCGCCGCGATCTCCTCGAGCACCGCCGCCGCGTCCTCGTAGCGCGTCCACACGCCGTCGAGGTTCAGCACAGCGAGGCCGCCGAGCTTGCTGAAGTTGATCGCGAACTTCGGATCCACCACGCCGTCCATCGACGACGCCATGATCGGAACACGGAAGGTATGTTCGCCGAGCTGGAAGTCGGTGGAGACCAACTCGGGGTTGGTCGTCACCGCCCCGGGAACAATCGCGACGTCATCGAAGCCGTACGCGTGCTCGAGTGTCTTGCGCGTCACGGAGGACGACGCGGATGCCGAAGATTGCGGTCGTTCGCTGGTTACCACGTCACACCCCCACTACGCGCATTACGCAAACCCCCTCGCGCGGAGGGGGTTGTTGGATTGGGCGCACACCTACCCGCGGAATCCCGTCGAGTGGTGCCTGAATGGAACACGGCCCTGCATTGGCGTCTCACCGTCATGTGCTGTCAGGAGAGTGCGGTTCAGGTTATCGCTCGACCAGAGGTGGGTCAATCCGTACCGCTCAGTCGGATGAGCACTTCGCCGTCGGGAGTGACCCGCAACGCCCTCGGCCGCGGCGCCCACCGGCAAGAGAGGCGTCTCGCTACTGCCGCCGCCGGCCCAGGGCATCCCGCCCGTGCCCCACCTTCGCCCGGCGGTCATTGAGGCGGTTCCGCAGCGCTCGCGAGTATGCGCGCGAAGAGCCGCAGCAGCCGCCAGCCGTCTCGCAACAGGATGGTCGCGCTGCCCGGGCGGGGGTCGACGTGCTCGAACAGGTCGAGTCGTTCGTAGACGGCGGGGAGCGCCACCGCCGCGATCGCCTCGGACTCGGGCCACGGGATGAATGCATCGCTCCGATCGTGCAGCAGGTACAGCGGGGCCCGCAGCGCGGCGAGGTGGGAGCGCGGGCTGACCGCATCGAGCGCCGCCTGCATCGGCGGACCGAGCCGCGCGACCAGCCGCTCGGCCTCGTCGAGATCCCGGGCGCGCAGCAGATCGCGCACGACCGCGCCGTCGGTGCTCGTGGGCGGCGTGCCGGCGGCGATCGCGTCACGATCCGCCCCCGGCAGCGCGGCCAGCAGTGTCCGCGTCATGATCCCGGTGGCGGTGGCATCGGGGCTCCACGGGACGGTCGCGCCGGCATCGCGGTACGCGCGCCCGGCGATGCTGGCGACGAGTGTGCGCCCATCGTAGTGAGGGCCGATCGCCAGCACGAACCAGACGTGTTCCGCGATCGCCGGATCGGCCGCGGCGATCATCGCGATCGACCCGCCGACCGAGAGGCCGACGAAGGCCACGCGGTCGGCGCGGATGCGCGGATGGCCGCGCAGCGCCCGGAAGGCGTCCACCAGCAGCGTCGCCTCGTCGGGCGTCAGCGCGCCATCGATGAGCCGCGGCGAGCGCACGAGCAGCGTGGCCAGCCCCGAGCGCGCGAGTCCGTCCGTCAGCCGCTGGACGCGCGGGTCGCTCGGCTCGGCGGGCTCGGCGCCCAGCATGAGCACGAGGCCGGCGTGCGGGCCTGTGCCGCCGGGAAGCGTGAGCGCGCCGGCACCGCCCTCCCCCCACTGAAGCGTCCCCGTGGTAGGCGCGGGGGTCAGGTACGCCAGCGGGCGTACCGGCGCGCGGAATACCACATCGCCCAGCAGCGCCGCCGCGCGGAGAGTCGCGGAGATATGCGGCGCGGAGGCCAGCGTGCCGAGCGCCACGACGACCAGGGCCATCGCGACGACGCGGCGGCGGATACTCCATCTATCCAACGACATAGCCATCGACGAATCGTGCAGCGCCGGTCAGCAGCATCCGCCGCTGCACGACACGCGCCCGTGAGCCACCCGCGAGCAGGTCGACGATATGAGCGCCCATGCTACGATTTCGGTTCCATGACCAACGCGACAACCTCCGTTCGAGCGCCCGGGACCATCCTCGTCGCGGTGGCGTGGCCGTACGCCAACAATCACCTCCACGCGGGCCACCTGGCGGGGGCGTACCTCCCCGCGGACATCTTCGCCCGTTACCAGCGGATGCGCGGGAGCCGCGTGCTGATGGTCTCCGGCTCCGACTCGCACGGCACTCCGGTGACCGTCCGCGCGGAGCAGGAAGGCACCACGCCCGAGGCGGTCTTCCAGCGCTACCACCAGTCCTTCCTCGAGACATGGGCGGGGTTCGGCATCTCCTTCGACCTGTTCACCTCGACGGACACGCCGAACCACATCGAAGTCGCGCAGCACTTCTTCACCCGACTGCTGGAAGCGGGCTACCTGTACGAGGCGGAACAGGAACTGCTGTTCGACCCTGTCGCGGGCCGCTTTCTCCCCGACCGTTATGTCGAGGGTACCTGCCCCGTGTGCGGCGCGGACGGCGCGCGTGGCGACCAGTGCGAGACCTGCGGCTCCACCCTCGACGCGCTGGACCTCATCAACCCGCGCTCGAAGCTCTCTGACGCGACGCCGGAGCGGCGCGCCTCGTCGCACTTCTTCCTGCGGCTGTCCGCATTCACGGAGCGCCTGCAAGAGTGGGTCGCCGGCAAGGAGCACTGGCGCACCAACGTCCGCAACTTCACGCTCGGCATGCTGCGCGAGGGGCTGAAGGATCGCGCGATCACTCGCGACCTGACGTGGGGCGTCCCGATCCCGCTCGAGGGGTACGAGGACAAGCGCATCTACGTCTGGTTCGAAGCGGTGATCGGCTACCTGTCTGCCACCATCGAATGGGCGGCGAGCCCGGCCAACCCCACCGGCGACCCGGAGGCGTGGCGCGACTGGTGGACCGCCGACACTTCACGCACGTTCCACTTCATCGGCAAGGACAACATCCCGTTCCACACGGTGATCTGGCCCGCGATGATCCTCGGCCACGGCGACCTGAACCTGCCGTACGACGTGCCCGCGAACCAGTACCTGACAATGGGCGGGACGAAGGCGTCGAAGAGCCGCGGCGGCGTGATCTGGCTGCCCGAGTACCTGGAGCGCTACGACCCGGACGCGCTGCGCTACATGCTGACGGCCAACGCCCCCGAGACCAGCGACTCCGACTTCACGTGGACAGAGTTCGTGCGCCGCAACAACGACGAGCTGGTGGCGCGCTGGGGCAACCTGGTGAACCGCGTACTGACGATCACTTACCGCAACTTCGAGGCCAGCGTCCCCACGCCGCCCGCCGCGCTCGCGCCCGAGTCGCTCGCGCTGCTCGAACGCTGCGACGAGGCGTTCGAGGCGGTCGGCGCGGACTTCGAGCGGGTGCAGTTGCGCCGCGGCCTGACGGCGGCGATGGAGGTGGCGCAGGCGGCCAACCAGTACCTCGATGCCCGCGCACCGTGGAGCGCGGTGAAGACCGACCGCGATCACGCCGCGGAGACGCTGTACGTGGCGCTCAACACGATCAGCGGCCTCGTGACGCTGCTCCACCCGGTGCTGCCGTTCTCCTGCCAGCGGGCGTGGGCGCTGCTCGGCCACGAGGGCGACGTGGCAGCCGGGGGATGGCGGCGCACGCCGGTGCTGGCCGGCGCGGCCCTCCCCACCCCCGCGCCGCTCTTCAAGAAGCTCGACGACTCCGTGGTCGCCGAGGAAGAGGCACGGCTCGCGCAGTGAGCGTGGCCGTGCACATCTCGACCAGCCAGCGCGGCGTGAACGTCAGGCGGACCCATCCCCCCTGCCCCCTTCCCGCGACGGGAAGGGGGGATGAATGGTTGGGGGTTGCACCCCCAACGGCCCCCGCGTTGGCGGCGTGGCCGCCCGCTCCCACTTCGTGGGCGAGGGCGGAGGGTGAGGGCACATCCGCGCCGAGGCAACCCCATATTGTGGAGCCGCCGATGAGACAGCGCATCGACCGCGATCCGGCGCCGCTGCCCGGCGCCTTCGATGCGCACACGCACACGTGGTCGACGCCCGAGTTCGACGCGGACTACGACGCCGTGATGGCGCGCGCCTGGGCAGCTGGGCTCGGCGGCGTCGTCGAGGTGGGCGTGGACACCGCCTCCAGCGAGCAGTGCCGCGCGCTCGCCGCGCGGGACGCGCGCGTCCACGCCGCCGTCGGGCTGCACCCGGAACACGCCGGCCGGCTCGCCGAGGAACGCGACGGCATCGCGCGCGCGGCCCAAGCCGGGGCCATCGCCATCGGTGAGATCGGCCTCGACTTCTCGCGACCGGGCCCGTCCGCGGAGCAGCAGGCGGCGGCCTTCCGCTGGCAGCTCGACCTCGCGCGGCAGCACCGCCTGCCGGTCGTCGTCCACGCGCGCGACGCAGACGACGCCTGCTTCGCGATCCTCGACGAATGGTCACGCCACGTCGGTCCGTACCTCGGCGTCGGGCGCGAGGTGGGGATGATGCACTGCTACGCCGGGGACGCCACGCTGGCGGCGCATTACGTAGCAATCGGCTTCTTGATCTCGGTGCCGGGGACGGTCACGTTCCCGAACAATCTACGCGGGCAGGAGGTCGCGCGCGCTGTGCCCCTCGCGCGTATGCTGATCGAAACCGACTCCCCGTACCTGACTCCCGCCCCCCATCGCGGCCGGCGGAACGAGCCGGCATACGTGGTGGAAACGGCGCGTTTCGTCGCTGGCCTCCGAGGCTGCTCGCCGGAGGAGGTCGTGCGCACGACGGCAGAGAATGCGGCGCGCCTCTTCGACCTCGGTTGAACCGGCTGACCACGAGAGCGCCCATGACGACGACGCCCCGCACTGGCACCAGCAGCACCGCCGCCGGATCCCTGTACGGCCCCGTCGCCGGCGACCTGCCGCGTATTTCCGAGGCGCTCCAATCGATCGCCTCGAACGTCGAGTTCCCGTTCCTCCAGCGGATGCTGGAGAACGCGCTCGCCGGGACCGGCAAGATGATGCGCCCGGCGATCGCGCTCCTCGGCGGGCGGCTCGGCGCCTACGACCTCGACCGGCTCGTCCCGCTCGCGGCGAGCGTCGAGCTGCTGCACACCGCGACGCTGGTGCACGACGACGTGATCGACGCGGCGCAGGAGCGTCGCGGCGAGCCGACGCCGAACGCGCTGTTCGGGAACGCGGCGTCCGTGATGCTCGGCGACTACATGTTCGCGCACGCCGCGGATTTCATCGCACAGACCGACAACACGCAGGTGGTCCGCGCGTTCGCCCGCACGCTGATGATGATGGCGAAGGGCGAACTCAGGCAGGACATGACCGTCTTCGAGTACTCCGAGGACGTGCAGCGCTACCTGGACCGGATCACCGGCAAGACCGCCTCGCTCTTCAGCACCGCCGCCGAGGGTGGCGCGATGGTCGCGGGCGCGCCCGCGGATCAGGTGGAGGCGATGCGGGCGTACGGCCTGCACCTCGGCATCGCGTTCCAGATCGTAGACGACATCCTGGACTTCACCGGCGACCCGGCGGTGATGGGCAAGCCCGTCGGCTCCGACCTCGCGGGCGGCACGCTGACGCTGCCCGCGATCCTCTACATGCAGCGGAAGCCGGACGACAACCCCGTGAAGCGCGCCTTCGAGGGTGTGCGCCGCAAGGCGAACATCGATCGCGCGATCCGCGAGATCGTGGAGTCCGATCTCCTCGACGAATCGATGCAGACCGCGCTGCGCTTCGGCGAGGAAGCGCGCTCCGCGCTGCGCACGCTGCCCGCAGGCGAGGTGCGCGAGACGCTGGACGGCATCCTCGACTACGTGTTCTCGCGCCGCTCGTAGCGTCCCCAGCGGCACGAGCGGTTGCCGATCCACGGCAGCGACGGCGGCAGGCCCGCCCACGCCATGCCCGCGAGCCACAGCATCCCGAGCAACGCGACGACGCCCACCAGCGTCGGGATCAGCCCCGTCCCCAGCACATCCTCGCGCGGGGCGACCCGTCCGACGATGCCGGTCGCGAAGACGATGATGCACATCTGCACCACGTGCGCGCGGACGAATCCGCGTTCGCGCCGCTGTGCGGCGAACCACAGCACCACGATCGCCACCAGCACGACCACGGTCACCGTATCGGCGACCTGCCTCGGGAAGAGCGTGCCGATGAGGTTGATGTAGGGATCGAGGTTGAGCAGTACCGGGATCGCGCCCAGCACGTAGGCCACGGCCCCGGCGAACCGCTCCCCGTCCGGTACGCGCACCGGTTGCGCTCGCGTCTCCGCCATCGCTCGCCTCCTCGCCTGCCTGCGCAGGCTACTCCTCGTCGTCGCCAGCCGTGTCGCGAGCCGCATCAATCGCAGCCTCGATGCCCTCGCCGGCGACACGGGCGCGGCGTGCGGCGCTGACGAACTGCGCGCTCTTCAGGTCGCGCTCCACCACCGCGCGCATCAGCGCGTGCATCGCCTGCTCCATGCGCGCGGCGAGTTCGTCCGTGAGGCGGATGCGCCCAGCCTCCTCGTAGGTCTGCGTCTGGAACGCCCGCAGCACGCGGAGCGCCGTCGCGTCGATGGGCTGCGCGTCCTGGTGCGCGCGCGCGCAGGACGCGCACATCACACCGCCCTCCGCGGGCGCCCACCAGGCCGCCTCCGCCGCCACCGGCATCGAGCAGCGCAGGCACGCGGTCAGCTCGGGGCGGAACCCCGTCGCGTCCAGCAGCGCGAGCTCGAAGGTGCGCGTCACCACCTGCTGCCCGTCCCCCCGCGCGAGCCGCACGAGCGCGACGTGCAGCAGATCGTGGAGTCCCTCGGCGTCGGCGTGCTCGACGGTGATGCGATCGGCGAGTTCGAGGAGGTACATCGCGGCGCTGAGGCGATCGAGATCGTCATGCGCCGCAGGAAAGGCGTCGATCGTCTGCGCCTGCGTCACCACGTCCATGCTGCGGCCGTGCGCCAGCACCACCTCGACGAGGGTCAGCGGCTCCAGGTGCCCCGCCATGCGGCTCCGGGCGCGCAGCACACCCTTCGCGATCACGTCGATCTTGCCGCGCCCCGGGGTGAGCAGCGTGACGATGCGATCCGCCTCGCCCAGCCGCCGGTGGCGCAGCACGATCGCCGGCGTGCGCACGACGCGCGGGACGCGCCCCGGCATCACTGTACCTCTTGGCGAAACTCCAGCGCGCGGCTCAGCGTGACGTCGTCGGCGTACTCCAGGTCGGCGCCCGCCGGGAGGCCGCGCGCGAGGCGCGTCACGCGGATGCCCAGCGGCCGCAGCAGCCGCGCGAGGTACATCGCCGTCGCCTCGCCCTCGAGGTTCGGGTTGGTGGCGACGATGATCTCGCTGACCTCGGTCTCCACGTCGCGCAGGCGCGCGAGCAACTCGCCGATCTTGAGGTCTTCGGGACCCACACCGTCCGCGGGCGAGATCACGCCGTGCAGCACGTGGTACACGCCGCCGAAGCCGCCCGTGCGTTCGATGGCGAGGACGTCCAGCGGCTCCTCGACCACGCAGATCGAGTGGTGGTCTCGCGAACCGTCCGAGCAGATGTCGCACGGCGTGCGCGAGGTAAGGTTCTGGCACTGCGCGCAGAAGACGATGCTGCGCTTCACCTCCACGAGCGCGTCGGCGAGTTCCTGTGCCTCCGCCTCCGGCGCGCGCAGGATGTGGTAGGCGAGGCGCTGCGCCGACTTCGGACCGATGCCGGGCAGCCGGTGGAACGCCTCCACGAGGCGCGCGATCGGCGACGACGCGCCGGGAAGGAACGGGGCGTGGCCGTCGTTCACGCGGTGCATCCGGTGACGGTCGGGCGTGCGCTCACGGTTGTGCGCCGCCGTCGATGGCCTCGATGGCCTCAATCGCGTCGATGGGCTGCGCGCCAAGCTTCAGCGCTTCCTCGACGAGGTGGCTGCCCTTCGGCGCGCTCCCTGCAGGCTTCGCCGCGGGGGCGGTGCCCGCGGAGGCCAGTTCGGGCCAATGCACGCCCATGACCTGCATCGGCGTCCCGAGCACCTCGGAGATCGCGCGGGTGAGCACGTCGGCGATCTTCACGGCCAGGTCTACCTGTCCCGCGTACAGGAAGCCGAGGTGCAACACGCCGCCCGTGACCTCCTTCGGGAAGGCACGCGATGGCTCGCTCAACAACGCGCCCACCATCGCGCTCGCCCGCTTGTCCATACGCCGAGCGGCGACCGTGATCTCCTCCCACCGCGCGCGCACCTGCGCGAGTGCGTCCGAGACGTCGCCTGCGTCGGGCGGCGTGAACGGCTGCGCGGGCGCCGCATCCTCGCGCCGTGACGCGGCCGCCGAGGCGGGCTGTGCGGCGGCACGGGCCTCGCGGGGAGCGCCGCGCGGCGCATCCCCCGGCGTGCTCGCGGCGGCGCGCGGCGGCGCACCCGCCCCGGAGCGCGGCACCGGCGGCCGAGGTACTGGCGCGACGGCAGGCGGCGGTGCCGCCGCCACCGCACCTACGGCGGCCCGATCGCGCAGCCCGGTCGCGAGCGTCGCGAAGGCGATCTCGGCGGGGAGCGAATCGTACGCGTCGCCCGCGAAATCGATCGCCCCGAGCGCCTCCAGCGCGGCGGCAATATCGGCGACGGTGGCGGAGGCGGCGAGGCCATCGAGTTCCTCGCGCTGGGCGTCGGAGAGCGGCAACTGGTCGCCCGCGCCCGCCTTCAGCAGCAGCACCGAACGCAGCACGTCGACAACGCTCTTGATGAAGGAGCGCACCTCCACACCGTCGTCGCGCGCGGCGGCGAGCAGCGACAGGCCCGCCTTCAGGTCGCGCCCGATCGCTGCGCGCGCGAGGTCCGCGGCGCGGTCATCGATGACGAGGCCGAGGCCCGCGCGCACGTCCTCCAGGCTGAGGTTCACGCCGTGGTACGCCACCAGCTGGTCCAGCAGGTTCACCGCGTCGCGCGCGGAGCCGGTCGCCTGCCGCGCGACCAGTTCGTAGCCGCCCGCCTCCACGGTGAAGCCCTCGCCCGCCCCGATCACCTCGAGCAGGCGCACGATCGTGGCGACCGGGATCAGCCGGAGGTCGAAGCGCTGGCAGCGCGAGAGGATGGTCGGCGGGATGTGGTACGGATCGGTGGTGGCGAGCACAAAGATGACGTGCGGCGGCGGCTCCTCCAGCGTCTTGAGCAGCGCGTTGAACGCCGCGTCCGTCAGCATGTGCACCTCGTCGATGAGGTAGACCTTGTAGCGCCCCACCGTCGGCGAGTACCCGGCGCTCTCGCGCAGGTCGCGGATCTCGTCGATGCCGCGGTTGGACGCCGCGTCGAGCTCGATGAGGTCGAGCGAGCGCCCCTCGTCGTAGGTCAGGCAGGAGGCGCAGGTGTTGTCCGGCTCGCCCTCGATCGGCTGCGCGCAGTTCACCGCCTTCGCGAGGATGCGCCCGGTGCTGGTCTTGCCCGTGCCTCGCGGTCCGGTGAAGAGGTAGGCGTGCGCGGGCGTGCCGGCCGCCACCGCGTGGCGCAGCGTGGTGGAGACAGGCTCCTGGCCGACCACGTCGCTGAAGCGCCGCGGACGCCACTTCCGGTACAGGACTTCTTGAGCCAACACACCCCCGGGCGGCAGAGGGGAATCCGCGCGCCTCGCGAGGCCCGCACCCCGCGAGGTCAGTGTATCAACCGGGCGTGGTGGGGTCAGCGGGCGTTTGTCAGTCTTGCGACTGGCGCGGCGCCGTACGCCTGATAGCCATGGCAACCGGATTCTTCCCCGGGCACCTTAGGTTTCGACTCGCCGCTCGTCGCCTCGCATAGAATCTGGGCGGCAAGCGCGTTCACATCGGTCGGCTTCTTCTTTGAGCGGTGAGGCATGCACAGAGGATGGCACGATGACCCAGTTCCAACAGTGGTCGGCCGCTACGGCGCTCGTGTTCCTTGGGGTCTTGATCTATCACGCGATCGGCGATGGTGGCCTGACGCCGAAGAGCTTCATCGATACGCTCTTCTCTCCGGGCGTCCTCGTGCTCGCCTTACTCAGTGCCATTCTCTTTTGGCGCGAGCGCCGGTCAAACTGACCCACTACCAAGCGCGGCGATGGCACCCTCACTCGTCATGATGCCCCGCCCCGCTCGCGTGAATCTGCGCCCCGAGAAATCCCTCCTCGCGCGCGCGCATCGCCGCCTCGTCTTCATCGGTCTCGTGGTCGTAGCCGAGGAGGTGCAGCAGGCCGTGGACGAGCACGTGGTCGATCTCGTCCGACGTGGACAGACCGACCTCGGCGGCGTTCCGGCGCACGCTCTCCACCGACACGGCGATGTCACCAAGGTAGCGCGGCTCCCCGGGCGCGACCGGGAACGCCTCGCCCTCTTCGGCGGCGAAGGAGAGCACGTCCGTGGGCGCGTCCACGCCGCGGTGCTCGCGGTTGAGTTCGCGCAGCAGCTCGTCACCCGCGACCTCGACGGACAGGCCGGAGTCGTCCTCCACGCCCTCGTCGCCGAGCACGCGGGCGAGGAGCGCCGCGACGTGCTCCGCATCCACCTCAGCGGCGAACGCGTCGGACACGCCAACGACGACGTCCCACCGTGCCGGGTCGTGCGCGTCGTGCGTGGTCACGGCCGGCTAGACGAGCAGCGCGGCGGCGGCGCGCTGCGCGGCGGCGATCAGCGGCGCGGGCCACAGGCCGAAGAACAGCACGCCCGCCGAGGCGATCAGCAGCACCGCCTGCGCGCCCCCCGGCGTCTCGATCGGCGTCGCGTCCTGCGGCTCATCGAGGATCATCGTGCGCACCCACCGCAGGTAGTAGAACGCCGAGATCGCGGTGTTCAGCACGGCGATCGCGACGAGCGCGACGAGCCACGGCTGCGCGGTCTGGATCGCGCTGTTGAAGACGTACACCTTCGCGATGAAGCCCGCCGTCGGCGGCAGCCCGGTGAGCGAGGCGAGGCACAGCGACAGCACCACCGCCGTCATCGGCGCGCGCCGGAGGAGACCGGCGTAGGCGGCGATGTCGTCCGAACCGAGCCGCGCGGAGACGGCGTTGACCGCGAGGAACGCGCCGAGGTTCGTCGCCGCGTAGGTGCCGAGGAAAAACAGCACGCCGGACGGCCCGATCGTGCTCTCCGCCGCCACCGCCGCGACGCCGACCGCGATGTTGCCCGCCTGCGCGATCGACGAATACCCGAGGATGCGCTTCACGTCCGTCTGCACGAGCGCGCCGAGGTTGCCGAACAGCATCGACAGCGCGGCGAACACCGCGAACAGCTTCGCCCAGTCCTCCGTGATCAGCGTGCTGGCGCCGCCGAGGCCCGCGTAGAACAGCCGCAGCACGATCGCGAAGCCCGCGGCCTTCGAGGCGACGGACAGGAACGCGGCGACGGGCGTGGGCGCGCCCTGGTAGACGTCCGGCACCCACGCGTGGAACGGGAAGATCGCCATCTTGAAGCCGATGCCTGCCGCAACGAAGACGAACGCCATGATCAGCGGCAGCCGCAGCCCCTCCGGCCCGCTGCGCACGAACTCGGCGATCCCCGGCAGCGAGGTCGTACCCGCCATGCCGAAGAGGAACGCGAAGCCGTACAGCAGTACCGCCGCCGCGACCGCACCGGAGAGCAGGTACTTCAGGCCCGCCTCGGAGGAGCGGTCGCTGCGCGCGATCCCGGCAAGGATGAACTGCGCCAGCGAGGTGGTCTCCAGCGCCACGAACAGCGTGATCAGGTCGTTCGCCTGGACGAGCAGCACCATCGACCCGACCGCGACGAGCAGCAGGCCGTAGAACTCGCCGCGATCCTCGACGCGCGCCGCCCACTCGCTCGTCGCGACGATCACCGCGGCGGTGACGGCGGTCAGCAGCAACGTGAAGAACACGGAGAAGCGATCGACGACGATCGCGCCGTGCAGGATCGGCCCGTCTGCGCCAGCGCCGATCTGCAGCACCGCCGCGCATGCCGCGAGCAACAGCGCCAGCAGCGAGAGCAGCCCCACCGGCGCGCGCCGCCCCTGCACGAGGTCGGCGAGCAGCACGAGGCCCGCACCGGCGTACAGCAGCAGTGCGGGACCGATGTAGAGCGCCGTGGCCAGCGTGCTCACGAGACGCCCTCCAGGATGTGGGCGATCGGCGCGATTCCCGCCTCCACGGCGTGCGTCAGCAGCGCCGGGTAGATGCCCACGGCGAAGATCACGATCACCAGCGACGCCATCGCGGTGACCTCCCACCACGCGGTTGCGTCCGTGAGGTCACGCCAGCGCTCGGACGGCGGGCCGTGCAGCACGCGCTGCACCGTCCACAGGATGTACCCGGCGGACAGCACCACGCCGAAGATGCCCGCCGCGGTCGCCACGGGATGCGCCGCGAACGATCCGAGGAACGTCGTGAGCTCGGCGACGAAGCCGGAGGTGCCCGGCATCCCGAGCGAGGCGAGCCCGGCGACCACAAACACGGTGCCGACCAGCGGCATCCGGTGCATCAGCCCAGACATCTCTGCGATCTCGCGCGTGTGCGTGCGGTCGTAGATCAGGCCGACGACCACGAACAGCAGGCCGGTGATCGTGCCGTGCGTGAACATCTGCATCGCCGCGCCGGAGAGCGCGAGCGGGCCCATCGCCGACACGCCGAGCAGCACGTACCCCATGTGCGACACGGACGAGTACGCCACAAGCCGCTTCAGGTCGGTCTGGCGCAGCGTGATCACCGCGCCCCACAGGATCGAGAACCCGGCGAGCGTGGCAAGCATCAGGCTCGCATCCCTCGCCTGCTGCGGCAGGATCGGCAGCGCGATGCGGATGATGCCGTAGCCGCCCATCTTCAGCAGCACCCCCGCGAGCATCACGGAGACGGCGGTCGGCGCGTCCGTGTGCGCATCGGGGAGCCAGGTGTGGAGCGGGAAGACGGGCAGCTTCACCAGGAACGCGAGCATGATCGCCCAGAACACCAGCGTCAGCGGCACGGCCGCCTCGGTCACCGGCGTCTCAACCAGTTCCGCCATGTCGAAGGTGCCCGCCGCTGCACCCAGCACGAGGAAGCCGACGAGCATGAACGCCGAGCCGGCGAGCGTGTAGAGCAGGAACTTTGTCGCGCTGTAGAGCCGGCGGCCGCTACCCCACTGGCTGATCAGCATGAACATCGGCAGCAGTTCCAGCTCCCAGAACAGGAAGAACTGGATCAGGTCGAGCGACAGGAAGACCCCGGCGACCGCGCTCTCCATCAGCAGCAGCCACGCGAAGTACTGCTTCGCGTGCGCCTCGATGCGCCACGACACGAGCACCGACACGACCGAGAGCAGGCCGAGCAGCAATACCAGCGGCGCCGACAGGCCGTCGACCCCGACGGCGTACATGATGCTGAACCCCGCCGTCTCCGCCGCGATCCACTGGAAGCGATCCACGAACTGGTAGCCCTCGTGGGCCGCGTCGAAGAGCGCGAAGACGGCGATCGAGACGGCGAAGGCGGCGCCCGCGAAGAGCAGCGCGATCCACTTCGCGTCCTGATCGCGGTGCTTCGGCAGGAACAGCGCGAGCAGCGCACCGGCGGCGGGGAGCAGCAGGAAGAGCGTCAGCATCAAGGCGCCAGCCGTTCCAGCACCCCGCCGCTGAGCACGAAGAGCGCGCCGATCGCCACCACCACGCCCAGCACGTACAGCGAGGTGTATGCCTGCAACTGCCCGGTGATCGAGCGGCGCAGCACGCCGCCCGCGAGCCGCGTCACGACGCCCGCTCCGTTCACGATGCCGTCCACCACGTACCGGTCGAACGCCGCAGCCGCCCGACCCACGCCGCCGTGCAGGACGCCGCGCACCACGCCGTCCTCGGCGATCTCGTTCACGTAGTACAGCCGCTCAACCACCGCTGGGACCGGCCCCAGCGCACCGCGCACCATCGAAGACTCGGGACGCCGCGCGTAGTAGATCGCCGCGGCGACCGCGATCCCGGCGAGCGCCGCGACGGTGGACGTCACGAGCACGATCTCGTTCACCTCGAACTCGAAGTGGCGGATCGCCGGGTCGAGCGCTCCCTCGACGAAGTGGCCGAACGCGCCGCCGACGTTGAACAACCCGAAGAAGGTCGCGCCCACCGACAGCAGGATCAGCGGCGCGACCATCGATCGCGGTGACTCGTGCGGGTGGCTCGCGTGGCCCCCGTGCTCCGGCGCCGCGCCACCGCGATACTCGCCGAAGAAGATCATGAAGATCGCGCGGAGCATGTAGAGCGCGGTCATGAACGCGACCGCCGTGCCGATGACCCACAACAGCCGGTTGTGGGTCCACGCGTCGAGCAGGATCTCGTCCTTCGACCAGAAGCCGGCGAGCGGGAAGATGCCGGCGAGCGACAACGATCCGATCAGGAACGTCCAGTAGGTGATGGGCATCGACTTGCGGAGGCCGCCCATCAGCGGCATCTCGAAAGTGTTCGTCGCGTGGCTCAACGAGCCCGCGCCCTGAAACAACAGCGACTTGAAGAACGCGTGCGTGAACAGGTGGAAGATCGCGGCGACGTACCCGCCGAGGCCGATCGCCATCACCATGTAGCCGAGTTGCGAGATCGTCGAGTACGCCAACACCCGCTTGATGTCCGTCGCCACGATGCCCATCGACGCCGCGAAGATCGCCGTGAACGCGCCGACGAAGGCGATCGTGTCGCGCACCCCCTGCGGCGCCGCCTCGACGCTGCCGAAGAAGCGCAGCAGCAGGTAGACGCCCGCCGCCACCATCGTCGCGGAGTGCACGATCGAGGAGACGGGCGTCGGCCCCTCCATCGCGTCCGGCAGCCAGAAATGCAGTGGGAACTGCGCGGACTTGCCCGCCGCGCCCGCAAACAGTCCCAGCACGAAGCCGGTGAGCACGGGCACCGCGATCTCCCCAGCGTGCGCGAGGTGGTTGATCTCCGCGATGTCGAACGTGCCGGTGTTCACCCAGATCAGCACCACCGCGATCATGAACCCGAAGTCGCCGAACCGCGTGACGATGAACGCCTTCTTGGCGGCGGCGGCGGCGCTGGGCCGGTGGAACCAGAAGCCGATCAGCAGGTACGAGGTGAGGCCGACCAGCTCCCAGTGGACGAACAACTGGAGCAGGCTGGACGCCATCACCAGTCCGAGCATCGACATGGTGAACAGCGACATGAACGCGAAGAAGCGCGCGTAGCCGCCGTCGCCCGCCATGTACCCGGTCGAATAGACCTGCACGAGCAGCGAGATGCTGGTGACGACGCCGATCATCACCGCGCTCAGCCCGTCCAGGCGGACGCCGAACTCCACGTCGAGCGTGAACAGCGACACCCAGTGGTGCACGCCAAAGTCCGCCGGCTCGCCGCCCAGCCCGATCGAGGTGTCCAGCGCCCACATCGCAAGCAGCCACGCCACGCCGATCGCGCCGATCGCGAACCGCCCGGCGAGCAGCGGGCGACTGCGCAGCGCCGCCACGATCACCAGGAACGCGACCAGCGGCGCGAAGTAGATCGCCCAGACGGCGGCTTCGGGGATCGCGGGGAGCAGCATTAGATCTTGTTCAACACTTCACGCGCGACGTGCGTCTTGCCGTCCGGCACCCAGATCGAACGCGCGTCCGCCATCGAACCGACCTCGATCGGCGGGACGATGCGCACGGAGAGCGCCTCCTGGTTGAACACCTCGCGCCACGTCTCCGCGGCGTAGCCGTCCGCGACGTCCATGAACTTCACCCACATGCCGCGCCCCCTACCCGCCCCTAGCCACGCAGCAGGTTGATGCGATCGAGGTCCACAGTCTCGCGATGGCGGTACACGAGCACCGCCATCGCGAGCGCGACCGCTGCCTCCGCGGCCGCCACGGTCAGCACGAAGACGACGAACACGTGCCCCGATAACGGCTCCCCGCCCTGCGCGCCACCCTGCGTGAACGCAGAAGAGAAGCGCGAGAACGCGAGCAGCGTCAGGTTCACGGCGTTCAGCATCAACTCGATGCCCATGAGCACGGCGACGGCGTTGCGCTTGGACAGCGCGATCACCGCGCCGATGCCGAAGATCACGCCCGAGACGGCGAGGTAGTGCGCCAGCGTGACGCTCAGTCCTTCGAGGATCACGACGGATCCCCGTCGTTGCGTCGCTCGCGAACCAGCACGATCGCGCCGAGCAGCGCGAAGAACAGCAGGATCGAGGCCACCTCGAACGGCAACACGTAGCGGCCGAGCAGCAGATCGCCGATCGCCGCCACCGTGGTCACCGGGTCGTTGTGCTTCAGCGCGTCGCCCTGCAGTTCCGCCCACGGCGTGCTGACCGCGACGAACCCGATGATCGCCGCCATGCCGAGGCCGGCCGCGAGCGCCGGCAGGACGTACAGCGAGTTCGCGTTGTCGCGCACCGCGAGCGGCGTCAGCATGATCGCGAACACCATCAGCACCGCGATCGAACCCGCGTAGATCAGGATCTGCGCGACCGCGATGAAGTCCGCGCTCAGCGTCACGAACAGCCCCGCCATGCCGAGGAACGCCAGCACCAGGAATACCAGCGCGTGCAGCAGGTTGCGCGCGACCATCACCAGCAGGCACCCCGCGACCGTGATCGCGGACAGCACCCAGAACGCGAGGATGATGCCCGGCGACTCCACTACGGCACCGCCTGGAGGCGCGCCGCGGCACGGAGCCCGCCCACGGCGGTCGTCAGGATCGGCGTCGACGCGCCGGCCTCGGGCCGGTAGCCGATGGCGTTGGCCCACGCGCGCACGCCAAAGAAGGTGAGCAGCGCGTTCACGAGGATCGCGCCGCTCACGGTGGCGACGCCGGGCAGACCAGACTGCTCGATCACGAGCGCCTCGACCGCGACCACCAGCAGCTGCACGATCGCGAGCGGGATCAGGAACTTCCACGCGAAGCCCATCAACTGGTCGAGGCGGAACCGGGGCAGTGTGCCGCGCAGCCACACGAACACGAAGTACACCGCGCCGATCTTCGTCGCGAGGATCAGGTAGCCGGGGATCCACGTCTCCAACCCGAACAGCGTGTACCCGCCGAGGAAGAACGTCGCCATCATCGCGCCCACGAGGATCGCGTTGCCGAGTTCGACGGCGAGGAACAGCCCGGCTTTCATGCCGGAGTACTCCGTGTGGAAGCCAGCGACGATCTCGGACTCCGCCTCGCCGATGTCGTTCGGCGTGCGGTTGATCTCGGCGGTGCTCGCGAACAGGAACGTGAACGCCGCCAGCGGCAGCACGATGATCAGCCAGACGTGGTACTGCTGCTGCCACGCTACAATCTGCGAGAGCTGCAGCGACCCGGTGAGCACCACGACGCTGAGCAGCGTCATGCTGATCGGGATCTCGTACGACACCATCATCGCCACGGTGCGCATCGCGCCCAGCAGCGCGTAGTGGTTGTTGGACGACCAGCCCGCGAGGAACACCGCGAGCACGCCGAGCGATGAGATCGCAATCGCGTACACCACGCCTACATTCATATCGACGTACGACATCCTCGCGGCCCACGGCACCGGCGCCCAGCCGAGCATCGCGGGGATGAAGATCAGCACGGGCGGCAGGTAATACAGCAGTCGGTCCGCGCCGATGGGGATCAGCGCTTCCTTCTGGATGAGCTTCAGCGCGTCGGCGATCGGCTGAAGGAGGCCGAACGGGCCGTTGCGGTTCGGGCCCTGGCGGATCTGGAACTTCGCGAGCAGGCGGCGCTCCACCCACGATCCGATCACCAGCCAGCCCCCGACGAGGCTCAGGATGCCCAGCCCGCCGAGCAGCCCCGTCGTCAGGTACGGGATCGCCGGATGCCACCCCTGCCGCTCCATCCAGTACACCAGGTGCGACGTCCCGTTGCCGAGGTCGCGGATGTCGTACCAGCGCCCGTCCAGCGTCCCCGCGATCACCAGGTAGCCGACCGCCGCCAGCGCCGCGACCGTCATGATCCCCAGCAGCGCCAGCGCCACCCTCGCCTCGCCGGGGAGCGTGCGCGCGCGCTGCAGTAGCGAGCGATGATCGAGGATCTGACGCGCCATCGGCGTCGCGGGAGGGAGGGCGGCGCGGCTCATCGGTCCCTACTCATCACTCATCGATCGATGTCTCCCACGATGATGTCGAGCGATCCGAGCGCGACGACAGCATCCGGCAAGGAGACGCCCACCGCCATCTCCCGCAGCAGCGAGAGGTTGATCAGCGATGGTGCGCGGATGTGGAAGCGATACGGCGCCGGGGTGCCGTCGGAGACCAGGTAGAAGCCCAACTCACCTCGTGGCCCCTCCACCCGCCCGTAGACCTCGCCTGCGGGGGGGCGCAGCGCCAGCGGGATGTCGGTCTTGTGCGGCCCGCCGGGGATCTGCGCCATCGCCTGCTTGATGATCGCGGTCGACTGGCGCGTCTCCTCCATGCGCACCATGAAGCGGTCGTACACGTCGCCGTGACGCCCCACCGGGACCTCGAACTCCATGCGGTCGTACACGCAGTACGGCTCCGCCTTGCGCAGGTCCCACGGCACGCCCGAGCCGCGGAGCGCCGGGCCCACGAGCGAGCCGTTGATCGCGTCCGCCGCCGTGATCACGCCGACGTTCCGCGTGCGCGCGAGGAAGATCTCGCTGTCCTGCACCAGCGAGGCGTACTCATCGATGCGCGCCGGCAGCTCGTCGACGAGTTCTTGCAGCGCCGGCCAGAACTCGGGGGGCGGATCGAACGCCACGCCGCCGATGCGCATGTAGTTCGTGGTCAGTCGCGCGCCGCAGGTCATCTCGAACAGGTCGAGGATCTTCTCGCGCTCGCGGAACATGTAGAGCAGCGGCGTCTGCCACGCGCCCGCGTCGGAGACCAGCGTGCCGTTGGCCATCGCGTGGCTGGCGATGCGCTGCAGCTCCGCGAAGATCACGCGCAGGTAGGACGCCCGTTCCGGCACCTCCACGCCCGCCAGCCGCTCCACGGCCAGGCACAGGCCGAGGTTGTTCGACATCGCCGCGAGGTAGTCGGCGCGGTCGGTGAACGGGATGTTCTGGGTGTAGGTGCGCTCCTCGGCCAGCTTCTCCATCGAGCGGTGGAGGTAGCCGACAATCATGTCCAGATCGCGGATGACCTCGCCGTCCATCACCACGCGGAGGCGGAACACGCCGTGCGTGGACGGGTGCTGCGGGCCGATGTTCAGGACGTAGGGCTCGTTCGCCGTGTCGTTCGCGGCGTCGCTCGTCGTGGCCACCTAGTGACCTCCCGACGCCACATGCTCGGAACCGTGGCCGCCCGCTTCGCGCGGCATCTCCTGCGAGGTGAGGTTGTCGCGGTTCATCTGCCGGTCGGGGTCTGCGCGATCCTCGTTCGGGAAGCGGCGCAGGCCGCTCGTCTGCCCGCCACCGATGCCGAGGAAGTCCTTGCGCAGCGGGTGACCGGGGAAGCCCTCCCACAGGAACAGCCGCCGCAGGTCGGGGTGATCCGCGAAGCGGATCCCCATCAGGTCGTACACCTCGCGTTCCTGCAAGAGCGCCCCCTTGTAGACAGGGTACGCGCTCGGCAGCGCGGGGGCCTCGTGGTCGCCCACGATTGCCTTCACCACCACCTGGTGGTTCAGGTCCAGCGACTGGAGGTGGTAGACGACCTCGAAATGCGTGTGGCGG
Organism: Dehalococcoidia bacterium; assembly: GCA_009692765.1. Lineage (GTDB taxonomy): Bacteria > Chloroflexota > Dehalococcoidia > UBA2979 > UBA2979 > SHYQ01. The sequence continues at coordinate 16,377 of SHYQ01000005.1, read as the reverse complement.
TCGACCGCGGTGAGGTCCGACAGCTGCGCCGCATCGAACTCCTCGGAGTCGCGCAGCCAGCGGAGCGCCTCCTGCACGCGCTCCGGGACGACCTCCACCCACTCGTCCGTGGCGCGCGTGACGGCGCCCGGCAGGGCCGCGCCCAGGCGCGCCGCCACACGGTGCCCGTCCAGCTGGCGCGGTCCGGCGGGCAAGGCTAGCGCCACTCCAGCGCGCGCTTCCGCCACGCGTAGGCGAGGCCGAAGGCGAGGATGCTGATGAACAGCGCGGCCTTGAACAGCACGATCACCGGCATGGCGGCGTGGTTCACCGCCCACGGGTACAGGAAGATGATGTCGACATCGAAGATCACGAAGCCCAGCGCGAAGAGGTAGTAGCGGGCGTGGAATTGCCCCCACGAGGTGCCCTCGGACTCCACGCCGCACTCGTACGTCGCCTGCTTGATCGGCGACGGGTTGTCCGGGCGGTAGCGCAGGCAGCCGAAGAGATACGACGCGGCCAGCGGCAGCACCGGGAACGCCAGCGCAAAGACGAGTAGGATCGCGACGCGTCCGAATTGCTCCGGAATCACCAGCGCGTCCCTTCCGAGGGCTCTCGGCGGCCCGAGTTTAGTGCGAGCGGTGTTCGGAAACTAGCACCCGCCTGTGCGGGGCGCAATGAAACGGGCCGGGTCGGCGCCCCCGCTATTACCGCCTTGGTTGACCCGGTGGACGTGCCCGCACTAGAGTCGCTCGCGGTCGCGACGGGCGCGCGCCGAGCCGGTTCGCCGGCCCCGTTGCCGGGGTCTCCGCGAGCACCTCGCACGACACGCCAGCGTCACCAGCCACCCACACGGTCTCGCGCCGCCACCACAGCCGTGGCGTCCGGCGCGGACCACGAAGCAAGGAGCGGACGTTGGCGTACACCAAGCCGATCCCGGACCCCGAGCAGTACATCAACAAGCCGTTCTGGGACGGCTGCAAGGATGGGAAGCTCATGCTTCCGCGCTGCCTCACCTGCAACCGGGTGCACTTCTACCCCCGCGTGATCTGCCCCCATTGCCACTCCGATCAACTGGAGTGGGTGGAGTGCAGCGGCGAGGGCTACCTCCACACCTTTGCCGTCCAGCACCGCGCCTTCGGCGGCTGGGCGGAGGAAGTGCCGTTCGTCACGGCCTTCATCGACCTCAAAGAGGGCGATCGCATGCTGACCGTCCTCCGCGGCGTCGATGCGACGAAGCCGGAGACCATCAAGATCGGCGCGAAGGTGAAGATCGAGTTCGAGGCTGCCTCGGACGAGGTCAGCATCCCCTTCTGGCGCGTCGTCTAACAGCGACCCGGGAACGACGGAGGACTCCATGCCCAACAACCCGTCCATGGCCGCCGCGATTGTCGGCGCCGCGGAATCCAACAAGATCGGCTACATCGAGGAGGGGACGACCGCCACCAAGCTCCACATCGAAGCGATCATCAACGTCTGCAAGCAGACCGGCATCAGCCCGTCTGAGATCGAAGGCGTCTTCTCGGCCGGCTTCTCGGCCCAGATCGCCGAGCACCTGGGCATCCACCCGAGGTACATCGACACCACGGCCATCGGTGGCTGCTCGTTCGTGATGCACGTGCACCACGCGCTGGCCGCGATCAACGCGGGCATCATCGACGTCGCCGTCGTCTCGCACGGCGAGTCGGGCTTCTCCGCGCGCAAGAACCGCGGCAACGGCACGAACCGCGCCACCGGCGACGACCGCTGGTCGGTGGCGAACCAGTTCGAGGTGCCGTACGGCATCGCCGGCGCCCCCTCGAACTACGCCCACGCGATGACGCGCCACATGCACCAGTACGGCACCACCAAGGCCGACTTTGCGCAGATCGCCGTCGTCACGCGCGACTGGGCGACGCTGAACCCGCGCGCGGTCATGCACTCCAAGGAGACGCACCCGGCGGGCGGCAAGATCACGGTGCAGGACGTGCTGGACAGCCGGCTCATCGCGTGGCCGCTGAACCTGCTGGACATCTGCCTGGTGACCGACCACGGCGGCGCGGTGCTCGTCGCCTCCGCGGAGAAGGCGCGATCGCTCCGGACACGGCCGGTGTGGGTGGCCGGCGCCGGCGAGAACACCAGCCACTCCTCCATGCTGGAGATGGGCGACTTCACCGCGACGTCCGCCGCCGCCTCGGCCAACACCGCCTACAAGATGGCGGGGATGGGCCCGGGCGAGATGGAACTCGCGATGATCTACGACTCGTTCACGATCACCGCCGCGATCACGGCGGAGATGCTCGGCCTTGCGCCGCGCGGGGAGGGCCACACGCTCTGGCAGGACGGCAAGGCCGGCCCCGGCGGCTCCGGCATCCCGATCAACACCAACGGCGGCGGCCTGTCGTTCAGCCACTCCGGCATGTACGGCATGATGCTGCTGGTGGAGGCGTACCGGCAGCTGTCCGGCACCGCCGAGGATGGCGTGCACGGCATCGCCGGCAAGCAAACCTCCGCGAAGACGGCGATCGTCAACGGCACCGGCGGCTCGCTCTCCAACACGGGCACGCTGGTGCTCGTCGCGGACGACTAGCCCCAACAACCGGTTCGCGGCAACATCGAGGGCGGCTCTCCCCACGGGGAGCCGCCCTCACTGATCCTCCGTGGCGGCTGGCGCTCCTCGCGCTGCGATGTATGGCGATGTATGAGGCGCACGAAGGCCCACGATGCTCATCGACCTCCACACCCACACGTATCCGCTCTCCTGGGACTCGCAGTTGAGCGCGGACGAACTGATCGACCGGTCGAAGGCGGCCGGGCTAGACGGCATCGTGCTGTCCGAGCACGACTGGGCGTGGAACCCGGAGGAGGTCGCCGCGCTGGCACGGCGTCACAACTTCCTCGTCCTGCACGGCATCGAGGTGAACACCGACGACGGGCACATGCTGGTCGTCGGGCCCCGGCGCTACGTCTACGGCATGCACCACACCCACGAACTCGCGCGCCTGGTGCGGGAGGCGAACGGCGTGATGTGGGCCGCCCACCCCTACCGCCGCCACCACCCCTGGGACTGGGAGAGCGACCGCGAGTGGGCGGACGCGCTGGACCGCGGCGCTCGGAACGAGGCCTACGGCGTGGTCTCGGCGCTGGAGGTGGTGAACGGGCGCGGCAGCCGTCGCGAGAACCTCGTCTCCCAGCGCATCGCGGACCGTCTCGGCCTGCCCGGCACGGCCGGCACCGACTCGCACCGCACCGAGGACATCGGCAAGACCGCGACCTACTTCGATCGCGACATCCAGAGCGCCGCGGACCTCGTGGACGAGATCCGGGGTGGGCGCTGCTGGCCGGTGGACCTCACCGGCGGCACGCTGATCGAGGATCCGCGGTACCACCGCGCCCCCGCCGATCTGGAGGCCGAGCGGCGCGCGACGGCCGGGCGACGCGCCGCGTACCTAGCTGCGCGCCCGGGCGAGCGGGCGGGCGAACGGCCAGGCTAGTGGCGGGCTCCGCCGCACGCCTCGCCGCACCTCGCCGCGCCTCGCCGTCGATTGACACCCTCGATCGAGCGTCGATATCGTCACCCAGCGGCGCACACCCGCCTTCCACGGTGCGACCGCTCTCGAAGACAAGGACGCTGGATGCCCGATTCGATCGTGACTGCTGACATGCAGCAGATGATCGGCCGCGAGGTCGACGAGGGCGTCGCCGAGGTGACGACGACGAGTTGCCGCCTCTTCGCGCGCGCCGTGGGCCACACCGACCCGATCTTCTACGACGAGGCCGCTGCCCGCGCCCGCGGCTACCGGGGGATCGTGGCCCCCCCCGGCTACCTCGGCACGCCCGTCGTTCACCCCGGGCCGCGTTCGATGATCACCGTGCCGGTGCCGATTGCGGAACTGCGCATCCCGTACAAGCGCATCCTGGACGGCGGCACCGCCTACGAATACTTCGAGCCGGTGGTCGCAGGGGACACCATCACCTCGCGCAGTAAGATCACCCGGTACGAGGAGCGCCTCGGTTCGATCGGCCCCATGCTGATCACCTACCACGAGACCGCCTACACCCGCCAGGACGGCGCGCTGGTCGCCAAGATGTACGGCAACGTCATTCACTACTAGGCTCGCACCATGGCCCTCAACACCCAAGTCTACTTCGACGATGTCCGCGTGGGCGACGAGATCCCGGCGCTCCGCAAGGCGTGCACCATGCAGCAGCTGGTGATGTGGGCGGGGGCGTCTGGCGACTTCTACCAGATTCACTACGACCCGGACTTCGCGCGAGGCACCGGGCTGGACGGCATCATCGTCCACGGCGGCCTGAAGAACGCCTTCCTCGGGCAGTTGTTGCACGACTGGATCGCCCCCGGCGGATTCCTCCGCCGGTTCGGTTGCCAGTACCGCGGCATAGACTACCCGAACCAGGAACTGGTCAGCCGCGGGGTCGTGACCCGGACGTACGAGGAAGGCGGGCAGGCGTTGGTGGACCTGGACGTCTGGACCGAGAACGCCGCGGGCAAGAAAACCACGCCGGGAACGGCTACCGTGATGCTGCCGCGCCGCTAGGAAGACGGGCGCAGCTCCACCAACGCGGCCCCGCGAGGGGCGGAAGTAGGGAACATATGGGCGCACTGGACGGAAAAGTCGCAGTCGTCACGGGCTCCGGGCGCGGCATCGGTCGCGGGATCGCCATGCTCTTCGCGAAGGAGGGCGCGCGCGTCATCGTCAACGACCCGGGCGTCAACGTGGACGGCTCCGGCGGGGACGAGGGGCCCGCGCAGCAGGTGGTCCGTGAGATCGTGGCGGCCGGCGGCGAGGCGATCGCCAGCCTGGACTCGGTCGCCGACTCGCAGGCCGCGGAGCACCTCATCGGCATGGCCCTGGACCACTGGGGCCGCCTCGACGTCCTCGTGAACGTCGCCGGCATCCTGCGCGACCGCATGATCTTCAACATGTCGCACGAGGAGTGGGACGCCGTGATCGCGGTCCACCTGAAGGGCCACTACAACACCATCCGGCCCGCCTCCGTGCTCATGCGCCAGCAGCGGTACGGGCGGATCATCAACTTCTCCTCCGTCTCCGGCATCGTGGGCAACACCGGGCAGTTCAACTACGGCGCGGCGAAGTCCGGCATCGCCGGGATGACGCGCGTGCTTGCCCGCGACCTCGGTCGCTACGGGGTGACCTGCAATGCCATCGCGCCCGGCGCCGCCACGCGCATGACGCAGTCCGTGCCGGACTCCGCGCGGCAGCTGCGCTCCGCCGCCGGCGTGCAGACCGGATCGATCGAACGCGAGAAGCAGGAGAGCGCCTTCGGGCGCCTCGTCGAGGCGGAGTACGTGGCGCCGATGGTGGCGTTCCTCGCCTCGGACGCCGCGTGGAACATCAACGGCAACATCTTCTACGTGAACGGCGGCGAGGTCTCCCGAGCGCACCACCCCTCGCCGATGCTCACGGTCTACAAGCGCGGGCTGTGGGCGCTGGACGAACTCGACGACGCCGTCCAGAACGTGCTGCTGAAGGACATCCCGAACCCCGCCCCACCCCGCGACGATGTCGAGGTTCCCGGTCGCGACACGCCCACCCAGCCGCTCGCGTAGGCCACGTCGAAGCCGCGCAGGAAGAGAAGTACCCATGACCACACCACTCGCCAGACCACTCGCCGGTCGTTCGATCATCATCACCGGTTCCGGGCGCGGCATCGGCTCGGAGATCGCGAAACTCGCCGGATCGCTGGGCGCGCACGTGCTCGTCAACGACCCCGGCGTGAACCTGGACGGATCCGGCGGCGACAGCGGCCCGGCGCAGACGATCGCGAACGAGATCATCGCCGCCGGCGGCAGCGCCGCCGCGAACCTGGACAGCATCGCCACCGAGGAAGGCGGCGAGAACCTCATTCGCCAGTGCCTGGACTCCTGGGGCCGCGTGGACGGCGTGGTCCACGTCGCCGGCATCCTGCGCGACCGCATGATCTTCAACATGTCCGAGCAGGAGTGGGACGAAGTGATCGCGGTGCACCTCACGGGCTATTTCAACGTGGCGAAGCCCGCCTCGATCGTCATGCGCCAGCAGCGCTTCGGCCGCGTCGTGGCGTTCTCCTCCTCCTCCGGCCTGACGGGCAACGCCGGGCAGGCGAATTACGGCGCGGCAAAGGCGGGGATTGCGGGCGGTGTCCGCTGCCTCGCCCGGGACCTCGGCCGCTACGGCGTCACCTCGAACGGCATCGCGCCGACGGCCGGCACGCGCATGACGCAGAGCATCCCGGAGTCGGCGCAGCAGTTGCGCGCCGCCGCCCCGGCCGCGGTCCAGCGCGCCGAGGACGTGGAGCCGCAGTACCCGGAGCCGCGCTTCGTCGCGCCCATGGCCTGCTACCTGCTCACCGACCAGGCATGGAACATCAACGGCAAGATCTTCTATGTGGCCGGCGGCCAGGTGTCGCTGGCCTACGAGGAGGTCGCCGACCGCACGATCGCGAAGGCGGGCATGTGGACCGTTGACGAACTGCGTGCCGTGGTTCCGCAGCGGCTGATGGCGGGGGTCATCAACCCGGCGCCGCCCCCGGCGAACCTGGACCTGCCGGGCCGCCCCGCGATCGCCTCGTAGCACCGCGCGCAGCACGCAGACGCAGCACGGGCCGCCCAGTGGGCGGCCCGTGCTGCGTCTGCGTGCCGTTCGTCAGTCCGTCGGGTCTACTGTTCCGAGGACGCTGGCGACTCGTCGCGTTCGAGGTCCTCGGGGACTGCCTCCATGTACACGAAATCGTAGCCGGCGCGGCGCACCTCGCGGACACGGCGGAAGCCGGCCTTCGTGAACGAGGTCTGCGCCCGCCCGTTCCACGTGAGCGTGTGCAGGTAGACGCGCCGCAGCCGCAGTTCCTGGAACAGGTAGCGGAGCATCGTGCGCACCGCGTCGCGTCCGAAGCCGTGCGACCAGTAGTCGCGATCGCCGATGGTGATGCCCAACTCCGCCTCGTGGAGAAACGTGTCGTACCCGTAGTACATCACGTTGCCGATGTGCTTGCCCGTGGCGCGATCTTCGATGCCGAACGTGCGCCGATGCTGCGTCGGGTACTGCAACTCCTCCGACATGGAGGCCAGGAACGAGGCGAAGCGCATGGTCATCGGGCGGACGGCGTCGTAGGCGGCAAGCTCGGGATCGACGCGCCAGGCGTAGTCGTGCTCGGCGTCGTCGACGGTCTTCTCGCGAAGCCGGATGAGCGTGCCCTCGCTGATCACCTTCGGCTGCGTCGCGGTCATGCCGGGATCCTACCGATCTGCTCCCATGCGCGGTGGAGCATCGGCAACTGGTTGCGGTGCGTCAGCAGGCGCTCGGCTTCCGACAGGTGCCGCCACTCGACCTGATCGAACTCGTGATCGTGGTCGGCGATGTCGCCGCCCACGGGCTCCATCAGGTAGTAGTGCACCGTCTTCTGAACCCGTCCGCCGTCCCGCGCCGTGTACCAGTACTCCACCTGGCCCACGGTGTCCACAATCCGCACCTCCAGGCCGGTCTCCTCGCGCACCTCGCGCAGGGCCGTCTCCTCCAGCGTCTCGCCCACGTCCGGCGTGCCCTTCGGGAGCGCCCACAGCCGTTCCGCCGTGCGCCCCACGAGGACGATCTCGATGCCTTCCTCAGCGCGGCGGAAGACGATGCCGCCTGCGGAGACCGCGGCGCGGGTCACTGTGGCTCGCTCACAGGGGCCCACTCACAGCAGGTCATCCTCATCCTCGAAGGTCGGGCGCTGCGGACGGCCGTCCAACATCTCCGCCGTGATCACCTGCACCTCCGCCAGCGCCTCGCGGATCGCGTCCTGGATGTACGGCGCGCGCCGCTCCGTCAGCCAGCGGTTCAGGATGCGCTCCACCTCCTCGTTGCCGATCTCGCCCAGCGCGCGGATTGCGGCCACCTGCACGTCGTCGTCCTTGTCCTCGCTGGCCAGCATCACCAGCGGATCCACCGCCTCGTCCATCAGCAGCTGTCCGGCGGCCTCGGCGGCGGCGGCGCGCATGTCCGCATCCTCGTCGTCGAAGTGGTAGATGAGCAGGTCCAGCCAGCCCTCGGAGGCGTTGCGCCCCATCGCGCGGATCGCGGCGAGGCGGAGCGGTGGATTGCCCACCTCGTACAGGTCGCTGATCAACTCGGCCGTCGATTCGTCCGACCACGCGCCGATGGCTTCGAGCGCGCTGCCGCGGACCTCGTCTGTTTCCTCCACATCCTCGACCGCGTCGCGCAGCGCGGCCGTCAGCGTCTCGGCGTCGTCGTCCGCGAGCAGACCGAACTCCAGGCCGATCACGTAGTTCGCGAGCGCCTTTGCGATCTCCACGCGCACCATCGGCACGGGGTCCTCACGCAGCTGCGACGCGAGCAGGCGCATGTACTCGGCGCGATCCTGCTCACGCAACCCGCGCACGGCGAGCATGCGCGTCGCCGCATCAGGGTCGCGGAGCGCCGTCAGCGCCACCCTGTGGAAGTCGAGGGCCGACTGGTCCTGCTCCAGCTGCTGCATCGCCGCCAGCACCTCGCGACGCCGCGCCGGGTCAACGGACGGCCACAGCCGCAGGCACCCGGCCAGCGTGTCGCGATCGGGTTCGGACAGCGCCCGCAGGCGAGCGCGATCGAGCGGCTGGCCGCTCGCGATCTCCGCGAGCACCGCCGCGGGATCGATGTTCACCGCTGCTGGGACGTCCCCGGCATCGAGGACGTCGTCGTCCGCTGCGTCGTCGAGCAGGTCATCGAGCGCATCGTCCTCGGGGCGTGGTTCGTCAGTCATCGGCGTTCTCCGTGCACAATCCTATCAGCGCAACCCCGCTGGTCCGAACGGGGGGCGGCCCCGTGCTCGCCCAGCGCGTGTCTAGCGCTCGGACCGGGGCTCGCGCTCCATCAGCGCGCGCACTTCCTCCAGCGGCTGCGCGCCGTGGTACAGCACGCGGTCGAGCGCGGCGGTGATCGGCATCTCCACGCCGAGACGGGCGGCGAGGCGCAGCGCAGCGGGGATCGTCGTGGCCCCCTCGGCGGTCTCGCCCAGCCGCGCCAGGGATTCCTCCAGAGTGGCGCCGCCGGCGATCATCTCGCCCAGCCGCCGGTTGCGGGCCAGCGGGCTGTACGCGCTGGCCACGAGGTCACCGATGCCCGCCAGCCCCAGGAAGGTCACCGTCTCCGCCCCGCCCGCCACGCCGAGGCGGGTGATCTCCGCCAGCCCGCGCGTGATCAGCGCGGCCTTCGCGTTGTCCCCGAAGTGGAAGCCGTCCACGATCCCCCCGGCAATCGCGATCACGTTCTTCAGCGCGCCGCCGAATTCGACGCCCGCGACGTCATCGCTGGTGTAGACGCGCAGCGCCCGCGAGTGGAACGCGCCGCGCAACGCATCCACCGAGGCGTCGCGCGTGGCGATCACGGTCGAGCCCGGGAGCCCCTCCACCACCTCGCGCGACAGGTTGGGGCCGGAGATGACGGCGAGCGGGTGGCCGGGCAGCAGCTCCGCGAGGATCTCGGACATCCGCCGGCCGGTCCCGCCCTCGATGCCCTTGGTCGCGCTCAGCACGGTGGCGTCGGGCCGCAGCACGCCTGACACGGCCGCGGCGTTCGTCGCGAGCGTCTGCGAGGGCACGGCGAAACAGACGAGGTCCGCGTGCGCGAGCGCCCCCCGCGCGGTGTCCACCACCAGGCCGTCCGGGAAGACGACGCCCGGCAGGCGCGGACTGCGGCGAGCCGCTCGCAACGCCTCCGCTTCGGCCTCGGAGCGGGCGACGAGCACCACCGGCAGTCCGCGGCGGGCGATGTGCACCGCCAGCGTGGTGCCCCACGCGGTCACGCCGACCACGGCGGCCTGTTGGAACGTATCGGGCACCGGTACGACGAGCCCTAGTGCGCGCCGCTGGGACGGTGGCCGCCGCCCTGCCCGAGCTTCGGCTCGGTGCCGGCAAGCAGGCGGCGAATGTTGCCGACGTGACTGATCTCCACAGCGATCAGCGTCAGCAGCGCGAAGGCCAGGTACTCCGCCTCCAACCACCCCATCCTGACCAGCACGACAATCGACAGGAATCCCACGAAGACGCCGAGTACCGACATCAACGAGGCGTAACGGAAGATCGCGAGGATGGCGATCGAGAACGCGACGACGATCAGCGCCGCCGACCACGACACGCCGAGGAACGCGCCGAACGCTGTCGCGACCCCTCGGCCGCCGCGGAAGCCCGCGTACACCGGGAAGATGTGACCCAGCACCGCGGCGACCCCGGCCAGCGCGGCCGCCCACGGGTCATGCAGAATCAGCCGGCCGATGAGCACGGCGGCGGTGCCCTTCGTCACGTCGCCCACCACCACCAGCAGCGCCCACTTCCAGCCCATGTTGCGCAGCGAGTTCGTGAACCCGATCTTGCCGGAGCCGAGCCGGCGCACATCGCCGACGCCCGCCAGCCGACCGACGATCAGCCCGAAGGGAACCCCTCCGAAGAGGTATCCGGCGGCTACCCCGATGCCGACCACCAGCCATCCGCTCATGCCGGCACCCCGATCTGGTGCTCCGCGCGGCCCCGGAAGACCAGCCGCACCGTCGTACCCTCGAAGCCGAATGCTGCGCGGATTCTATTCTCCAGGAAGCGCTCGTAGGAGAAGTGGACGGTCGCGGGGTTGTTCACGAAGAACACGAACGTCGGCGGCGACACTGCCGCCTGGGTCACGTAGAGCACCTTCAACTTCTGGTTGCGCACCGTGGGCGGCCCGTGCTCCGCCATCGCGCGATGCACGGCGCGGTTCAGCTCGGACGTGGGCACGCGCTGCTGGCGCACCTCCGCGACGTGCACCACCAGTTCGAGGAGGTCGCGGATGCCCTCGCCCGTGACCGCGGAGGTGAACTGGATCGGCGCCCACGCCATGAACTGGTACTGCGCGTCGATCTGCTCGGCGAACTGCTGACGCTGGCTCCGATCCTCTGCCAGGTCCCACTTGTTCACGACCAGGATGATCCCCTTGCCGTGCTCCAGCGCGTACCCCGCGATGTGCGTGTCCTGCGCCGTCAGCGGCTCCGTCTGGTCGATGATCAGCAGCACCACGTCCGCGCGATCCGCCGCCTGCTCCGCGCGCTGCACCGAGTGGCGCTCCACGCCTCGCTCGATCTTGCCCTTGCGCCGGATGCCCGCGGTGTCGATGAGCACCATCGAATGCCCCTCGAACTCGAACGGCGTATCGATCGGGTCGCGCGTCGTCCCCGGCACGTCCGACACGACGACGCGGTCCTGGCCGAGGATCGCGTTCGTCAGCGACGACTTGCCGACGTTCGGCCGGCCGATGATCGCGACGCGGATGCGTTCCGCGCCCGGTTCGGGGATCTCCGCCCCCTCGACGAGGCCGAGGATCGCGTCCATGAGATCGCCGATCCCCTTGCCGTGGATCGCAGAGACCGCGAACGGCTCGCCGAGGCCCAGCGCGTAGAGTTCCAGCAGGTTCTGCTGCCCGGCGCGCGTGTCCGTCTTGTTCGCCACCAGCAGCACCGGCTGGTTCGCGCGCCGCAGCATCTCCGCGATCTCGTAGTCGGCCGCAGTCGGCCCCGCCGCGGCGTCCACGACGAACAGCACCGCCTGCGCCTCGCTCAGGGCGTGCTCCACGCCGCGCCGGATCGCCGGGCCGAACGGATCGCCCTGACCGTCGCCCAGGCCGCCCGTGTCCACCACGCGGACCTGCTTGCCATTCCAGTCGAACGCGCCGTAGATGCGGTCGCGCGTGGTGCCCGGGAGGTCCTCCACCAGCGCGCGGTTCGCCGAGGTCAGCCGGTTGAAGAGCGCGGACTTCCCGACGTTGGGCCGCCCCACGATGGCCAGGAGCGGAGCGGAGGAGGGGAAGTCTGATGATGTCATGGTGAGGTGATCGTAACCTCGACGGCCGTCGCCTGCACGAAACCGACCGTGATCCCCTCCGGCGGCTGCACGCGGATGGGCAGGGTGTACGTCCCGCGCCCGCGCCCGCCCACGTCCACGACGACGCGCACGTCGTCCGGCAGCAGCGCGTTGAGGGCCGGGATCGGGCCGTTCAACACGACCTCGATGGTCGGGGTTACGAGCCGCGCGGTCAGCCCGGGCGGCACGTTGATCGCGTGCACGCCGAAGCTCGTGCGCTGGGCGCCGCCGACCTGCGCGACCGTGATCGTGACCGTGGCGCGCGAGGCTCCCAGCGTGGTGACGCCCGGCGGCATCGGGATCGCCAGCGACCGCGCGATGTCCGCACGTGCACCCGCTACCTCGATCGCGGGCAGCGCGATGCGATCGATCGCCTGCAGCGCCTGCACCGCTCCCTGGATCTGGATCGTCGAGGGCGACGTCGCCACCGAGGAGACGCGATACCCGGTATCGGGTACCCCGGTCACGTCCACCGTCAGCGGCACCGTCCGAATGATCGTGCTCTGGATCACCTGCACGCCCACCTTCACGTTGGCGGGTTCGATGCGCACGCCGCGGATCTCGCCGCCCCCTGCGCCGACCGGCTTCAGCTTCACGCCGGGCTCCACACCCGCCGTCAGCCCGGTCACGTTGATCTCCGCGACCGCCTCGGAGACCAGCGCCACCAGCGACTCGGGGCCGCGCACGGTGACGGTGCTGGTCAGCGCCGCCATCGAAGCGAGCTCGTAACCGATCGGCAGTTGCCCGGCGGCGCGCGTAGTGACCGGCACCCTGTTCGTGAGCTGGTTCTCCAGGTTCACCGTGATCACGCGGGGGCTGGTATCGACCACGCGCACGCCGCTCGCGTCCACCACCTCCACCTGCAGCGGGACATCCTGCGAGCGCGCGCCGAAGCCGTTCAGATCGACGAACGCGCGGAAGTTGGCGGCGCTCAATCGCTGCCAGCGATCCGAGGCGGCGGCGACGCGCACGGTGATCGTCGGCAACTGGCTCGCGACGGCCAGCGACTCGCCGACGTTGACCGCCTCCACGGGAATCGGCGCGGGGAACGCGTCGACCAGCGTGGGGTTCTCCGTGTCCGCGACAAACACCCACAGCGAGACGCCGAGGACCAGCGACAGCGCGAGCAGACCCGGCGTCCGCCGCACCACCCCCCGCACGCGCCGATAGACCTCGACGGCGAGTTCAAGCGCCTCGCTGCGCCCGCCGCCGCGACGCGGCCCTGACATCGTCATCGGGAGATCGTCACGAAGCGCGCCGCTGGCCCGCCGCGGCCGTGTCCCGCGCGACGAACTCGATGTCGAACAGCCGGTGCAGCTGCCGCAGCAGGCGCGCCTCATCGAGGTCGGGCACCATCCGGCCGTTCGAGCACAGCGAGACGTCGCCGCGTTCCTCGGAGCAGACGATCACCACCGCGTCCGTGCGCTCCGTCAGCCCGACCGCAGAGCGATGGCGCATCCCGTACTCCGCGGGCAGCGGCGCCTCGGACAGCGGCAGCGTGCACCCGGCCGCCACCACCCGATCGACGCGCACGATGGCCGCGCCGTCGTGCATTGGCGAGCGTTCGATGAACAGGCTCTGCAGCAGTTCGACGGACAGGCCGGCGTCCAGCCGGATCCCCGTCTCGATCACGTCCTGCAGCCCGGTTTCGCGCTCCAGCACGATCAGCGCGCCCGTGCGCTCGCGCGCCATCAGCATCGCCGCGCGCACGACGATGCTGATCGAGCCCTCGTGCTCGCGCCGGCGCAGCACGGAGCGCAGGCCGGTGCGCCCAAGCCGCTCGAGCGCGCGCCGCAGTTCGGGCTGGAAGATGATCACCATGCCGACGAGCAGGCCGGTCACGGAGTTGCGGACGATCCAGTTGATCATGCGCAGGTCGAAGACCTGACTCAGCACCAGCGCCCCGAACAGCACGAGCCCCACGCCGCGCAGCACCGTCATCGCCGCCGTGCCGCGCACCAGCAGCAGCAGCCAGTAGATGGAGCCGGAGACGATCAGGATATCGACGGCCGCCGAGATGCCGAAGCGCACCACCACATCGCGCAGGACCGCCGGAATCTCGGGCATCTTGCATTACCTCGAACGCCGCGTCAGCGCCCCGATCCGGTTCGCGCTCCGGTCAGCGGGCGCCTCCGAGGATACTGGCGAGCACCGCCTGCTGGGCGTGCATGCGGTTCTCGGCCTGCTCGAAGACCACCGAGCGCGGCGACTCGATCGCCGCGTCGCTGATCTCCTCGCCGCGGTGCGCGGGGAGGTCGTGCATCACCAGCGCGTCCGCCGGAGCGGCCGCCAGCAGTTCCATGTTCACCTGGTAGCCCGTGAAGTCCTCGGCGCGCTGGGCCGCCTCGTGCTCGAAGCCCATCGAAGCCCACACGTCGGTGTACACCGCCGCCACGTCCGCCACCGCCGCGAAGGGATCGCGCACCTGCGTCACCGTCCCGTGCCCCTCCAGCGCGCCGGCACGGGCGATGGTGTCGGGCGGCAACTCGTACCCGGCGGGCGCGGCGATCACCAGGTCGATCCCGGCCAGCACGCACGCGTACGCCAGCGACCGCGCCACGTTGTTGCCGTCGCCGATGTAGGCGACTCGCAGCCCGCGCAGCGCACCGAAGCGCTCGCGCAGCGTCAGCAGGTCGGCCAGCGCCTGGCACGGGTGCTCATCGTCCGAGAGCGCGTTGACCACCGGCACCGAGGCGTAGCGCGCCAGCTCCTCGATCGTGGCCTGGTCGTAGGTGCGCGCAGCGATCCCCTGCACCATGCGCGAGAGCACGCGCGCGACGTCCTTCACCGGCTCACGCTCCCTGATCAGCGCCTCGTGATCCGACAGGTACAGCGCGCGGCCGCCGAGGCGGTGCATCGCCATCTCGAACGAGGTGCGCGTGCGCAGCGACGGCTTCTCGAAGACGAGCGCGAGCGTCTGCCCGGCGAGCACCGGGCTGGCGCCGTCGCGCTTCATCCCGAGCGCGAGGTCGAGCAGCCCCGACAGTTCGGCAGGGGAAAGATCGAGGACGGAGGTGAAGTCGCGGCCCAACACATCAGGCTCCGGGTCTGGGGTACCGGTGGCGCGGATGCCTCGAATCGGCGGCAGGCAGCCGAATCGTGAACTCCGCGAACGTTTAGTATAGCCTCAGCGTTATGTAGCAGTACACCACGCAGCGGTACAATCGGCGGAGCGCGCGCGTAGCATGCGCGCGATGTCGTCAGGCTAGGGAAGGCGCAGGGCATCGTCGGAAAGGTGAAACGGAAGCTGTCGTAATCGCTGTCCCCGGCATCAGACACTATTCGGTCGTCGTGGCGAGACAGGTGACCCCGGTGCGCACACCCCGAGGGGTCACCAGCCGCATAGGCCCAGTCAGTTAGAAGTCATCGCCCCAGTCGTCAGCCCCGAGTCCCGCGCCCCCGCTTGATACCTCCCCGGCAGCATTGGGAGCGGCAATTCATCGCCCGACCGTGAACGCCGACAGTTTACGCGTCGTCGCCCGCGAACGGCAGGTCGGACAACGGGCGGGCGCATCGAACTCGGCGACGGGCCGCTTCAACTCGAACTCTGCGCCACACTTGCGGCAGCGGTACTCATAGATCGGCACGTGTGCTCCGTTCTACCTGCTGATCGACGTGCGTACCGCATTCGTTCAAGGCACGCCTGGTCGAAGTTGTTGACGACGTCCGCGCGCGGCGAGAACGGTGTCCGACGCCGCGTCTATGCATCACGACTCCAGCCACAGCACGTCTCCGGCGAGGTCTGCGGGGTGCGGCTTGCCGGCGAAGACGCGGTACTCATCGATCGCGCGCGCGATGGTCGTAGCGTCGCCGTGGCCCGGGAAGACCAGCGTCTCGCCGGGCAGTGTATGCAGCTTGGAGGTGATCGACTCAACGATGCGCTCGAACGCGGCGTGGTCGTGCGTCGCTCCCGGGCCACCAGGGAAGAGCGTGTCGCCCGTGAAGAGTGCGCCGCTCCCCTCCGAAGAGGCGAAGTAGAGACAGGTCGAGCCCGGCGTGTGGCCAGGGGTGTGAATGGCATGCAGTGCGCCGCCACCGATATCGAGGGTCGCCCCGTCCCCCAGCGGCAGGATGTGGCGCGAGGCGTCGAGGTTCGTCTCCCCGGCGCCGGCGAAGATAGGGGCGCCGGTATGCGCGCGGAGCACGTCGAAACCGTCCCAATGGTCGCGATGCGAATGCGTGACGAAGATGCGCTCCACCGGCCGTCCGGCAAGCGCCTCGACGATGGCCTCGGCCCCCTCCGGGGCGTCGATGATCGTCACCCCACCGCCGCCCCGCGGCGCGATCAGGTAGGCGTTGTTCGACAGCCGCCCGAGGCTCGGCACGATCTCGACCGTCACTCGGTCGGCCGCATATACCTGCCGCACCTGTGCCATGGTCTGACAGCGCCTTCCCCTCGATCAGCCGCGCGCTGCTGCGACGAACTCCGCTGCGGTGACAACCGTCGTCTGGCGCGGGAAGAGCTTCTCGGTCAGGACGCGGTGCACCTCCTCGTCGGCGTCGTCGCAGCCGTCCTTCACCACCACGAGGCGGTA
>SHYQ01000042.1 GCA_009692765.1 Dehalococcoidia bacterium | reverse complement strand
ACGTTCGGCACCGAGGCATTCCGACGCGAGCAGGAGAAGGCGCTGGCGGCGCACAATCTCGCGAATCCCGCGTTCGCGAGTGCCTCGGTGTGCGCGGTGCCGCGCATCGCGTCCCCCTAGTCTGCATCAGCGTTCCAGCGGCACCTCCGCTGCCAGCGCGTGGACGTTGCCCTCGCCGTCGTTGAAGAACGCCATCCACAGCTCCATGCGCTCGTCGCGGTGCACGACGTGCGGGCCGGCGACGAAGTCCACGCCGCGCGCGAGGAGCGCCGCGTGCGCCTCCTCGACGCTGGGGACGCGGAAGTAGAGCACCGAGCCGTGGCGCGCGAACGCCGCGTCCTCCGGCACCTCGACGAGCAGGCGCACGCCGTCGAGGTCGAAGAACGCGAGGTTCCCCGCCTGGAAGAGGAAGCGCACGCCGAGGGTGTCGCGATAGAACGCGACCGCGCGTTCGATCTCGACGACGGGCATCGCGATCTGCATCAGGTTGGCGAGTTGAGGCATGGCAGGCGTGGTCATCGAGGTCCTCCTAACGCTGGACGATCAGATCGGGCGTGATCGAAGCGAGGTCAGGCGTGCCCGCGAGCGCCATCGCGCGGTCGAAGTCCTCGCGCAGGATCGCGAGCATCCGCCGCACGCCGGCCTCGCCGCCGACGGCGAGCGCCCACAGCACGGGCCGCCCGATCTGCACCGCCTGCGCGCCGAGCGCGATCGCCTTGAGGATGTCCGTGCCTCGGCGCACCCCGCCGTCGACGAGCACCGCGCCGCGGCCGTCGACCGCGGCCGCGACCTCCGGCAGCGCGTCGATCGTCGCGATCGCGGTGTCGAGCTGGCGTCCGCCGTGGTTCGAGACGACGACGCCGGCCGCGCCCGCCTCGATCGCGCGGGCCGCGTCGTCGCCGCGCACGACGCCCTTCACGAGCACCGGCAGCGACGTGATCGAGCACAGCCAGTCGAGGTCGCGCCAGGACAGCGCCGGGTCGACCTGCGCCGCGAAGAATTGGAGCAGGATGGAGTCGCTGCCCGGGGCGGTGCCGGGAGCGCGGATGCCCTCCCCAAGGCGAGCGAGGTTCGGCATGCTCAGCCCCGGCGGCAGCGCGAAGGCGTTGCGCGCGTCGCGCTCGCGGCGGCCGAGGACGGGCGTGTCGGCGGTGAGTTCGATCGCGGTGCAGCCCGCCGCCTCGGCGCGCCGCACGAGGTCGCGCGTCAGCTCGCGGTCGCGGAAGACGTACAGCTGGAACCAGCGTGAGCCCTCCGGGACGGCGGCGGCGATCTCCTCGAGGCTCGCGGTGGAGAGTGCGCTGATCGTCTGCGTCACGCCCTCGGCGTGGGCCGCGCGCGCAACGGCGACCTCGCCGTCGGGGTCGGCGAGGCGCATGAACGCGGTCGGCGCGATCACCACCGGCCACGGGTGCACGCGCCCGAGGATCGGCGTCGAGGTGTCGCGCACGCCGACGTCCGCCAGCACGTGGTAGCGCAGCGCGATGCGGTCGTACGCCGCGCGGTTCTCGCGCAGCGTGATCTCGTCCAGGGCGCCCGAGGCGTAGTAGTCGCGCGCCATCGGCGCGAGCCGCGCAAGGGCGGCGCGCTCGTACTCGAAGAGGTTGATCGGCTCGTCAGCCACGCACTCTCCCTGAGCGTCAGTCCGTTGGCGGATCAGTACCACACCGAGACCGGATTGCCCCACTGGAACGGGCGCGTCAGCACATGACCGAGGTGGCGCGCGCTCGCGGCCTGCCGCAGCGCCTCCGTCACCGGCTCGGTCAGTTCGAGGCGGTAGCCGACGTTCTGCGCGTACAGCTCCTCGATCCACGTGTCGACGTAGATGATGCGCCCGCGCGCGGGGGGCAGCAGCGTCCCCGCCTCCTCGACGTGCGCGGTCGCCGCCTGCGCGACGGCGATGTTGGGCGGCCGCAGCACGCGGCCCCGGATCATCGCGGGCGCGTCGAGGGGTGGGCGCAGCCGCACCGGCAGCACGTAGGCGTCGTGCGCCGCGACGTGGACGCGCAGACGCCCCTCGACGAGGGTCGCACCCTCGACGGCGGGCTCGAAGCGCGGCGGGCCGAGGTGCGCGGCCGCCCACGCGAACGCGCAGGCCTCGGAGAGCACGTCCTGCACGCGCTCGTCGTCCTCGCCGTTGCACGCCTCGCGGCCGTGCGCGGCCACGAGCCGCTCGGAGAAGCGCGCGGCGAAGGCCTCGACGTCGGCGCTGTCGGCGCCAGCCGCATCCACGGCGTCGAGGGCACGGCCGAGCCAGTAGAACGGCGGGTGGTGCTCCTCGCCCTGCGCCTTCGCGAGCGCGATCCAGCAGCGCCCCACGCCGAGCGGCTGCGACGGGATCGCTGGGAACAGACCGTCGAGGCGGGCCGGGAGCGTCATCGCGGGCATATCGTCATACCGGTCATCCTGCTCATCGTAGGCGGCGCGGGTGCACCGCGCCCGCACGCGGTTCGTGGAGGGCTCATCGGCGGCCGCTCGTGTATATTCGCGGTTCTTGCATGGGCATTCACGACTCTGCGCCCGGGCCGCTTCGGCAGGGCGGCGATCGCTCCGGAGCGATCAGCATCGGAACGAGGTGCGTGTGATCGAGGACCTGGCCCTGGACGGCAAGGCCGTCGTGATCACCGGCGGCAGCCACGGCATCGGCCGCGCGATCGCGCTCGCCTGCGCCTCGGCCGGGGCGGGCATCGTGATCGCGGCGCGCGGGCAGGAGCGCATCGACGCCACGGTGGCGACGATCCGCGAGGCGGGCGGGCGCGCGATCGGCCTCGCGACGGACGTCACCGACCGCGCGCAGGTGGAGGCGCTCGTCGAGGGCTGCGTGCGCGAGTATGGCAAGATCGACGCGATGTTCGCGCACGCCGGCGGCAGCGCGGGCGGCCTCAACAGCGACAAGCCGTTCTGGGAGTTCCCCGACGAGGCGTACGAGGCGGCGATCCTCGGCAACCTCACCTCCTCCTTCTACACATGCCGCGCCGCCGCCCGCGCGATGGTCGCGCAGGGTACGGGCGGGTCGATCGTGGTGACGGCGACGGCCGGCGCGCTGCGCGCCAGCCAGCGCTGGTCGTACGGCACCGCGAAGGGCGGCGTCACCGCGATGACGAAGATGCTTTCCGGCCGCCTGGGCCCGCAGGGCATCCGCTGCAACTGCCTGATCCCCGGCATGATCTGGACCAACGAAGACCCCACAGAGCAGGAGCGCGCGGTCTCCGACCAGCGCGGCGTCTTCACGCCGGCCGGGCGCGTGGGCGTGCCGGCGGACTTCGGTGCGCTGGGGGTGTACCTGGCCTCTGACGCGTCCTCGTACGTGACGGGGCAGCAGTTCTTGGTCGACGGCGGCATGGTGAACGGCGGCGTCGCGCCGCCGTTCTACAAGCCGCACCACGAGATCTAGCGGCCAGCACGGACCACCAGGCGATCGAGGCGCGCATGCGACCGATCGCACGCGATCACGGACGGTGACGGAGAGGCGACGAGATGCCGCTGGAGCGACGGTTCAGCCTCGCGGGCAAGAAGACGATGGTGATCGGTGCGGAGACCCCGGCCGGCGGCGCCATCGCGCGCGCCTACGCCGAGGCGGGCGCAGACGTCGCGCTCTGCGCGCTCACCGCGGACGACGCCGTGATGCGCGCCCGCGCGGTGAAGCGCGACATCGAGGCGATGGGCCGCAAGGCGACCGAGTACGTCATGGACGTCACGCTCGGCAAGAACGTGCAGGTGACGACGCGCCAGATCGCGAAGGAGCTGGGCGGCCTGGACGCCGTCGCCTCCGCACCCGACCTCTTCCTCGCGAAGCCGATCGGCAAGACGACGGACATGGAGCTGGCGCGCGTGCTCGCGATGAACTTCTCGTCGCAGTTCTTCGTCGTGCGCACCGCCGCCGAGGAGTTCCGCCGTGCGGGCCGGCCGGGCCGCATCGTCCTCGTCAGCAGCATCCTGCACGAGCGCGGGATGATGGACGTCGCCGCGTACTCCGCGGCGCACGGCGCCGTCGCCGGCCTCGTGCGCGCCGCCGGACACGAACTCGCGCACGAGAACATCACCGTCAACGCGATCGCACTCGGCTGGATGGACTGGATGGACGACCGCCTGAGCCCCGGCGACGAGAACGCCGGCCGCGCGCGACGCTTCCCAATGCTCCACCGCCTGGGCCGCGCGGAGGACGTAGGGCCGCTCGCCCTGCTGCTCTCCGGCGAAGCGTCCGCGCCGTACATCACGGGCCAGGTGCTCGCGGTGGACGGCGGGGTGACGCAGCACCAGTAGCGTCCGATGGCGACCGCCAGCGCGCTGCGCGGGACGCACGTCCTCCTCACGGGCGCGACGACGCCGCTCGCGCGCGCCCTGGCCGTCGCGCTCGCGGAGGCCGGCGCCACGGTTTCCGTGACGACCGCGCGCACCGACCTCGCGGAGGAGGTAGCGGCGAACTCGATCCTCAACGAGACGTGGTCGGCCGGCTCGCAGGGCCGCGCCTACACCGTCGATCTGCTCTCCGGCGCGTCCGTCGACGTTACGTTCGCGGCGATCGAGCGAGAGGTGGCGCCCGTTGACGTGCTCGCGAACGTCGTCGGGCCCAGCGTCGAAGCGGCGGGCAGCGTCGATACCGTGAGCTGGGCGGCCGCTGAACGCCTGGCCGTGCGCGGAGGTGGCCGCATCGTGAACGTGCTGCCGCCGGACGCCTCCGCCGAGGCGCGCGCCCTGGTCCTTGCGCTGACGCGCGGCCTCGACGCGGCGTGGGGCGCACGCGGCGTCGTCGTGTGCACGCTCGCGATCGAGGCCGGCGCGAGCCTCGACGCGCGCGCGGCAATCGTCGCGCTCGCCGCGGGCGCCGGCGATGCGCCGCCGGGCGAGCCAGTCGCGGGGCGCCTCGCATGACCGCGCCGCCACCTCCCGAGTCGCTGCCGGGAGCGCCGCGTCCGGCGCCGGCGCGGCCGCCCGCCGGCGCGGCCGGCCCCAGCTGGGGCGGCGACGGCGCGCTCCGCCGCGAGGCCGAGGCCGACGCGGCCGCCGAGCGTGCCGCGCGCGCGGCGGAAGCCGCACCGCCGCCCACCGAGGCCGCGCCGGTGCCCTCGATCGCCACGCCGTTCGCGAGCGCGCCGGCGCTGCCCCCCGGCGTCGAGCTCGCGACGTTCTGGCGGCGCTCGATCGCGTGGTCGATCGACTTCGTGCTGAAGTCGATCGTGTTCCAGGTGGTGATGCTCGCCGCGGGCGTCACGGAGGTCGCGTACCCGCTGCCGGTCGCGATCCTCATCGCGGGGCAACTGCTCAGCCGCGGCTACGACTGCATCTTCTTCATGCGCGGGCGATCGCCCGGCGGCTGGCTGATGGGGATCCGCATCGTGCGCATCGAGGACGGCGGCGAGCCCGGGGCGTGGCGCGCGCTCCTGCGCACCTTCGGCTCGCTGCTGAGCGAGGTCGCGCTCGGCCTCGGCTTCGCGTGGGCGCTGCGCAATCCGCGACGCCAGACGTGGCACGACTCGATCGCGCGCACGATCGTCGTCGTCGCCGCCCCGCGCGAGCGTCGAGACTGATCGGCGCGCTGCCGTCGAGGTGCTCACAGCTACGGGCCATCCCCCTGCCCCCTTCCCGGCGCGGGAAGGGGGTTCTGAGTGGAAAGGGTGGTGCGAGGGGCTGCGCCCCTCGCGCTCCCGGCGGAACGCGCGCGGCAGGCGCGCGTCCGAATCCCTCGCGCGAAGCCTCACCCTGGCTGACCTCTGAGGCGCGCCAACCGCGCGCCGTTCCGCCGGAGCCCGAGCGGCGCAGCCCCATGATCTTGGTTTGACTCCCCTCGCTCGCTCCGCTCCGAGGCGCGCCTGCCGCGCGCCGTTCCGCCAGGAGCGCGAGGGGCGCAGCCCCTCGGACCCTCGTTCTGACTCCCCTCTCCTGCGAAGCGGGAGAGGGGCCGGGGGTGAGGGTTTCCGCTCCCTTCCCGCGCAGGGAAGGGGGCAGGGGGATGGGCCGCGCTCGCACAGCCCTCGGCGTACGCGCGCTACGCCTCCCACGGCAGCGAGCGCGGCTGCAAGACCTGCCGCATTCCGCCGTCGCCCGCGATCGCGATCAGATCCAGCGCGCCGTACGCGGCCGGGCTCATGCCGCGCAGCGCCGCCGTCGCCAGTTCGTCCTTCAGGTGCGCGACCGCGCCGATCACCACCAGCGCGTGCAGGTCGACGCGCGCGCCGGCGGCGGTGGCCGCCTCGCGCGCCGCGACCGCGCGCTGCACGTGCCGGCGCAGCGCCCGCCGCACCGGGGTGCCCTCGAGCGGGTCGAGGTCGGGCGGCGCGGCGATCACGGTGACGCCCTCGGGCGCGCCCGAGGGCAGGCGCGACACCACCCACGTGTCGTGCAAGGCCATGGTCGTGACCTCCTCGACCTGGAGCAGCGCCGCGCGATCGCGCACCAACGACACGATGATGCCCACCTCGGCGGGCTCCTCCGGCAGCCGGCACAGCGCGCGCGCGTCGAGGTGATACGCGCCGTGGATGCCGTCGGACAGCGTCGTCCACTCCGGCGCGAGCCCACCCGTGACGGACATGTACGCGCCGTCGTCCTGGATCTTCGCCAGGTGCACCGTCACCGGGAGGCGCACCTCGCGCCGCTCGCCGGCGGCGAGTCCCGCGAGGCCCTTCGCCAGCGACACGCGCAGGCTCGAGAAGCGCGGCTCCTCGACCGGCAGCGCAGCCTTCGGCGGCACCCACACGACGTACGCGCCGGCCTCGATCGCGCGGTCGCCCTCGAGGTCCGCCGTCAGCGCCTCCGCGAGTTCGGTCGCGCCGGGCGGATCCCCGGGCGTCTCCCACAGCACGCCAGCCGTGACGCCGACGCGCCGCTCGCGCTGCTGGAGCAGCGCGTCGAACGGCGCCGGGTCGTCCGCGGCGACGCGGAACGTGCGGAAGTAGCGCTCGCTCATCCACGCCGCGAGCAGTTCGACGACGGCGCGCTCCGGGGAGAGCGGAGTCGCGAGCAGCGTCACGCCCCGACGTCCCGCGCCCGGCTCGCGGCCCTGCGCGCGGCGCGGCGGTCGAGGATCGGCAGCAGGCCGTGGTCGACGAGGTCGTACGCGATCACTGCGTTCACGCACAGGAACAGCGCGACGCCGCCGAGTTTGAGCGCCGTCGCCGTCGTCGTGCCGTCGAGGCCGGCGCGCTGCATCGCGATCACCGCCGCGATGTCGAGCGCGAGCGCGACGCCGAGGCCTAGCACGATCGCGCGATGCCGCACGAAGCGCGCGCAGGCGCCCGCCAGCCCCGCGCCCGCGCCGAGGCCGACCGCGAGGTTGGCGATCAGCGGCGTCCCGTCGTGGTCCCAGAGCGCGAAGGCGTTGAGCAGCAGCGCGAGCAGCGCGGCCGGCGCGAGCGCGGCGATCAGCATCCCGGGCAGGTCCGCGCGCGTGAATCGCATCGTGTCTCCCTCGATGCTCGCCGCTAGATGTTCGAGCGCGACTGGCCGCCGTCGACGTTGAGCGTCGCGCCGACGATCCATGATGCGCGCGGCGAGCAGAGGAACACCACCGCCGCCGCGAGTTCCTCGGCGGCGCCGAAGCGGCCCGCGGGGATGTTGCGCTCGATGAAGGCCGCCATCGCCTCGGGCTCCTCGACGAGGCGGCGGCCCCACGAGCCGCCCTCGAAGGCGATCGAGCCGGGCGCGACGTTGTTCACGCGGATGCCCGAGCGGATCCAGTCGAGGGCGTAGGCCTTCGTCATCGCGATCTGCGCCGCCTTCGTCGCGTTGTACGCCGCGCCGCCGCCGCTCTCGCGTCCGTAGATCGACGAGATGTTCACCACCGCGCCCTGCCCCGAGGCGAGCAGGTGCGGCTTCGCCAGCTCCATCAGCCGCAGCGCCGAGGTGACGTTGAGGTCGAACGACCCGCGGAACTGCTGCGCGAGGTCGCCCGCGCGCGACGTGCCGCCCGCGTTGTTCACCAGCACGTCCACACCGCCGTGCGCCGCCACCGCCTCGCGCACCACGCGCTCGGCGTCGGCGGCGTCCGTGACGTCGCCCGCCACCGCGACCACCGTCGCCCCCGCCGCGCGCAACTCCGCCGCCGTCGCCGCGAGGGCGTCCGCACCGCGCGCGCAGAGCGTCAGCCGCGCGCCCTCGGCGGCCAGCCCCGCGGCGATCGCGCGCCCGAGTCCGCGGCTCGCCCCCGTCACGATCGCGGAGCGTCCCGCCAGTCCGAGGTCCATGCGCCTGCCCCCCTCGCGCGTCTGCTTGCCTCGGCCCATCGTGCCGCGCGCGCGCCCTCACGTCGAGGTGCGGCGGGGCGCGCGGCGTCGAGCTGCGGCGCAAACGGGGAACCCCCCGCAGACTGCCTGTCGGGGGTTCCTCGTCGTCAGTCAGCGGCTCTGCGCGCCTATAGCGAGCAGACCGCGTACGCCTGCACGGCGGGGAAGTTCCCCGCGCCCAGGACCATGGTTGTCGCGACCTGCACCTGCCATGTGCCGCCTAGCCCGAATCCCAACGGCCGGTTGCGGTAAACGAGCAGCGCCCCGGGCGTGAGGGCTGGTTGCGAGATATCGTACCCGCCGCCGATGAGCACCTTGCCGGCAGGACATGCGGCGGTGGCCGTGACAACACCAGGCACTAACAGCACGCTTACGAAAGGGCCGACCCAGATCTGGCTGCCGCTAAGCCCCGAACCGGCAAGCCCCGTTGCACCCGTCGCCCCGTTGCTGCCGTTGGTGCCGTTGGTGCCGTTGGTACCTGAGGCACCGGTCGCGCCGGTCGCCCCAGTAGCACCGACCGCGCCCGTGGCGCCGGTCGCCCCGATCCCACCCGCCGCGCCCGCGTCGCCGGTCGCACCAGTCGCCCCTGTCGAGCCCGGAGCACCAGCGGCACCGGTGGAGCCGGTAGCGCCCGCGTCGCCGGTGGAGCCAGTTGTACCCGTCGCTCCGGTCGCGCCTACAGCGCCGGCGTCGCCGGTTGCACCTGCGGCCCCCGTCCCACCGCTAGCGCCAGTCGTACCCGTCGAGCCGGTAGCACCAGTCGCGCCCGTCCCGCCGGCAGCGCCGGTCGCACCCTCGTTGCCCGTCGATCCTGTCGACCCCGTCGAACCGGTCGCGCCGGGCGCACCGGTAGCCCCTGTCGGGCCTACCGGCCCGGGCGCCCCGATTGCGCCGGTTACGCCGGTCGCGCCGGTCGCACCCGCAGCGCCCGCGTCACCGGTGGAGCCGGTCGCACCCATCGAGCCGGGAGCACCGGTCGCCCCTGTAGTGCCTGCTGCACCGGTCGGGCCGATCGGACCCGTCGCGCCCGAAGCTCCGGTTGCGCCGGCAGGGCCGGTCGGCCCTACCGGACCGGCGGCGCCGGTCGCGCCGGTCGCGCCGGTTGCGCCCTTCGGGCCCGTCGCGCCCTTCCCCTTGCCCTTGCCCTTGTCATCGTCACTGTCATCGTCGCCGCCGCCCTTGCCCTTCCCCTTCTTCTTGTCGTCGTCGTCCTTGCTCGGACGGCCCCGATGTCGCCATCGAGGCCACTCGCGAGGCTCCCCGCCAGCGCGGCCCCCGTCGCAACCGCGGGTGTCCCCGCGAGCGGCTGCGTCCCGCAGGC
>SHYQ01000041.1 GCA_009692765.1 Dehalococcoidia bacterium | reverse complement strand
GCCCCCTCCTCGCGCCCCTAGCCCCCTTCGGGGGCCCCGAGGGTGCCCCGCTTTTCCGCGGATCGTGGGTTTGAGCGCGTGCCGATCGCGGCTGCGAGCGTGGGGCGCCCATCCCCCTGCCCCCTTCCCGGCGCGGGAAGGGGGTCGGAAAAACTGCGGGAGGCTCGACCCCCCCCTCCTAGAAGGAGGGGGAGGGGGGCGAGTGCGACGCTTCGCGTCGCCTGGCCAGAATGGGAGTCGTCGACCGGCGTCCGGGCGGGCGCGAAGCGTCGCGATCGGAAAGCCCCCTTCCCGGAGGGAAGGGGGCTGGGGAATGGGCGATCTCTTCTTCTGAACCCCCTTTCCGCGCCGGGAAGGGGGTATGGGGATAGGCCGCCTCACGCGCGCACCTTGGCGAAGGTGTTGCGATCTGCGCCACGAACGCACGCGCGGAAGCCACGAGAGGGTCGAAGACCCTCGAAGACCGTATGCTGTGGGCAGCGCAGGAGGTGTCGTGAGCCCCTCGGACTCCTGTTACGTCATTGTCGGCGGACGCCCGCTGCGCGGGACGGTCGCCGTCTCCGGCTCCAAGAACGCCGCGCTCTACGCCCTCGCCGCCACGCTGCTTACGGCAGATCCCGTCACGCTGCGCAACGTCCCGCGCATCGCCGACATCGACGAGATGGCCGAGGTGTGCCGCTCCGTCGGCGCGCGCGTGACGATCGAGGGCGAGACAGTGCGCGCGGAGACGCCCGTGATTACCTCGACCGCGCCGCCCGCGGACCAGGTGATGCGCCTGCGCGCGTCGTTCCTCGTCATGGGCGCGCTCCTCGGACGCGCGCACGAGGCGCTCTGCGCGCCGCCCGGCGGCGACGTGATCGGCTCGCGTCCACTTGACGTGCACTTCGTCGGCTTCCGCGCGCTGGGCGCGGACGTCACGCGCGAGGACGGCGGCTACCGCGTGCGTGCCGCCCGGCTGCGCGGCGCGCGCATCTTCTTCGACTACCCGAGCGTCCTCGGCACGGTGAACGTGCTGTTCGCGGCCGTGCTCGCCGAGGGGCACACGACGATCGTCAACGCCGCGCCCGAGCCGGAGGTCGCGATGGCGGCCGAGATGCTCATCGCGATGGGCGCGCGCGTCAGCGGCCACGGCACGCCGACCGTGGAGATCGAGGGTGTCCCGACCCTTCACGGCACCGACTTCACCGTCATCCCGGACCGCCTGGAGGCGGGCACGTACCTCCTCGCCGGCGCGGCGACCGGTGGCGACGTCTGCGTCGCCAACGCCGTGCCGCGCCACCTCGACTCGCTGATCGCGAAGCTGCGCGAGATGGGCGCCGAGGTGGACGACTCGCCCGAGGGGGGCATCCGCGTCGCCGCGCGGGGGGCGCTCCAGGCGGTGCAGGTACAGGCGGTGCCGTACCCCGGCTTCGCCACCGATCTGCACCCGCCGATGGCCGCCGCCCTCACGCAGGCGATCGGCGTGTCGATCGTGCACGAGCGCGTGTACGACAACCGCACGCTGTACGTGAACGAGCTGCGCAAGCTCGGCGCGCGCATCGTTACGGCCGGCGAGTCGGTGATCATCGAGGGTGCCTCCGCGCTGTCCGGCACCTCCGTGCGCGCGCTCGACATCCGCGCGGGCGCGGCGGTCGTGGTCGCGGGCCTCGCCGCGCAGGGCGAGACCACGGTGCACGACATCGGCCACCTCGACCGCGGCTACGCGGGCCTCGAGGAGCGGCTGACTGCGCTGGGAGCGCAGATCACGCGCCGCTGACGGTCGCACCGGGCTGGGGCGTGCGAAGACCACGCGGAGGCGCTAACCTCCGCCCACCTCGCATCGGCGGCGAGTTATCCACAGTCCTATCTCCTCGAACCGGCCGGAGGCCGCGCGACCCGTGTTCGGTAAACGCATCGGGATCGACCTCGGCACCGCGAACGTCCTCGTGTACGAGGTCGGTCGCGGCGTCGTCCTCGACGAGCCGGCCGTCGTCGCGATCAACGAGCGCGACAACACCGTGGTCGCCGTCGGCAACGACGCGCGCGCGATGATCGGGCGGCACCCCGGCTCCATCCAGGTCATCCGGCCCATGCGCGACGGCGTGATCGCCGACTACCTGATCACGGAGGCGATGCTGCGCTA
Organism: Dehalococcoidia bacterium; assembly: GCA_009692765.1. Classification (GTDB taxonomy): domain Bacteria; phylum Chloroflexota; class Dehalococcoidia; order UBA2979; family UBA2979; genus SHYQ01. The sequence goes on along the minus strand of SHYQ01000041.1, from coordinate 7,548 downwards.
CTTCATCCAGCGCGTGATCGGCCGGATGACCTTCGTGCGGCCGGAGGTGATGATCTGCGTCCCCGTCGGCGTGACGAACGTGGAGCAGCGCGCGGTGCGCGACGCCGCCGAGACGGCGGGCGCGCGCCGCCCCGCGCACCTCATCCCGGAGCCGCTGGCCGCCGCGATCGGCGCGGAGATCCCCGTGGGCAGCCCTCGAGGGCACATGGTCGTCGACATCGGCGGCGGCCGCACGGAGGCTGCCGTCATTTCGATGTTCGGCATCGTGGCGAGCGAGTCCGTACGCGTCGCGGGCGACCGCCTAGACGACGCGATCGCGCAGTACATCCGCCGCCGCCACAACCTCGTCGTCGGTGAGCGCACCGCGGAGGAGGTGAAGATCGCGATCGGCTCGGCGATGCCGCTCGACGAGGACCTGGTCACGGGCGTGCGCGGGCGCGACCAGATCACCGGGCTGCCGCGCACGGTCACGGTGCACACCAGCGAGATCGGGCAGGCGATCCACGAGCACCTCGGCACGATCGTGCAGACCGTGCGCCGCGTCCTGGAGGTCACGCCGCCGGAACTGGTGTCGGACGTGATCGACCGCGGCATCGTGCTCACTGGCGGCGGCGCGCTGCTGCGCGGTCTCGACGCGCTGCTGATGCAGGAGACCGGCGTGCCCGTGCACATCGCCGAGGATCCGCTGCGCTGCGTGGTGAAGGGCGCGGGGATCGCCCTCGACTACATCGATGTGATCGAGCGCGCCATGCCGACGGAGGAGGAGTCGCTCATCGGCGACGCCGCGCGCTAGGGGGGGTCTTCGACCCCTTCATGGCTGCCGCTGCTCGAGGGCGATGCCGTCGAGGACTGCCGGGGCGCGTGCCATCCCTGCCCCGTCCGGCGCGGGGTGCGTCCTGCGGCGCAACACCCCTCTGCGCCCGAGGCGCGCCTGCCGCGCGCCGTTCCGCCGGGAGCGCGAGGGGCGCAACCCCCTCGCATCACCTGCTGATTTCTGGCTCCCCTCTCCTGCGAAGCGGGGGAGGGGTTGGGGGTGAGGGTTCCGGCTCCCGCGCAGGGAAGGGGGCAGGGGGATGGGCCGCCCCGTCAGTCCTCGAGGTTGGCTGCCGCGATCACGTCGACGCGCGTCAGGCGCGGCTGCGTGCGGTCAGCTTCAGGTGGTACGTCATGCTCTGCAAGAACACCACCGGGTTGATGTGCTTCAGCTCGACATTCGCGGTGACCTGCACCCGCGCCGGGGTGTAGTTGAGGATGGCGCGCACGCCGCCGCGCACCAACGTGTCGACGACATCCTGCGCGTACTCCGCGGGCACCGCGACGATGCCGATGTCCGCCGGTGCGGCGCTCAGGTCCGCCTCGAGGTGGCGCGCGTCGCGGATCTCCTGGCCGTCGATCGACGTGCCCGCCACCGCCGGGTTCGCGTCGTAGCGCCCGACGATGTCGAAGCCCTGGCCCTCGAACCCGGGGTAGGAGGAGATCGCCCGGCCCAGCCGGCCGATGCCCACCACCACCACGCGCCAGCGCCGGTTGAGGCCGAGGATCAGCCGCAGCTCCTGCGCGAGGCGCTGCACGGAGTAGCCGCGGCCCTGCTTCCCGAAGCGCCCGAAGTAGGAGAGGTCCTTGCGGATCTGCGCCGGCGTCACGCCCAGCTCCCCGCCAAGCTCGTGCGAGGAGATCACCCCGCGGCCCTCGGCCTCGAGGCGGGTCAGGAGACGGTAGTAGAGCGGCAGGCGGTCGATGACGACATCGGGGATCTCGATCGGCACGTGGCCTCCCCATGGTCCTCGCGCGCGGCGAGGGGGCGCTCGTGCAAGAAGGCACAAGCACCCCGGATCATAGTCGGAGGCCGGGTGGGCGCAATTTCCGGGTGCGGCCACGCCCGGCGCGGCGGTAGCATCAGGCCATGGTCGAGACCTCCACGGACGCCCGGATCGCGCGGCTGCTGCGCGAGGGGCCGGCCGCCACCCCCTTCGTGGAGCTGCCGGGCGGCGTCTTCGCGATGGGCGCCGCCGAGGGCGCGCCCGGCCGCCCGGACGAGCGCCCCGCGCGCCTCGTCCGCGTGCGACCGTTCGCCGTCGCGCTGGTACCCGTCACCAACCTCGAGTACGCGCGCTTCCTCGACGCCAACGGTCACGCGCCGCCGGGGAGCTGGGACGACCCGCGGTTCACCGCCCCGGACTGTCCAGTCGTCGGCGTCTCGTGGTTCGACGCGGTCGACTACTGCGCGTGGGTGTCTCAGATGACGGGGCGCGCCTGCCGCCTCCCGACGGAGGCGGAGCGCGAGTACGCCGCGCGCGGCGGCGTGGAGGGCGTTGCGTATCCGTGGGGCGACGCGCCGTGGACCGAGGGCGTGCACGGCCTCGGCGCGCTGGGCGCGGACCGGCCGCACCCGGTGGGCACCTCCGCGCCGAACGGCTACGGCCTCTACCACATGGCCGACAACGTCCACGAGTGGTGCAGCGACTGGTACGACGCCGCCGGCTACGCCCTCGAGGTCGCGCCCGCCGCCGGCGTTGTCGAGGATCCCCGCGGGCCGACCGAGGAGCGCGACCGGCGCGCCTCACGCGGGGGATCGTGGCGGCACCGCGTGAAGGTCGCGCGCATCGCCGCGCGTTCCTCCCTCGCGCCCGACCGGCGGTACAACGACTACGGGATGCGTGTGTACGCGGACGTCCGCTCGGACGCGACGGTGGACGCGCGTCGCGCGTAGCGGCCGCGCGGGCTGCGGGCCTCGAGGCACGGCGGGGGACCATCCCCCCACCCCCTTCCCGGAGGGAAGGGGGCTTCAGACCCCACGGCTCAGCGCTCGGACGCGCATGGCTCCCTTCCGAGGCGCGCCTACCGCGCGCCGTTCCGCCGGGAGCGCGAGGGGCGCAGCCCCCTCGCATCTCTTCTGACTTCTTCACCCCCTCCCGCGCAGGGAGGGGGCAGGGGGTGGGGCGCCCCGCGCAGCACCTCGAAGTTCCGCGCTACCTCGCCAGCCCGCCGAGGACGCTCCGCCACAGCAGCCCGCCGCCGACGAAGCCCGCGACCGCCCCCACGACGTCGAAGAACCAGTCCGACAGCGCCGGGTCGCGGCCGACCTGGCCCTGCGCCACCTCGGTCAGCCCGCCGAACAACCACAGCGCGAGGATCGCCATCGCCAGCAGCCGCCGCGGCGAGCGCCGCACCCCGTCGCTCGTCGCGTACCACAGCGCGGAGGGCACGCCGAGGCTCATGAAGAGCAGCGCGTGCGCGGCGCCGTCCGGGAGCCAGCGCGGCCGGTCCGCGTTCGGCGCGAGCGTGGCGTAGAGGATCGCCAGCGCGAGCACCACCGTGCCCGCCTGCGCGAGGCGTCGCAGCGCGCCTCGGTCGATCGCGAACGGGCGGTTCATCGCGACAGCGTAGGCGCGGCGGCGTGGCGCGTCACCCGGCGGCTGCAACTACAATCGGCCTCGATGAACCTCCCGCAGCCGGCCATCGATCCCGCGGTCGCGGCCGCATGGCGGCCCGTGGTCCAGCCCTGGCACGGCGGCACGCCCGAGGACGCCGCCGCCGTGCTGCGCGGCCGCCCCGGCCTCGCGTGGCTCGACTCCGCGCTGCCCGACCACGCGCGCGGCCGCTGGTCGATCGTCGCGAGCGACCCGCGCTGGACGCTGACCGCGCGTGGCGGCGCGGTCCTCCTGCACGACGCGACGGGGCGTCATCGGGTGCTGGCGGATGCGCCCAGCGCGCTCGCGGCGTTCGCCCGCGCCGTCGAGGCGGAACCGCGGCCGGAGCCGGCGGCCGCCCCGGCGGAGGGAGAGGGCGCGCTGCCCTTCCTCGGCGGCGCGATCGGCTACCTCGGCTTCGAGCTCGGCCGCGAGGTCGAGCGGCTGCCCGCGACCACGCGCGACGACGTCGGCGCGCCCGACCTCGCCTTCGGCTGGTACGACGCCGCGCTCGTGTGGGACGGCGCGCGCGGCCTCGGCTGGCTGGCCGGCCGCGCCGCGGCCGTCGCGGCGCTGCGCCTCCGGCTGGGCGAGCGACTCGCCCCCGTCTCCGCCGAGGACACGCCCGCCGCTGAGGTCCGCGCGGGCGTGTTGCGCTCCAACATGACCCCGCGCGCCTACCTCGACGCGGTCGCGCGCGCGCGCCGCTACATCGAGGCGGGGGACATCTACCAGGTGAACCTGTCGCAGCGCTTCTCCGCACCGACGGCGCTCGACGGCTTCGCGGTGTACCGCCGGCTGCGCGCGGTCAGCCCCGCGCCCTTCGCGGCGTACCTCGATCAGCGCGCCTCCGGTGGCGTGCAGGTGCTGTCGTCCTCGCCGGAGCGGTTCCTGCTGGCGGACGGCGACGCCCTAGAGACGCGCCCGATCAAGGGCACGCGCCCGCGCGGTGAGACGCCCGCGCAGGACGCGGCGCTCGCCGCCGCGCTGCGCGGCAGCGTGAAGGACCGCGCCGAGCATCTGATGATCGTCGACCTCGAACGCAACGACCTCGGCCGCGTCGCGGTGGCCGGCAGCGTGCGCGTGCCCGCGTTCGCCGCGCTCGAGTCCTACGCGCAGGTGCACCACCTCACCTCCACGGTGACGGGGCGGCGTCGAGGCGGCGTGGGCCTCGAGGCGCTGCTGCGCGCGACGTTCCCCGGCGGCTCGATCTCCGGCGCGCCGAAGATCCGCGCGCTGGAGATCATCGACGAGCTGGAGCCGACCGTGCGCGGCGTCTACACCGGTGCGATCGGGTATGTCTCCGCACACGGGCGCGTGGATCTGAACATCGCCATCCGCACGATCACGCTGGCGGACGGCGTCGCGTACGTGCACGTCGGCGGCGCGATCGTCCACGACTCCGACGCGGAGGCCGAGTACGCCGAGACGCTGGACAAGGCGCGCGGGATGGCGCGCGCCTTGGGCGTCACGCTGCCGGACGAGGCCCCGGTCATCGAGGGGACGGCGTCGCTCGCGGCGGCGTCGGCCTCGTGACCGACCTCGTCTGGCTGGACGGCACGATCGTGCCGCGCGCGGAGGCGCGCGTCTCCGTCGACGACTTCGCCGTGCGCTACGGCGCGGCGTGCTTCGAGACCATGCTCGCGCTCAACGGCATCGTGTTCCACATGGAGGAGCACCTCGCGCGGCTGACCGAGGGGCTGCGCGGGATGGGCGTTACGCCCCCCGACGTGCACGACCTCGCCTCCGCCGTCGAGTCGACGCTGGCGGCGAACTGGATGCTCAACGCGAGCGTGCGCCTTACCGTGACCGCGGGCCGCGGCGGCGCGCCCGACCTCGCCGCCACGAGCGCGCCCTTCGTGATCGTCACGGTCGACGTGCTGCCCCCGGCGCCGCTCGCGCGGAACCTGCGCATCGCGAGCACGCGCATCGACGCCGCGCGACCGCTGCGCGCGGCGAAGACCGCGCAGTTCCTCCCCTACCTGCTCGCCCGCGCCGAGGCCCGCGCGGCCGGCGCCGACGACGCCGTGCTGCTGAACCACGCGGGCCACATCGTGGAGGCGGCCACCGCCAACATCTTCGCTATCCTCGGCGGGCAGCTGGTCACGCCGCCGCTGGCGGACGGGGCGCTGCCCGGCATCACGCGCGCGGACGTGCTAGAGTTATCTATCGACCTCGGTGCCCGCGCCGAGGAGCGCAGCCTGACGCCCGAGGACCTCTCCGCCGCCGAGGCGATCCTGCTGACGAGCAGCGTCAGCGGCATCGTGGCGGCGGCGTCGCTGGCAGGCGGCCCGCCCGCCAGCGCGCTGCTCGCGTGGCGGGCGCCGGGACGCGTCCCCCGCCTCGCGACCGACCTCGCGGAGGCGTACGCCGCCCTCGTGACGCGGGCGTGCGAAGCCTGACGAAACCCCGTCGATTATTTCGTTCGCGGGTGTCCATAGATGCGTATGATCCACAAACGTGTTGCCCGGCATCGCGCGGGTGGGTGTCTGACGGGTTCCTCACGGAATCCTCATGCGTCTGTCATCTGCCTGCCGGTTTGTATGCCCTACGTTAGTTTTCGTCTGCCGGGGGCTCCTCCTCGGCCGGGCGGGTCAGTGTCCGCGGAGGCGGCCGCACCCTGACGGGCGATCTGCCGATGCAAGCTGTCGGACCGCAAAGCCATGGAGGGCCTGCGCGATGACTACTTCCCCCCCGAGTCGACCTCCGTCCGTCCGTGGTCGTGCACGTGCGTGATCACGGTCGGGCGGATGCCGACCGCACCTGCATCCTGCTGGTGGACGACGACCTGGTTGTCCGCGACGCTCTCCCAGCCGCGCTCGAGATCGACGGCCACAGCGTCGTCACCGCCGCGTCGGGCGAGGCCGCGCTCGCGGCGCTGGAGGGGAACAGATTCGACCTCGTGCTCCTCGACCTGACGCTGCCGGGGATCTCCGGGCTCGAGACGTTGCGCCAGTTGCGCGCGCGCAGCGACATCCCGGTGATCATCGTGAGCGCGGCGAGCAGCCTCGCGGAGCGAGTCGCCGGCTTCGACCTCGGCTGTGACGACTACCTCGTGAAGCCCGTCGAGATCATCGAGTTGGCGTGTCGCATGCGCGCGGTGATGCGGCGTCGAAGCATCGCGCCCGCCCTCGACGGCCGCCTCGTGGGGCCGGGGAAGCTGGTGATGCATCTGCGCCAGCACACGGTGCGCGTCGGCGACGAGGACGTGCCGCTCACGCCCAAGGAGTTCGCGATCCTGCGCCTGCTGCTGGAGCGTCGCAACGAGGTGGTCCCGCCGGACGAGCTGTCCACGCGGATCTGGGGCTACGAGACCTTCGGCTCGCGCAACTTCGTCGAGGCCCACGTGTCGCGGTTGCGTTCGAAGCTGGCGAAGGCGGGCGCGCCGGACGTGGTGACCACGATGCGCGGCGTGGGCTACGTGTCCACTGATCGAGGGCGCCTCGACACCCCGCGCAGCGACGAGGTGTGGCGGAGGGCACCTCGTGCCGCCCCCACCAACGGGCAGCGCTACGCGCTAGACCGAGAGCTCGTCCGGCATGCGGAACTCCACCGTCTCCTCGGCGACGATCACCGGCTCCACGCGCGTTACGCCGCGCGCGCGCAGGTCATCGATGATCGGATCGAGCAGCGCGTCCGGCACGGAAGCCCCGGCGGTGAGGCCGACGATGCCCGCGCCCGCATACCACGCGGGGTCGATCTCCTCGATGCCGTCGACGCGGTAGGCGGGTGTGCCCGTCATCGCCGCCACCTCGCGCAGCCGCACGGAGTTCGAGGAGTTGCGGGAGCCGACCACGATCACCACGTCGGCGCGCTCCGCGATCACCTTCACCGCCGCCTGGCGGTTCGTCGTCGCGTAGCAGATGTCGTTGCGCACCTCGGCGCCGGGGTAGCGCGCGCGGATCGCGTCGATCGTCTCCGCCGTGTCGTCCACCGACAGCGTCGTCTGCGTCACGACGAAGATCGGGCGCTCGCTGGGGACCAGCGCCTGCACGTCCGCCGGCGTGTCGACCACGCGTGCGCGCTCCGGCGCCTCGCCGCGCGTGCCCTCCACCTCGTCGTGACCGGCGTGGCCCACCAGCAGCACGTCGAACCCGTCGCGCGCGGCCTTGCGCGTCTCGAGGTGCACCTTCGTCAC
>SHYQ01000040.1 GCA_009692765.1 Dehalococcoidia bacterium | reverse complement strand
GGCGTCGGGTTCATGCTGGCGACGAGCTTCTGGGTGCTCCTCGCCGTCGCCGTGATCGGCACGCTCAACCCCTCGGGCGGCGACGTCAGCGTCTTCCTCCCGACGGAGCAGTCGCTGCTCAGCGAGACCGTCGAGGCGAGAGACCGCACGGCGCTCTTCGCGCGCTACAACCTCGGCGGCCAGTTCGCCTCGGCGCTCGGCGCGCTGGCGGCGGGCGTGCCGGTGGCGGTCGCCGCCGCGGTCGGCTGGCGCCTCGTCGAGGTGCAGCGCGTGTCGTTCCTCGCGTACGCGGTGGTGGCGGGCGCGCTCGTGCTCGTCTACCTCGGGCTCGCCATGGACGGCACGCCCGGCGCTCCGGCCCGCGGTGCGCCACTGCGCCAGTCGCGCGGCATCGTGCTGCGGCTGACTGCGCTGTTCAGCATGGACTCCTTCGGCGGCGGCTTCGCCGTGCAGACGCTGCTGATCGTGTGGCTCTTCCGTCGCTTCGACCTCGACGTCGCGACGGCGGGCGCGGTCTTCTTCGTGGGCGGGCTGCTGGGCGCCGTCTCGCAGATCGCGTCGGCCCGCCTCGCCGGCCGCATCGGGCTCGTGAACACGATGGTGTGGACGCACATCCCCTCGAACGCTGCGTACATCCTCGCGGCGCTCTCGCCGACCGCGCCGATCGCGGTGTTCTGGCTCCTGATCCGCATGCTGCTCGGCTCGATGGACCAGCCGGCCCGCCAGGCCTACGTGATGGCGGTCGTCCCGCCCGAGGAGCGTGCCGCCGCCGCGAGCGTGACGAATGTCCCGCGCAGCCTCGCCGCCGCGGGCGCGCCGCTGCTCGCGGGGGCGCTGATGAACGCGTCCGACTTCGGCTGGTCGCTGATCGTCGCCGGCGTGATCAAGATCACCTACGACCTGCTGCTGCTGTGGCAGTTCCACGCCCACCCGCCCCTCGACGAGGCACCGCCGGCCGCCACACAACCCGCGCGCTGACGCCTCACCCCCGACCCCTCTCCGCCGGTGCGTAGGGGGGAGACGGAGGGGAGCGTTAGGGGGCTGGTCCAACGCTTCCCCTCAGCCCCCCCTCTCCACGCAGGTGGAGAGGGGCCGGGGGTGACGCTAACCCTCGATGGCCGGCGCGGCCTCGGCGAGCGCCGCGAGCGAGGCGCCCTCCACGCGGTAGGCGAGCCACTCCGGCTGGTGCGCGAAGCCGAGCCGCGCGTAGAACGCGCGCGCCGGGTTCCAGTCGAGCACCGCCAGGTCGACGCGCGGGTGGCCGCGCTCGCGCGCGACGCGCGCGACGGCGGCGACCAGCGCGCGGCCCACGCCCTCGCGCCGTGCCGCCTCGACGACGAACAGGTCCTCGATGTACAGCGCGGCGGCCCCCTCCCACGTGGAGTAGTGCGGGAAGAACAACGCGAAGCCCAGCGGCGTGCGGGCGCGCTCGGCGATCAGCACCTCGAACAGCGGGCGCGCTCCCGCTCCCGCAGGAAAGCCGTCGCGCAGCACGTCTGCCACCGTCAGCCGCACGTGCTCCAGCGGCTCGTGCTCGAACGTCGCGAGGCCGCGTACGAACTCGACGATCGTCGAGGCATCGGCGGGCGTCGCGGAGCGGATGCTGACGTCGGCCACGTGGCTCCTCGAGGTGCGGGCGGCGCGGACCGCGCACCCGACCCGGGCGCGCGATGGGCGCGGGGGAGCCTCGATGGTACCCTGCCGATCTCGCAGAACGGATCTCGATGAACCGCCTCGCGCACGAGACCAGCCCGTACCTCCGCCAGCACGCCGACAACCCCGTCGACTGGTACCCCTGGGGCGACGAGGCCTTCGCCCGCGCCCGCGCGGAGGGCAAGCCGATCTTCCTCTCGGTCGGCTACTCCACCTGCCACTGGTGCCACGTGATGGCGCATGAGTCCTTCGAGGACCCGGACATCGCGGCGCGCATGAACGCCGGCTTCGTGAACATCAAGGTCGACCGCGAGGAGCGCCCGGACGTCGACTCGGTCTACATGGCGTTCACGCAGGCGCTCACCGGGCACGGCGGCTGGCCGATGACCGTGTTCCTGACGCCGGACCGCGAGCCGTTCTACGCGGGGACGTACTTCCCGCCCGAGGACGGCCGCGGGATGCCCGGCCTGCCGCGGGTGCTCGAGAGCGTCACGACGGCGTGGGCGGGTGACCGCGCGCGCGTGCTGGAGTCCGCCGCGACGATCACCGCGCGCATGCGCGCGGCGACCGCGCACACGACCGGAGGAGGCGACGCGGGCGCGCTCGACCTCGAGATCTCCGCGCGCGTCGTCGAGGCGCTCACGGGCATGTACGACCACGACGCGGGCGGCTTCGGCGGCGCGCCGAAGTTCCCGCCGGTCTCCACCCTCGAGTTCCTGCTGACGTACCAGACGCATGCCGCGGCCGACGAGCGCGGCGCGATCCTCGAGATGGTCACGCACACCCTGCGGCGCATGGCTGCCGGGGGTATCTACGACCACCTGGGCGGTGGGTTCGCGCGCTACGCGGTGGACGCGCAGTGGCTGGTGCCGCACTTCGAGAAGATGCTCTACGACAACGCGCTGCTCGCGCGGCTCTACCTGCACGCGTATCAGGTCACGCGCGAGCCGCTGTTCGAGCGCGTCGCGCGCGAGACGCTCGACTACCTGCTGCGCGAGATGCGCGACCCGGCGGGGGGCTTCCACGCCGCGCAGGACGCCGACAGCGAGGGCATCGAGGGCAAGTTCTTCCTCTGGACCGTCGAGGAGATCGACGCAGTCCTCGGCCCCGCCGACGGCGCGCGTCTCCGCGCGGTCTTCGACGTGACGCTCGAGGGCAACTTCACCGACCCGCACCACCCCGAGCTCACCGGGCGCAACGTCCTCAGCCGCCCCTACCCGCTGGAGGTCGTCGCTCCCAACGTCGGGGTGGCGCTCGAGGACGTGACGGTGCGCGTCGACGAGATGCGCGCGCAGCTGTTCGCCGCGCGCGAGGAGCGCGTGCACCCGTCGCGCGACGACAAGGTGCTCACCTCGTGGAACGGCCTCGCGCTGGCCGCCTTCGCCGAGGCCGCGCGCATCCTCGGCGACGCACGCTACCGCGAGGCGGCCGTCGGCTGCGCCGCCTTCCTGCGCGCGTCGATGTGGGACGGCGCACGCCTGCTGCACGCGTACGGCGACGGCCGCGCGCACATCGACGGCCTCGTGGACGACTACGCGATGCTCGGCCTCGGGCTGCTCGACCTCTACCGCGCGACCGGCGACCTCGCGCACCTCGAGTGGGCGGGCGCGCTCCTCGAGGTGGCGATCGCGCGCTTCCACGACCCCGAGGGCGGCGGCTTCTTCGAGGCCCCTAGCGACGGCGAGGCGCTGCCGCTGCGGCAGAAACCGTTCTTCGATGCCCCCACCCCCAGCGGCAACGGCGCGCTGGCGCTGCTGGCGACGTGGCTGGGGCGCTACACCGGCCGCGCGGAGTGGGAGGCGCTGGGCCGCGAGGTGGTCGCCCTCGTCGCCGAGCAGCTCCCGCGCGCCCCCACCGGCTTCGCGACGACGCTCCAGGCCCTCGAGGTTGCGCTCGCGCCGCGACGGGAGCTGGCGATCGTGGGCGCAGCGGCGGCGCGCGCCCCCTTCGAGCGGGAGGTGGCGCTCCACTTCCTACCGACTACGCTGGTCGCTCCTGCCGCCCGTGGTGCGGGGTTGCCGGTCCTGGAGGGGCGCGGCGTGCCGGACGGCGCGGCGGCCTACCTGTGCGAGGAGATGGTGTGCGAGCTGCCTGCGACCACCGTAGAGGCGCTGCGTGACCAGCTCGCCCGCTGACCCCCCGCCCGACGGTCCTCGACCCGCCGAAGCACCCGCCGAGCCCGCTCCCGAGCTCGTCGAGGGCGCGGCGGCCGACGCCTACGCTCATCGCATCCCGCCGTGGGCCCCGTTCACCTTTTCGGACTACCGCCTCTTCTGGCTCGGCTCCCTCTGCGCGATGTTCACCAACCAGCTGCTCACGCTGGTGCCGCTGGTCTGGCTGTTCGAGGAGACGCACTCCGCCGCCCAGCTGGGCCTCGTCGGTGGCGTGCAGCTCATCGTGCAGGTGCCGGGATTGCTCTACGGCGGCACGCTGGCGGACACGCTCGACCGCAAGAAGCTGATGGCGTGGACGCAGGGGTTCACCGCGATCGTGCTGGGCGTGCTCGCCGCGCTGGCGGTGTCGCACCACCTAGTGCCGTGGCACATCTACGCCTCCACGGCGGTGCTGAGCATCACCTCCGTGATCGGGCAGCCGGCGCGCGCCGCGATCACCGCGCGCGTGGTGCCTCGGACGCACCTGATGCACGCGATCACCGCGAACACGCTGACGCAACAGGTCGGCTCGATCATCGCGCCGCTCACGTTCGCGTGGATCGTCGCGCGCTGGGGCCTCAACCCCGCGTGGGTAATGTCCGCGGTGACGGCGGTCCCGGCGGCGATCCTGCCGCTGATGATCCAGGCCGAGGGCCGCGCGCCCAACCTCGATACCTCCGGGAGCATGCCCCGGCGGGTGATCGAGGGCTTCCAGTACGTGCGCGGTCACGGCGTGCTGCCCGGCCTCTTCTGGCTTGACGTCGGCATGACCGTGCCGACGTTCTACCGGCAGCTGCTCCCGGCGCTCGCCAGCGGCCTCTTCGGCGCGGGCCCGGCCGCGGTCGGCCTGCTGACCTCGGTGAACTCGGCCGGGGCGGTGGCCGGGGCGCTGGTCGTGCTGTTCACGGCACGCTTCCGCGCGAAGGGGATGCTGGTCGTGTGGGCCACGTTCGCATTCTGCATCTCCGTGTTCCTCTTCGGCTCCGTGACCTCGCTGCTGCTGGGCGGCATCATCATCTTCAGCATGGGCGCGACGGACGCGATCAGCATGGTGACGCGGCAGACGATGATGCAGCTCACCACGCCGGACCAGATGCTCGGCCGCACGTTGAGCCTCGGCTCGCTGGTGGCGACGACGGCGAACAACGCCGGCACCCTCTGGGTCGGCTTCCTCGCCGCCGGCATCGGCGCCGCGGCGACGATGCAGATCGGCGGCGCCGTCGCGCTGCTCGTCTCGATCGTCGTCTGGCGCGCCGTCGAGGGCCTGCGCACCTACCGCTACCCGTAGCGCCGAGGACGCCCGGGCGAGGCGTCGAGACCCCGCGGACCTCACCGGTATAGAGTGCCCTCGACCACCGCGGTGCAGGACGGCCGGGGCCGATGTCTGACCTCCAGCGTCTCCTCGACGGCTTCGACGCCGGCGAGTTCGTCCGCCCCTACGCCGGCGCGATGACGCTCGTCGATGTGGTGCGCGCGATCGCGCACGTGTGCGGCGCCACCGGCATCGCGCTCAGTGACGCGGCGCGAGAGACGGCAGACCGGCTCGCGCCCGCGGAGCACGTCGTGTTCGTGATCGCCGACGGCCTCGGCGTCGACCTGCTACACGCGATGCCTCGAGGCGCGTGGCTGTGCCGCAACACGCGGCGCGTCATCCTCGCGCCGTACCCCTCGACGACACCGGTCGCGATGGCCTCGATCGCCACAGGGGAGTACCCCGCGCGCCACGCGATCACCGGGTGGTGGACGCACCTGCCAGCGCTGAACGCGCCCGTCACGGTGTTCCACCACACCCGCGCCACCGACGAGGTCTCCCTCGAGGACCTCGGCGTCACGATGCGCGAGCTGTGCCCCGCCGAGCCGTGGATCCCGCGCATGACGCGCGACGCCGCGCTGGTGATGCCGGCCGCGATCGCCGCGTCGCCGTTCACGCGCTATATGGCCGGCGGCGCCCCGCGCCTCCCGTACGCGACGCACGAGGAGGCCGCGGCCCGCGTCGCCGAGCGGATCGCGCGCGCGGCCGGCCCGACCTACACGTTCTGGTACACCGCGGTCCCCGACGCCCTCGCGCACGAGTTCGGCCCGAACGACGCGCGGGTGCATCGCGCCCTCGAGGACCTCGACCGCGCGCTCGAGGGGCTCGCGGAGACACTCGCGCGCGGCGAGCGCAGCGTGGCGAGCACGCGCATCGTCGTCTCCGCGGACCACGGCCACCGCGCGGTGAGCGGTGCGCGCCACCTGGAGGTGACGGCGGACGACGCGCTGCTGCCGCTGCTGCGCTGCCCCCCCTCGGGCGACGTGCGCACGCTGTTCTGGCACGTCCGCCCGGGCCAGGGCGCGGCGTTCGAGGCGGCGTTCGCGGCGCGCTTCGGCGCGTGGTTCCTGCTGATCACGGTCGCCGAGGCGGAGGCGGAGGGCCTGCTGGGCCCCGACGCGCTGACCGAGGAGACGCACCGCCGCGTCGGCGACTACGTGAGCATCGCCCTCGGCGGCGAGGTGCTGCGCTACACAGGCGCGCCGGGGCGCGAGCGCTACCTCGCGCAGCGGTCACACCACTCGGGCCTCAGCGCCGCCGAGATGCACGTGCCGTTGGTGATCTCGGGCGGGTAGCAGGAGGCGGCGAGCGCCGAGGACTGAGCGGGGCGGCCCATCCCCCTGCCCCCTTCCCTGCGCGGGAAGGGAGTTCAGAAAGGGAAAGGGATGCGAGGGGGCTGCGCCCCTCGCGCTCCCGGCGGAGGCGTGCGCGGCAGGCGCGCGCCAGACGGGATGAGCACGCGCGGCACCGCGGCTGCGCGGCTGCGCCGGCGAGGCGCCCCCGAGCACGAGCACCTCGATCCCCCGCGCGCAACGAGAGGGGCGGCCCCGTGGCCGCCCCTCTCGTTGCGCGCGGGGGATCGAGCGCCTACTTCTCCAGGGCGGAGCAGACCGTGTCGGTGATCAATCGCACCACCGTGTACGGGTCCATGTTCGCATTCGGACGACGGTCCTCGATGTATCCCTTGCGGTCGACGGCGACCTGCCACGGGATGCGCACGGACGCGCCGCGGTGCGAGATGCCGTACGAGTAGTTCTTGTACGACTCGGTCTCATGCGCGCCGGTCAGACGCTGCTCGATGCCGTGGCCGTAGTTCGCGATGTGCAGGTTGTGCTTCGGCCCCAGCGCCTTGGCCGCCTTCTCGATCGCCGTCCACGAGGTGCGCGTCTCCTTCGTGGAGAAGTTCGTGTGCGCGCCCGAGCCGTTCCAGTCTCCCGGCACCGGCTTCGCGGCCAGCGTCACACTGACCTCGAAGTCCTCGGCGATGCGGTGCAGCAACCAGCGCGCCATCCACAGCTGGTCCGAGACGTCCAGCGGGCCCAGCGGGCCGACCTGGAATTCCCACTGGCCCGGCATCACCTCGGCGTTGGTGCCGGCGATCTTGATGCCGGCCGCGATGCACGCGTCCGTGTGCGCCTCGACGATCTCGCGACCGTAGGCCTCGGCCGCGCCGACACCGCAGTAGTAGGGGAACTGCGGGCCCGGGAAGCCCGTCTCGGGCCAGCCCAGCGGCCGCCCGTCCTGGAGGAACACGTACTCCTGCTCGATGCCGAACCAGGTGTCGTGCTTCGCATACTTCCGCGCCACGGTCGCCAGCGGGGCGCGCTTGTTCGTCGGGTGCGGCTTCATGCTGACCAGCAGCACCTCGCACATGACGAGGATGTTCGCACCGCCGCGGAGCGGGTCCGCGAAGGTCGCCACCGGCTTGAGGACGCAGTCGGAGTTCTCGCCTGTCGCCTGGTTCGTGCTCGACCCGTCGAAGCCCCAGATGCCCGGCTTGTCATCGTCGTCGAGGACCTTCGTCTTCGACCGCAACTGCTGCGTGGGCTCCGCGCCGTCGATCCAGATGTACTCCGCCCTGTAAACCATCGTCTGTCCTTCCCCCAGATAGCCGGCCGATGACCGGAAACTAGCGCCGCTCAAGAATGTGCGGACGATATCGTAGGCGCGTTTCGGCTGTATTTCACGAAGGGCCCCGCTGCGTCCCCCGGATCCCCCAGGCTCCCCCGTTTGCCCGCCGCCGCCCCGCCGCCGAGACTGGCTCCGAGCCCTCCCTGCGGCTCCGACGCAGCCCCCTCCCCGAGGGGTGCCCGAGGTGACCGCGTGCGCTTCCGCCTCCCGACCCCGGTGCTCGCCGCGCTGCTCGTGGCCGCAGTGGCGACGCTGCTCGCGCTGGGCGTGTGGCAGCTCCAGCGCAACGCCGAGCGCAACCACCTGGTCGCGGAGCGCAACGCCCGCCTCGCCGGCGCCCCGGTGCCCGTCGCCGAGGCTGCGCGCCCGCTCGCCACGCTGGACTATCGCCTCGTGTCGGCGACCGGTACGTGGGACGTCGGGCGCGCGATGGTGCTCGCCAACCGCGCCCGCTTCGCCACCAAGGGCGAGGAGATCGTGGTGCCGCTGCTGCTCGCGCCTGGCGGGCCGGCGATCCTCGTCAACCGCGGGTGGTACGCCGACGGCCGCCGCGACGCCGTGCTCGCCGAGCTCGTGCGCCAGGAACGTTCGTCGACGCCCGGCCAGGCGGAAGGCCTCGCACGCTACGCCGAGGGCCTGCGGGGCAACCGCACGGCTGCGGGGACGTGGACGCAGATCTCGCCGGCGGACATGGGGGCGACACTCCCCTACCCCATCCTGCCGTGGTTCGTCATCGAGGGCCGCCTACTGTCGGACACCGGTTACGGCCGGCCCGACACCCTCCTCGCGCAGGGGTTCTACCCCTACGCCAGCGCCATCCCGCACCTCGAGTACGCGCTGACGTGGTTCGGCATCGCCGCGGCGCTCGTCGCCGTCGCCGTGATGCGCCTCGTCGTCGCGCCGCGACGCGAGCGCGCCGCGCGCGCCGCCCGCGAGGCGGCACCCTAGCGCGCCCGGACGCCCGTGCGAGGGGCGTCCGCTACCATGTCCGCGCCCCGAACCACACGCACGCGAGAGGCCGAGGCCGCATGACCACCCCCGCCCCCACGCCGACGCGCACCGGGCGTGACGTCCTCACGCAGACCGACGCCGAGGCGCGCGCGGGCCGCGTCTCGCAGGTGGCGTACGCGATCGCGCTCGATCTCACGCGCGGCGCGAGCACCTACCGCGGCGACGTGACCGTCACCTTCCGCCACGCGGGCAGCGGCCCGCTCTTCCTCGACTTCACGGGCAAGCGCATCGAGCTGCTGGAGGTCAACGGCGTCGCCGTGACCACGCCCGACTGGACGGGGTACCGCCTCACCCTGAACGGCGCGTCGCTCGCCGCCGACAACGCCGTGCACGTGGTGTACGAGAACGACTACGACCACACCGGCGACGGCTTCCACCAGTTCATCGACCCCGAGGACGGCGAGGAGTACCTCTACACCAACTTCGAGCCGTACTCCGCGCACCGCCTCTTCCCCGGCTTCGACCAGCCGGACGTGAAGGCCGAGTACCTGCTCTCCGTGAAGGCACCCGCCGAGTGGGTGCTGGTCGCCAACAGCGCCGAGTCCGTCCACCGCATGCTCGAGGACGGCCGCCGCGAAACGACCTTCGCCCGCACCGCGCGCATCTCCACGTACCTCTTCGCGCTGATCGCCGGGCCGTTCGAGGCGTTCCGCGACACGCACGAGGGGATCGCCCTCGGCTTCTTCGCCCGCAAGTCGCTCGCCCCGCACGTCGACCGCGACGAGCTCTTCGCGGTGACGAAGCAGGGGCTGACCTTCTACGGCGCGTTCTTCGACTACCCCTACCCGTTCGGCAAGTACGACCAGGTGTTCGTGCCCGAGTTCAACGCCGGGGCGATGGAGAACGTTGCCGCCGTCACACACTCCGAGCGCATGGTCTTCCGCGACCCGCCCACGGACACGCAGCGCCAGGGCCGCGCCGAGGTGATCCTGCACGAGATGGCGCACATGTGGTTCGGCGACCTCGT
>SHYQ01000039.1 GCA_009692765.1 Dehalococcoidia bacterium | reverse complement strand
CGGGGCGGGCGGGGCGGGCGCGACGACGACCGCCCCCGTGCGGAACGCCCGCGCGGCGGCAGCGTCCCCGCGCGGGACGAGATCCGCATCCCCGACGCACCCGCGGACGCCCCGGATCGCCCGTCGGGCGACCACGCGGACGAACTGGACCTCGCCGGCAGCGCGCTCCGCGACCTGCTGAACATCCTGGGCCTGACGCACACCGCCATCAGCGCGCGCGACCCGGAGACCCCCGGCGACGGGCTGGGACTGGTGGCGCAGGTGCTGGACGTCTACGGGGAGGACGACGAGACCTCGGACGAGCTCGGGCTGCTCATCGGCCGCCGCGGCGAGACGCTGTCGTCGCTGCAATACCTGGTGAACACCATCGTCGGGCGCACCGGCGAGGATGCCCCGGTCTACGGCATCGACATCGAAGGCTACCGCCGCCGCCGCGAGCAGACGCTGGTGGACCTAGCGCACGAGGTCGCGCAGGAGGTGCGCGAGACGGGCGACGTGATCACGCTGGAGCCGATGCCGGCCTCCGAGCGACGCATCGTCCACCTCGCGCTGGAACAGGAGCCGGGCGTCCGCACCGAGAGCGTCGGCTCCGGCGACCGACGCCAGGTCGAGGTGCTGCCGGAGGATCAGTAGTTCGGTAGGTCGAGTACGTCGAGCGCGTGCCCGATACTGTGCACTTGTAAGCGCTCGTGCGCACGCGTACGCAGGTGTGCTGACGACGAGGCCGCTGTCAGATGCTGCTGCATGGCCGAGGACAGCCCGGAATGCCGGAGATTCACGACCAGCAGGGGGCGGTACTCATCGTCGGCACGGTAACCTAGGACATCATCACAGGCGAGCGCCGGCCCGGCGGCGCGGTGATCTACGCCGCGCGGGCCGCGACCGCCCCGGGCGTGCGCGCCTACCGTGCTCGCCGCCGTCGGTGCCGACACCGACCTCGCCGCATTCGTCGGGCATGAGCTCGCCGTCGTGCCCGCCGCGGAGACGATGACGATCGAGCACCGCGCGGAGGCTGAGGTGCGCTCCCAGCGTGTGCTCGTCCGCCCGCACCGCAGCCTCTATCCCTCCGACCTCCCCGCGGACTGGCCCGCGGGCTCGCAGGGGTGGGGCACCGTGATCCTCGGCCCGCTGCTCCCCGACGACGTCGATGTCGCCGCGTTTCTCGACGCCGTCGCCGAACGGGCGCCCGGCGCCGAGACGGCGGTGCTCGACGCCGCCCGACCGGGGGTCACCATCTGCCTCTCCGCCGAGGAGACCGCGCGCTGGGCGCCGGGACACTGGGACGCCCTGGGGCGGCGCGCGCGACGCGTGGCGCGGACGCTCGGCGCGGCCGGGGCGGAGATTCGTACGCGCACCGGCTTCGGCCCCACGGCGGGCGCGCGCGTCCGCACCGTCCTCGCGCTGCCGGCCGCAGTCGTCGACACCACCGGCGCCGGCGATGTCTTCGCCACCGCCCTTATACTCGCGATGCGTGCGGGGGTTGGGGTGGACGGGGCGGCCGGGCGGCTCGCTGCCGCCTATGCAGCGGCCTGCGTCGAGCGCTGCGGTGCGGCGCCCCTCCCGACACGCGCGGCACTCGAGGCTCGCGCGGGCGTGAGGCCTGGCGCGCAGCAGGACGGCGCGCGGGGGGATGACTCTTGACGGTGGTGATCGCGCTCGCGAACCAGAAGGGCGGCGTCGGCAAGACCACGACCACGGTCTCGCTCGCGGCCGCGCTCGCCGTGCGCCACCTGCGCGTGCTGATCGTCGACGCCGACCCGCAGGCCAACGCCACCTCCGCCGTCGGCGCGACGGCGGACGATGCGGGCCTCGGGGGTGACGGAGCGGCCGGCGGTGCGGGCGGCGGGCTGTACGAGGCGCTCATCGACGAGCGCCCGCTGGCCGCAGCGATCCGCGAGACGGCAACGCCCGGGCTCGGCATCGTCCCCACCACCCCAGCACTCGCCGGCGCCGAGGTGGAACTCGTCTCGCTGATGGCGCGCGAGTTCCGCATGAAGCGCGCGCTCGATGCGCTGCGGCCGCGCTTCGACCTGATCCTCATCGACTGCCCGCCCTCGCTCGGGCTACTGACCGTCAACGCGCTCGCCGCCGCCGACGAGGTGATCATCCCGGTTCAATGCGAGTACTTCGCGCTGGAGGGGCTGAGCCACCTCGCGCACACGATCGAGCTCGTGCAGCGAAACCTCAACCCACGACTGGTGATCCGCGGCGTCGTGCTCACGATGTTCGACGCGCGCACCAACCTGTCGCGCGACGTGGAGGCGGAGGTGCGCAGCCACTTCCCCAACACCTTCCGCGCCGTCATCCCGCGATCGGTGCGGCTGGCGGAAGCGCCGAGTCACAGCGAGCCGATCAACGTCTTCGACCCGACGAGCGCGGGCGCACGCGCCTACGACGACCTCGCTGACGAACTGATCGCGGCGTTGCGTGCGCGCGACCTGCTGCCGCAGGTGCCCGCCGTGGTCACCGCGACGCCGACCGCCGTGTCCACCGTGCCCAGCACTCCACACGAGGTAGCGACGATCCCCACGACCTCGCACGAGATCGCCGCATACAAGCGGCACGGCCTGCCCACCATGCCCAACCTCCACGACCTGCCCACCCTCCGCAGCATCGAGCAGACGCATGGCACGTAAGGGCGGACTCGGCCGCGGGCTGTCAGTGCTGATCCCGGAGGCGGATCGGCCGGCGCGCGACGAGCGCGTGCCGTCGTCCGAGGTGCCGATCGGGGACGTGGTCCCGAACCCGCAGCAGCCGCGCACGACCATGGATCCGAATCGCCTGCAGGAACTCGCAGACTCGATCCGCCAGTTCGGCGTGATCCAACCGTTGCTCGTCGCCGAGGAGCGCGGCGTTGACGGGCGCGTCGTCTACCAGTTGATCGCGGGCGAGCGCCGCCTGCGCGCGGCGAAGGCGGCGGGTCTGGAGACGGTGCCGGTCACGATCCGCCAGACCACGCCGCAGGAACTGCTCGAGATCGCGATCGTCGAGAACGTCCAGCGCGCCGACCTCAACCCGATCGAAGAGGCGCTCGCCTACCAGCGCCTGATCGGCGAGTTCGGCCTCACGCAGCGCGAGGTCGCGGAGCGCGTCGGTCGGTCGCGCGCCGCCGTCGCGAACACGCTGCGGCTGACCGAGCTTCCTGCCGATGTGCGCGCCTCGATCATGAACGGCGAGATCAGCGAGGGCCACGGCCGCGCGCTCCTCGGGCTGCCGGGCGAGGCGGAACGCCTCGCCGCATGGCGCACGGTGGTCACGCGCGAGTTGAACGTGCGCGAGACGGAGCGCATGGTACGCGAGGGCGCGAAGCCGAAGCGGCGGCGCGCCGCCGTCGAGCCGGAACGGGAACCAGCGGCGGTAACGCAGGGCTTCGAGGCGGCGCTCCAGCGCAGCCTCGGCACGAAGGTCGCGCTGAAGCGCACCCTGAAGGGGCGCGGCACGCTGACGATCCACTTCTACAGCGACGAGGAACTCACGGGCGTCCTCGAACGGATTCTCGGAGAGGATGCGCTATGACCGGGTCGCGCGAGATCGGCGGCACGAGCGGCACCAGCGTCGCGGATCGCCTGAAGGAACTCGGCATCGATCTCCCTCCCGTGCCGCAGCCGCTGGCGATCTACCGCCCCGCGGTGCGCACGCGCGACCTCGTCTACGTCTCCGGGCAGTTGCCCACGCGCGACGGCAAGGTGGTGCACGCCGGCCGCCTGGGCGTGGACGTGACGATCGAGCAGGCGAAGGAGTCCGCCCGCATCGCCGCGATCAACGCACTGGCCGCCGCGCACACGCTGCTCGGCACCCTCGAGGGGGCGCGCGTGATCCGCACCGTCGGCTACGTCGCCTGCGCGCCTGAGTTCATCGACCACCCGCAGGTGGTGAACGGCGCGAGCGAGGTGCTCCGCGACATCTTCGGCGAGGCGCATGGCATCGGCGTGCGCCTCGCGTTCGGCGTCGCCTCGCTGCCGCTCAACGCGCCGGTGGAGATCGAGCTGCTGCTGGAGGTCGACTAGTGTCGCGCATCGACTTCGTCACCGGTGCGCCCGAGAAGTACGCCGACCTCGTGGACGCGCTCGCGGTGATCCCGGGCCGCTACCACGCGGCGCTCGATGGCGTGCGGGACGCAGTGATGCAGCAGACGCCGCCCGAAGGCTGGTCGCCGCAACGCGTCCTCGCGCACGTCGCCTTCGTCGCAGAGGCGAACGAGGTCTTCATCTACCAGATGGCGACGATGACCGACCCCGCCCGCAAGCCCTTCCCCTCCGGCTACGAGGCGACCGACCTCGAGGAACTGCCGGCCATCGATCTCCTGCGCCGCATCGAGGAGGCCGTGGGGCACACGGTGGCGCTACTCTCCGGCACGCCGGACGCGGCGTGGGGCCGCCCCGGCTACGCGCGCGGCCTGCGCCGCTCGCTCCGCCAGCAGGTGGTGTTGCACGCCGAGCATTTCGACGAGCACCTTGCCGAGATGCAGCGCCTGATCGGCGTGGCGACTACGGCGAACGCGCGCTAGGGCGTACCAACCGGCGCGTCGGTCACCTAAGAGCGCGCCTGATCTGCTCAATGTGCTCTTCGCGGTGCAGCCAACGACGGACGATCGATGCGTGCGGCCCCGCCAGCAACTCTTCGATCGAAGCAATGGGCGCCTCCGCGAGTGCTAAGTTCACCGCGTCCGCAGCCTCGATCACCATGAATACGGCTCGGGCTGGGTCAAGCGACCTCGACACCATCGCGACGGCCTCGTTCGACACCTCATCGGAATCCTCAACCGCTGGCGGTGTGCCATCGCCGAGAACCGCGCCACCCATGAATCGCAGCAGCGACACCCGTTGGCGCCAATCCCAGAATGCACGATGCGCGAGTGCAGTCTGGATCGTCCACTCGCCGCCGAGCGGCGTGTTGAGGTCATCCGGCGCGAGCGGAGCGAGGGTCGCACGTAGAGCTAGGAGGGAGGACTCATTACGTAGGAGTTCGTCGCCGATCTTGGTAATCGTCAGAGCGTACCGCCGTCTCGATCGGCAGCTCGGTGCGGAAGGCCCACTCGGCCCACGACCCGTCGTAGTTGCGCGCGTTCGTCCAGCCGAAGAGCTCGTACATCACGAACCACGAGACGGCGGAGCGGATGCCGCCGCCGCAGTACGGGAACACCGGCTTCGACCCGTCGATGCCCGCCGCCGCGTACAGCGATCGCATCTGGTCGAGCGGCAGGAACCGCCCGCCGGCGTCCATCAGCAGCTCCCAGTTGAGGTGCACCGCGCGCGGGATGCGTCCCAAGCGCGGCGCGGGGTGCGGCCCCGGCGTGCCCACGAACTCGCCGTCGGTGCGGCAGTCGAGGATGTGCGCGTCGTCGCTGCCCTGCGCGATCGCGAGCACCTCCTGCCACATCGAGATCACGCTCGCGTCGGCCTCGACAAGGTGGCAGGCGGCCGGGGTGACGCGCGTCTCCGCGGTCGTCGTCGGGATGCCCGCGCGGGCGAGCGCGGCGACCGAGCGATCCGCGACGCGCACGTCCGGGAAGCGGTAGTAGCGCAGCACCCAGTAGGCGCGGTAAGGCCACATCGACTTCTCTGAGGCGACGCAGACCACGGTCTTCGACGCGTCGACGCCGAGGCGGCCGAGGTTCGCCGCCATCTCGTCGCGGTACGGCACCAGCGCGCGGATGCCCTTGCGCGTCACCGTGAAGTCGTCGTAGCCGTGCGCCCAGATCGCGCCGGGGAGGTGGCCCGCCTCGTACTCCGCGCGCTCGGTGCCAACGTGCAGGAACACGACACCCGGGTCGCCGAGGTGCGCGCGCACCCACGCGGCGTCCACGATCTTTCCCGGGGTCGCGTTCGGGTTCGCGCTCGGATCGGTCGCCATGGGTGACTCCCCGCTCGGTGCTGACTCCGTCGCGCGCGCGCCTACTCGGCCGCGGGCGACCCGCCCGACGGCGCGCCACCCTCGCCGCCCTCGCTGCCCCGGCCACGACCACCGCGACGTCCACGGCGGCGACGGCGCTGCAGCGGCCCGTCCGTGCCGCCCTCACCGGGCGGCGTTGCGTCCGAGGCGGCGCTCGGTGGTCGCTCCGGGCGGGGGGGGCGATCGGTACGAGGCGCGCCGAGTGCCTCGGCGTCGGCGGGACGGGGCGCGGGACGCCGGTCGGCGATCCCGGGACGCGCAGCCGGGGCCGGCGCGTCGTCCCGTTCGCGCAGCGGGCGCTCCCGGGGCGGGCGATCGGTGCGCTCCCGCGTCGTCGGCGTGGGGGGCGCGCGCCGCGGTGCCGTGGGCATCGCGACCGGCTCCAGCACGGCGAGCAGGTTGTCGCGGCGGTCGCGGTCCTGCTCGTGGAGCGGGCGCTCGACGGCATCCTCCAGGTCGACCGGGCGCACCGCCGTACCGTACTGCTCGCGCAGCGCCGCCGCCGGCATCTCCACCACCTCGTTCGTATCGTCGATGCGCATCCGCACGACCTCGGTGATCGCGTTGATCGAGAGCACGCGCGCGCGGCCGACCGGCGTGCTGATGCGCTTCCCGACCTTCGGCAGCGTGCCGATGATCTCGCGATAGGCGTCGATCTCGAACGAGAGGCAGCAGAGCAGGCGGCCGCAGACGCCGGAGATCTTCGAGGGGTTCGGGGCGAGCCCCTGGTCCTTCGCCATCTTGATCGAGATCGCCGGGAACTCCACCTGCCACGAGGAGCAGCAGAGCGCGCGTCCGCACTGGCCGATGCCGCCTAGCGCTTTCGCGCGGTCGCGGTCGCCCACCTGCTGCACGCGCAGGTCGACGCCCAGCTGGCGGCTGGCCTCGCGGCGCAGCCACTCCCCTTCCTCCTGCTCGCGCGCAACGAACGTCAGCTCCCCGACCTCACCCGCGAGGTCGTACGCAAGGCTCGCCACGCGGACGCGCTGGTCGCGACGCGCGGCGATTGCCTGCGCGCGGCCGATATCCGTGGCGGCGCGTTGCTGCTGCGTGCGGTAGGCCTCGACGTCCGCCTCGCTGGCGAGGCGATCGACGACGCGCATCGGCCCCGCGGGGTTCGCCCCCAGCACCTGGTCCGGCGCGAGCACGACCCAGCCGAGGCGCTCGCCGCGGTCCGTGCGGACGACGACGTAGTCGCCCGCGCCCAGGTCCAGCGCGCCCGGTGAGCAGTAGGCGATCGGCCCCGCCTCGCCGAAGCGGATCCCGACGATGCGGTCTTCGACCGATCTGGTGTTCACCGACAACATGAGTGGCATGCGTATTCCGCCAGAGATTCCGCCATAGACATTCCGCGTCGCTGCGTCCCCCATCCCTTCGATCCGGGGCAGAGGGGCCGGTTCGAGCGCACGCCATCGCATCGATGTGCGTACTACCCGCCGGCGGTCGCCGCGACGCGATCCTCCGTCCCGTCAGCGTGCTCAAGAGACGCCGCGCCCAGCATGCTGAGCGGCAGTGTCGGCAGGTCGAGCATCATGACCTCCAGCGCGAGTTGCGCGCTGGTGTTCGCGAGCAGGTGCTCGCGTGCCGTCTGCACCGCGCGCAGCGCGCGCAATGCATCAGCGGCGTTGCAGTCGATGTTCGCGCTCGCGCCCTCGACGCCGCGTTCGACGCCGGCGCCGGCGAGCAGCGCGTCGCGCCACCACTCGCGCCACAGGTCGATCGTCGCCAGCACGCTCTCGCGCTCGCGGTACCACGCGTTGCCCAGGCGATCGGCGACGTCGAAGCGCTCGTTGCGGCTGCCGGTGGCGAGGCGCAGCACCTCCGCCTCGGCCGACTCGCGCAGCACGGCCATCGTCGGATCGGCGTGCATCCGCATCGCGAGGCCGTAGCGGCCGTGCGCGAGGTGTGCGAGCGCCGCGGCCTCCGCGGCGGGCAGCGCGGCGTCCTCTTGCAGCGCGGCGGCGAGGTGGTGGTGCGGCAGCGGGCGCAGCGTGAACTCCTGGCAGCGCGAGCGGATCGTCGGCAGCAGCGCGTCGGGGTCGGCGGCGACAAGGATGAACCGCGCGCTGGGCGGCGGCTCCTCCAGCGTCTTCAGGATCGCGTGCGCCGCCTCGGTCTGCAGGTCGTCCGCGGTGTCGATGATGAACACGCGGAACGGCGCGGCAAACGGGGCGAGCGAGGAGACGCGCTCGAGGCGGCGCACCTGGCAGATGCGGATGCGCGTCGAACGGTCGCCGGCGTGGTCGTGCTGCGATTCGTCGCACATCCCGCCGATCGCGATGCGCTCCACGTCCGGACTGCTGCCCGCCTCGATCTGCCGCGCGGCGCGGGTGTCGAGGTCGGGCACCGTCGGGTCGGCGGCGCTCGGCGCGACGAGCGTGGCGGCGAGGCGGCGCGCAAGCGCGGTCTTGCCGACACCCGACGGCCCGCCGATCAGGTAGGCGTGCGCGAGGTGCCCCGAGCGGATCGCGCGGCGCAGCGCCTCCACAGCGGCGTCGTGGCCGCGCAGCCCCCAGGCATTGGGCCCCCACGCGTTCCGTGCGCCCGGCGTGGGTGCCTCGCTCATCGCGCCACCCATCGCGCTACTCATCGACGTCCAGCGCACCCAGATCCGCGAACGTCTGACGGCGGCGGATCAGGCGCGCGACGCCGTCCTCCACCATGAGGACGGCCGGCCGCAGCGCGAGGTTGTAGTTCGACTCCATCGCCACCTGGTAGGCGCCCGCGGCCGGCATCGCCAGCAGCTCGCCCGCGCGCAGTCGAGGCAGCGCGATGTCTTTGATCAGCACGTCGCCGGACTCGCAGTACTTCCCGGCGATCGTCACGGTCTCCTCGGCGGGGGCGAGCGGGCGATCCGGGAGCACGGCCTCGTACTGCGATCCGTAGAGCGCGACGCGGGGGTTGTCCGCCATGCCGCCGTCTACGCTGACGTAGGTGCGGATCCCCGGCACCTCCTTGCGCGCGCCGACGGTGTACACCGCCATCCCCGCGCGCGCGACGATGCTGCGCCCCGGCTCCAGCGTGATGTGCGGGAGCGCGAAGCCGCGCGCGTCCGCCTCGCGCTTCAGCGTGCCGGCGATGACGGCGGCGTACGCGGCGCAGGCGGGGGCCTGCTGCTCGTCGCGGTAGGCGACCGCGAAGCCGCCGCCCGGCGAGAACTCCGGCACCTCCACACCGATACGCTGGCGGCAGACCTCGTCGATGAAGCGCGCCAGCACCTCGATCGCCAGCGCGTACGGCTCCAGCTCGAAGATCGGCGAGCCAAGGTGCATGTGCAGTCCGCGGAAGTCGAGGTGCGGCGCGGCGACGGCGGCGCGGACGGCGCGCTCGGCCGCCCCGGTGACGATCGGCAGCCCGAACTTGGAGTCGAGGATGCCGGTCGTGGTCTTCTCGTGCGTGTGGCCGTCGATGCCCGGCGAGACGCGGACCAGCACGCGCTGGGTGCGCCCGAGATCGGCGGCGATGCCCTCCAGCACCGCGATCTCCCACTCACCGTCGATCACGATGCGCCCGACGCCCAAAGCCACCGCCTGCCGCAGCTCGGCGGGGGACTTGTTGTTGCCGTGGAAATAGACGCGCCCGAGGTCCACCCCGGCCGCCGCCAGCGTGGCGATCTCCCCCCCGGAGACCGCGTCGAAACCGAACCCCTCGGAGGCGATGAAGCGCGCGAACGGCCGGTTGAGGAACGCCTTCGAGGCGTAGACCAACTCGCTGTCCGGGTAGGCGGCGCTGAACGCCTCGCGGTAGCCGCGCAGCTGCGCGCGGAGCGTGGCGGTGTCGTAGACGTAGAGCGGCGTCCCGAAGCGCTCCGCGAGGTCGCGCAGGTCGCACCCGCCCACGGCAAGGCGCCCCGCGGCGTTCACGGCGGCGGAAATCGGCAGAACGTGCGCCAGCGGCAGCGCCGCGGCCCCA
>SHYQ01000004.1 GCA_009692765.1 Dehalococcoidia bacterium | reverse complement strand
TCAACATCGCGGGGTCCCCTCTCGGGTGTCGTCATGTTGCCCGGCCCGCGTGGTGCTCGGCGCGAGTGGTGATCACGCCAGCCGCCGTCGTGTGCATCAACATGGCGGCATCCGCCCCGGCCGTCTGCGCTTGCGCGCAACACGGCCGGAGCGTCCGCAAGATATCCCTGCCCGGCAGTCTCGGCTACTCCGCGAGCCGAAGGCGATCCCTCACCGGGCCGTCACCGGGCGCGAGCGGCTACTTCACCTTCCAGGAGCCGAGCATCCACTCGACGCCGACCGGGTGGTTGCCCGGGTAGAAGTTGCGCAACTTGGGACTGTAGATGCCGAAGCTATACCCGTTGGGGCGGTAGGCGATCGGCAGGTGCTTATCCAGGATAAACATCTGGATCTTGCGCGACTTCTCCGCCGCCTGCTTGTCGTCCAGCGTCCCCCTCAGGTCATTCAGCATCGCGGTCACCTCCGCGTTATCGAAGAGCGACCCGTTACGGGCGCCGCCCGGCAGGTACGCGAAGAAGAGGTGGTCCATCCAGTTCGGCAGGCCGTACCCATTGGTCGACATGTCTAGGTAGCCGCCCGTGTTCTTCTTCGGCAGGAAGACGGCGTAGTCCTCGGTCTTGAGGGTGATCTTGATGCCGAGGTTGGTCTCCCACTGCTTCGCGATCAGCTCCGTCTGCACGCCGTCCAGCGTGCCGTTCGAGCTGAAGTAGTACTCGACGGGCAAGCCCACCGGGTTGCCGGCCGCTTCCCACAGCTTCTTCGCCTCGGCCGGGTCGTACTTGTTGGTGTTGTGCGCCTTGGCCTCCTCCTGCGTCATGGCGTACCTGCCGAAGTCGACCGGCACGGGGCCCTGCCACTTTCCGGACTTCTGCAGCGTCTGGTCGATCTGCGCCTGGCGGTCGAACGCCTTCGACATGGCCACCCGGGTGCGGTAGTCCTTCCACTTCGGGTTCTTCCCGTTCCAGCTGACCACCGAACCGCTCTGCTCGATCGCCGCGTACGACTTGATCGTCGGGCCCTCGACGGTCTTCATGTCCGTCGCCGAGAGCCCGCCGCCGCCGACGATGAAGTCCGCCTGGCCGGACTTCATGGCCGCGTTGCGGACAGCGGCGTCCGTGATCACCTTGAAGAGGAAGCGGTTGTAGTAGATCTTCGCGGCGTCGATGAAGTCCGGGTTCTTCTTGAACGTGCCGCTCTCACCCTGTCGAGTCTCCTCGTGGATGAACGGGCCCGGGCCGATCGCCACTTCCTTGTACTTGTCCGCCGTCTCCGGGGGCGTAATCAGCGCCGTCTCCGAAGCCAGGGCGGCAAGGATGTACCGCGACGGCGCCTTCAGCTTCATCACCACGGTGTACTTGTCCGGCGTCTCGATTGCTGAGATGTCGCTGAAGGAGGCCTTGAACAGGCTCTTCGGGTCCGTGGCGTACCGGTTGATGGCGAACTTCACGTCCTCGGACGTGAACTCGCGGCCGCTCAGCGGGGCGATGTTGTGGTACTTCACGCCCTGCTTGATCTTGAAGGTGAGCTGCGTGCCCCCGCCCGCCGCCTCCCACGCCTGAGTGATGTAGGACAGCGCGAGCTTGTTCGAGTTCTGGTCGGTGTTGTTCTCCAGCACCGAGGCGAACAGCCGCGGGTAGACCAGCCCCACCCGCTCGGCGATGGTGTAGACGGTCGAGGCCCCGGGGTCGAGGCTCGTCGCGTCACGCGTCTGGATGGCGATGACGGAGTCGCTGACGACCGGCTTCTCAGCCGTGTTCTGCGCCACTGCCGCGGAACTGCCGCCCGCTGGCGCGGCGGGCTTGCCCCCGCCGCTGCCGCATCCGATCAGCGCCGCGCCCGCCAGCCCCACGCCGCCGGCCATGGTGCCGCGCAGCACCGAGCGCCGAGTGACGGCACGGGATCGTAGCTGCGTCCAATAGCTGGTGTCCGTCATGTCCGTTCCCTCCTTGTTCGCGACGCTTTGGAGGCCGCGCTCTCACCAATATCGCATGAATATCACATCTGTGGATCCCTTGTCGTCTTCGGATAGGACTCCGGTATCTGGGGATCAGTACCGCAGGCCGCGAGGTGCTCGCCGGCGAGGGTGGAGCGTACGGCGGCGCGGTCGCGAAGTGTGCCCTCGAAGACGATCCGGCCGCCGTCGCGGCCGGCGCCCGGGCCGGGGTCGCGTAGCGGTAGGCCCGGTCGCCCCCGCCTTCGAGGGGGGCCGCCCGCTGGCGGTGTCTCTAGGCGGTCACGAAGGGTACGAACGCGGCGAGGAATCCCGGCGTGTTCTGCGAGTGCACGTTGTGGCCGCAGTCCGGCACGTGCACGATCTGGCAGTCGGGCATGGCGGCAGCGAAGCGCTCCGCACGGTCGGCCGAGAGGTTCGTGCTCTCCGCGCCGTGGAGCAGCAGCACCGGCAACTCGAGCTGGCGCACCTGCGCGAGCGGCGCGCGCACCGGCGCTTGCGTCCGACTGCGGAACGGCTTCTGCACCCACTTGCCGTCCGTGCGCTGCATAATGTTGTAACGAGCGGTGCGCCGGACGTGCTCCCGCGATCGGCCGGTTTCGCGCTTCACCACCTCGTCGACGAAGTCATCGACCGAGTCGAAGGTGACCTCTTCGCGCGCCACGCGTGGGCGCTCTTGCTCGTTCGGTTCCATCTGCGGCGAGGTGTCGACGAATGCGGCGCGCCGGGCGAGCTGCGGATCGGCGACCAGCGCGAACATCGTCCCGAGGCCGCCGAGCGAGTGACCGGCGATCACCGGGCGGTCGAGCTCCAGGTCGGCGGCCAGCGCCGCGATGTCCTCGCCGATCGCGCGCGTCGCCATCTCCCCGTCGCGGGGCCATTCGCTGTCGCCATGCCCGCGCATGTCCATCGCGACGACGTGGAAACGCGAGGCCAGGGCGAGGCTGACGAGATCCCATGAGTGAGCCGTCTGGCCGCCGCCGTGGACGAGCAGGATCGGCGGAGCCGCCGGGTCGCCCCACTCGAGGAAGTGCAAGCGCACCCCGTTAACGACCCGATGCCGCGAGACGCACGTGACGCGCGGGTCGGCCCCGATGCCGAGGTCTCGCGCGCTGGCGAGGAGGTTCTCGAACTCCTCACCCTGCGTGAGGTCGAGGGGCTTGAGGTCGGACGCGAACTGGTTGAGGTACATGACGGCACTCTTCGACTCCGGGCCAGCCCACCCGGACCGAGTCCCGCGTCAGAATAGAGAGGCCTGTCCGCAAGTCAATCCGTCGGTGCTGAGTCTCCCCATGGCCCCGGCCGGGGGATCGTGCGCACGACCAGCCTGCGGCGCATGAGGTTCGAGCGTTGGACGCTCCGAGGCCGCACTGACAACACCCTCACGAGACAGGGACGGCCTGTGCTCGTGAGGGTGCGTCCTGAACCTCGGCGCGTGTCGAGGCTCGCGATCAGTACGATTAGTAGTAGTCGATCTCCCGACGGCCCGCGAAGCGTTCTACGGCCTCGGGTTCCGGCCGCTGCCAGGGCTCGTTCGGCGCCTTTGGGTGGCGGTAGCGGTGTACGCGGAGCAGCGGCTCGATCTTGACGCTCGCTACGTCCTCGTACGCTTTCTTCCAGCGCCGGATGAGTTCATCCTCCCCCGCGTAGTCCCACGTGTCGGCCATCTGCATTTCCCACTCTTCGCGAAACTCCTTCTTGTTCTCCAGGAGCCAGTTCGTCGTGCGGATCTGGGCCTCAGCCGGGTCCACGATCTCCTTGAAGCCGAGCACTTCGCGGATCTTCGAGTCGTCGCGCGCCGCATGTCCGGGCCCGCTCTGCCAGAAGTAGTTGCAGGCCGGCGCGAGCGAGGCGAGCGGATAGGGCATGTCGACGAGTTCGAGCTCCGCTCCCATCGTCTTCGCGATCAACTCGATGCGCTGACGCATCGTGTAGCGCGGGAGCTCACCGACGGAGAAGAAGTTGCCGTCGGCCTCCTTCGGCTTGTCCACCGCCAGCAGCAGGGCGTGCGCGGCGTTCTCGACGTAGATCCGGTTGTGGAGTTTGATGCCGCCGTCCGCAATGATGAACTGCTTCCGGCCGTCCAGGATGCGCCGCACGACGCTCCAGTCCTCCGGTCCCGGCTGCCGCGGTCCGTACCCCGGCGCGTAGCCGATGTATGAGGCGCTGTAGTGACCGGCGTTGTGATGATCGAGGACGTGCTGGGTGGCGCGGGCAATGCCATCCCCGAAACCGCCGGAAGCACCGAAGTAGAGTCGCTCGTCGGCGGGCGGCGCGAACTGACGTCCGAGCGGGCCCCAGCTCGCGTCGTTGGCCGGCGCCTTGCCGCCCCCACCTCCGACACCGATGAAGCGGTCGGTCCTGCCGACGGCTGCGTCCGCGGTCAGCCTCAGCCGACCGTACATGGCGATCATGAGATCCCAAGTGCGGTTGCCGAGCGTCTCCTCCAGGGTCTCCTTGAAGTGGACGTCGCCGTGCAGATCTTCCACCGGCCCGGCGAACATCACGTGGTGGAAGCCCCCATGCATGATGGTGACGTTATAGCCCCGCTCCAGCAGGCCGTTCACGATCAATGGACCGGTAGGACCGGTGCCGCCGAGTACTAGAGCATCCATGTGACAATCCCCCTCTTGTTGGAGACGGCGTGACTGTACCAGCGTGCGGCAAGTCCCCCGGTACCGCGCCCTGCCCGCCGAGCGGAGGCAGACGCGCCTTCGAGGGTCAGGTGCAACGGCTGCTCACCGCGCTGCCAACGACGAGGCGGGCGCGAACGGTGGGACGAGGTGAACCCGCCCTGGGGGCTGCCACCCGCAGCGTAGTGAGTTCCAAAACCGATGCGGTTCACGCATCCTCCTTCCAGCGACTGCCCTGCCGGTGCAGGGCCTGTCGTGGCGCGGCCCGGCGGAAGGCAGCGGCGCTCTCGCCCTGCCTGCGGTCGTGAGCGATACTACACTCGGGTCGCGCGCCGCTACACGACGAGCGGGCGCCCGCGAGACGGCCCGCGCCGTATGCATGCACAGTAGAAACGGAAGGCCAGCCAATGCTCATTGGAGTTCTGTCGGATACGCATCAACCGAATGACCGACAGACGATCTGGGACGAGCTCCATGCGGCTTTCAAGGGAGTCGACCTCATCCTGCATGGCGGGGATATCCACGCGCCAGGGATTCTCGATGCGCTTCAGGAGATCGCGCCCGTGATCGCCGCGCGCGGCAACCACGACGTCGGCTGGAACGATCGGCGCATGAAGGCGGTTCAGTTCGTCGATGTCGAGGGGTTGCGCATCGGGATCACGCACGCGATCGAGCCAGAGGACCGCCCGATCGATGTACTGCGGCGGATGTACTACAAGGACGAGGCCCTCGATATCATGGTCTCGGGCGACTCGCACATCGAGCGTCTGGACTACCGCAGCGGTGTGCTCCAGATGAACCCGGGCAGCCCGACGCTGTCGCACCACCGGTCGACGCGCCTGGGCACGGTCGGGTTGATCGATATCGGCCCCGACCGGCGTGTCGAAGCGCGGATCGTCCGCATCGGGGAGACCGAGGGGAAGAAGAACCCGGGCGTCGAGTTTTCGTTCACGCCCGAAACCGGCGTGGTCTGCCTCGGCTGAGGCGCCGCCTGTTCGAGCGCGCCGCACAACGAGCGAGACGTCCCTTCCGGGGCGCCTCTTCGATATCTCCGCGAATGGGTCGCGCGAAACGCCGGCGGCATGGTGGTAGCCCGCGCAGCGGAAGCCGCGTCGGAGCGCGTGCGTTGGCTCGTGTTCATCGGACGCACTCGTGCCGCTTCCTGGCGAACGAGTCGCGACCATCGACAGGCGGCCGGTGCGCGACACCAGCGAACTCGCCTACGGCCCGTCATTCGAGGAAGCGCACGCCGCGGCCTGTATCCAGAGGCGATCGCAGTGCATTCCTAACACCATCCGATCCGCACCGTCGCCTTCTGAACAGCCCGGAGCGGCACGCTCTGGACTCAGTGGGCAACCTTTACAGCAACAGCACAACCCGGAACGGCATGCATCCCTTTTCACGCGAGCGTGTAGTCATGCCGATCTGTAGACAGGGTGCCGGGGGTGAACCACCTCGGCAACGGGGGGCGCTAGGCGTTTGCCGAGTTCACAGACGTGTACGGGATGCAAGCTGATTTCGAGCGTGAGGTCGAGGCGCACTTCAACGGGATGATCGCGGACGTGACCGCACGGCAATCGGCCCCCGCGGCGGGCGGGTAGCAGGCGCCATCGTCGTCCGCGGAGCGCACCCACAGCGGGTTCGCCGCCGCGACGGTACGGGCGGCGAACCGCCGCTCGATGAGGTCGCTCGTGCGCGCCTCCTGCGCGGACGCCTCGAGCCAGCTCACGCCGCTGATCACGAGCGCCAGCGCGACGACAGCCGCGAATCCACCGAGCAGCTTCAGGCGAATGGTGAGACGCAATGAGACCTCCGATGGCGCACGCAGGCGCAGGCGCGACGAGTGCTTCCCCGTCATGGTCGGAGCCCCGTCAGATTCGCGCCTCGGGGTTCCCCCGGACGCGGGTTCTCCCTGATGCGGGTTCTCCCCGAGCGGGGCATCGGGCCGCGGCGCCGCCGGCCGGCGGCCGTCGCGTCCGCGTGATGCATCCTCGAGCGCCGGGGCGCCGTGCCCATGACGGCTGTTATGCTGACGCCCTGTCGCTGCTCGCGGCCCCGTCCGGGGTGCGGGCGTGAGTGGAGGAGTGCCTTCGTGGAACCATCGCAGAGGAACCCGTTGTACGCATCCATGACGCGGCGGCGCGCGCTGACCGCGGCCGGCGCAGGGTTCGCCGGCGTCGCCGGGGCCGCCCTCGTCGGCTGCTCCTCGAGCAGCAAGAAGCCCGCCGCGGACGCTGGCCGGCCCGCCGTGGCGGTCGCTCCGGCGGCGCCCGCGGACGACAAGCCGAAGCCGGGTGGCGTGCTGCGGTACCCCCAGCCAAAGGATCCGGACAGCCTCGACCCGTATCGTCTGGCGTTCGCGACGGGCGGGACTTGGGCCGCCGTCAACGCCTACAGCAAGCTGTTCACGCTCGAGCCGGGCGTGAACAGGCCGGCGAGCGGGAAGATCATCGGCGACCTCGCTCAGTCGTGGGAGCAGGTGGACCCGCTCACGCTGAACATCAAACTGAACCCGGCGGCGAAGTTTGACCAGAAGGAGCCGCTGAACGGCCGCCAGGTGACGGCCGAGGATGTCGTGACGTCGTACAACCGCTTCGCCAAGGAGTCGTACGACCGCGCGAACCTCGTCAACGCGGTCAACAAGCTGGCTCCCATCGATAAGATCACGGCGATCGACAAGAGCACCGTGCAGGTGAAGATGGCGGTCTCCGACAGCACCGTGCTGGCGTTGCTCTGCGGCAGCCTCTGGGTGATGCCTGTGGAGGGCCTGAGCGGCAAGATCGACTTCCAGAAGGAGCAGCGCGGCAGCGGCCCGTACCTCTTCGACTCGTACAAGCCATCGGTCGAACTGAACTACAAGCGCAACCCCAACTGGCACCTGTCCGACGGTGGGCGGCCTTGGGCGGACCTCCAGATCAAGGTCATCCCGGACCAGGCGCAGACGGAGACGCAGTTCCGCGCGAAGAACCTGCAGTGGGCCTCCGTGGCGCTGCCGAACATCCCGCAGTTCTCGAAGGACCTGAAGGACACGGAGATCGCCATCGGCAATCCCGACGTGCGCAGCCCGCTGCTGGGCATGTCGTGGCTGCCGAACCAACCGTGGAACGATATCCGCGTCCGCCACGCCCTGTCGATGGCGATCAACCGCGACCAGTTGGCGGAGGTCGTCTACAACAAGAAGCAGTTCGACGCGATGGGCGTGAAGCTCACCGTGCGCTGGAACGCTCCGATCGCAGGTGGGTACGGGGCGTACTGGCTCGACCCGAAGGACACCGCCAAGTTCGGTCCGTCGTCGGCGTACGTGCAGCACAACATCGCCGAGGCGAAGAAGCTCCTCGACGCCGCGGGGTACAACGCGCAGAAGCCGCTGGAGTTTGGCAACGTCTACGCCGGCGTCTACTACGGACAGGACTGGCCCACCCGGGTCGAGGTGCTGCAGTCGATGATGCGCGACGCGGGCATGAAGATGAACTCCATCTCGGTCGACTACGCGACCGACTACATTCCGAAGTACTTCACAGCGAAGGCAAAGTACGACCTGCGCGACGGCAAGCCGGCGGTGCAGTTCCCGCCGGGCGGGGCGAACATCGATCCGGTGAACTACTACAGCGGATTCCTGAGCAGCACCGGCGGGCAGTCTCAGGTGGGGGACAAGTTCCCGGAGCTCGATGCGAAGATCGTGAAGGCCAAGGGCATCACGAACTTCGAGGAGCGCGTCGCGGCGGTGCACGACATGCAGCGCTACTCGACCGAGCAGATGATCGTGATTCCGGTCGGCCCCGGCATGGAAGGTATCGACCTCGTGTGGAAGGGTCTGCGCGGGCCGCAGGTCTTCAAACCGTGGACCACGACCGTGCCGTTCGGTACGGCGGCAAACATGTACCTGCTTCCGGAGTACTGGTTCGCGGACGGCAAGGGCCTCTAGCCGCCGCCCTCCGAAGCGCCCGGCGAACCGCGCAACGAGCCGCAGAGCGCAGAGCCCGCCGCAAGGCGGGCTCTTCCGCGTCCGTCGTCCGCGTCCGTCGAGGGTACGCGAACGCCCCTCCGCGCTGCCGCTGTAAGGGACGAGGCCGCCGTCGGCATCGCGCTGGCGCTGGCGGCGCGTGGCGGGTTCGGCGGCGGCGACGTGAGGCTGCTCGGGGTCACCGGGGCGGCCGCGGTTCTCCTCGCGCGCCGCCAGCGCGGCACGACGATGCCTTGCGCGCCCGCGATCGCGGCCGGGCTGACCGCTGTCACCCCTTCCCCCCGTCGAGGACGGCGCGACGCCTCGCCCTGGCGGCCGCGCTGCTGCTCGCGGCCCTCGCCGCCCCGCTCCTGGCGGAGCAGCGTCCGGCCGCCGGCGCGGCGGACGAGATCGCCACGCCTTACCAGATGGTGGTGCTCCTCGATGTCGCGTTCCCTCGGCTGCGCGGCACCTGCACCGGGTTCCTCGTCGGGCCGCGGACGGTGGCGACCGCCGCGCACTGCGTCTACAGCGCCGAGGATGGCGGCTGGGCCAGAGCGATCGCGGTCACGCCCGGCGTCCACGGAGTGACCGCCCCGTTCGCGCGCCAGGTGTCGACCGTCTTTGCCGCCGCCCCGGAATACATCGCGACGGGCAACCCCAGCTTCGACTACGCCGCCATCACCTTGCCCACGGAGGTGCTGGGGGCCGCCGTGGGGCACTTCGAGCTCAGCCGCGAGTCGGACCAGCGGCTGGAGTTGGGGCGCTTCGAGACGGCGGGGTACGCCTCGAACGTCACGTGGGGGACGCAGTGGCGGATGGCCAGGCCGCGGCCGCTGCTCGGCTCCGACCCCTCGCTGCTCGTGTACGACTGGGGCACGGTGCGCGGCGGCGCGCCGATCTTCGAGTCGACCGCCAGCGGCCACCGCGCGGTCGGCATCGTGACCGCGGGCGTGACGCTGCGCAGCGGCGCCGTCGAGGTGGGCGTGCGCGCCGATACGAGGATGCTCGACTTCTACCGGGACGCCGCGACCCGGCAGGCGCCGCAGACCGACGCGCCCGTGCACACTGCGTTCACCACCGCACGCGGGCGCTCGGTCCTCGTCACCTCTACGGGGAGCGCGGCGCGCGAGGCGCCGATCGTGCTGCAGAGCTCCGCGGATCGCATGCGCTGGACGACCATCGCGGCGGGAACGACGGACGACGCCGGCGTGGGCGCGTTCGCCATCGTCCCGACCCGCACCCTGTACTACCGCTTCGTCGCGCTGGGGGTGGGCCCGGGGGCCGTGTCGGAGGGCGTGGTCAGCGGCGTTGCGGAGTCCCTGTCCGCCGAGGCTCCGGCGGGCGCCGGGGAGGTCGTGACGCGACCCCTCGAACAGAACGCGCGGGGCACCTTCGTGACGTCGCCGGTGTTCGCCGCCGGGCGCACAGCGGCGGCCACCTTCAACGGCGGCTCGTTCGCGGACCTCGACGCGGCGATCGCGGATGCCGGCGGCGCCGCGGCGTGGCTCCAGGACTCCGGCGGCGCGTGGCGCCTCTATGTCGTGGGCGCGTCCCTGCCCAGGGACGCCCCCGCAAACGCCGCGGTGCTGCGGGCGTTCCCCGCGGGCCTGCCGCCCGCCCTCGAGGTCACCGTCATCGCCCGCTAACGCGCGGCCTTCGCGGCCTTCGGCCGGTTTGCGGGCTGCGCCGCTCCTGCTCGCGTCGAGGTGGGGCCAGACGTTATGTCTCTTCTGGCCGTGTCGACGGCGGGGGGCCGAGTCGTGGGCGCGCCCTCACGCCCCGCCCTCCGCCTGCCTCGCAAGCGAGGGGCCGGGTGGAGCGCCACCGCGGCGCGCGCCTACCGCGCACGCCTCCGCCGGGAGCGCGAGGGGCGCAGCCCCCTCGCATCACTTCCGATTCCTGCACCCCCCCCCCGCAGGGAGGGGGCAGGGGGTGGGCCGCCCCCCGCAGCTTGTCGAGCGACCCGCGCCGCCGCGATGCAACGCCGAGGCCGCCCCCGCCCGCGTCTCGAGGCCGCGCGCTACTTCGAGGCGGTGAGTTCGAGCATCCGCACCGTCGAGGGCAGCGTCTCCGCGGTGCGCATCAGCTCGACGAGCGCGTCGAGCTGGCCCTGGCCGCCGGGGATGCCCGGCACGCACTCCTGCAGCCGCTCGACGATCTGGTCGAAGTTCCACTCCATGCGCTGGTAGGGGTACGCGCCGGTGTAGGTCGTGCCGTCCTGCATGCGGATCGTGATCTCTGGCGAGAACATCGGCTGGTCGTGCACGCCGACGAGGCGCACGTGATGCATCATGAAGTCGAGCACCGCACGGTCCTCGAGCAGCTCGCCGCTCTGCGGGCCGTAGCGCCGCCCGCCCACCACCGGGTAGCCGCCGTGCACGGCGGCGTGCGCGGCGAAGTACTGCGTGCTGCCGGGGTACGCCTGCGAGGGGTCGGGCACGCGCGGGAACTCCGGGCTCGGGTAGAGCGTCTCGAGGTAGTTCATGAACAGCGTGACGCGGTCGATCTTGGCCCGGTCGATGTGGTGCTGCTCGCGCATCTCCTTGATCAGGTCGATCACCGGCTGGTTGAAGCCCGCCGTGGAGTACATACGGAACATCACCGTCAGCATCTCGTAGTGCTGTCCGAGGCCGGCCGTGATCTTCGCGAGGTCCGTCTGCATCGGCCCCTGGAAGTTGTACGACAGCTTCCCGTTGCGGCTGCCGGCGTAGGCGTTGTAGAACCCCGCGTCACCCTCGATGGAGGTCTCCGAGCCCTTCACGTGACCGGTGCGCGCCATCGTCGCCGCCCACACGCCCTGCTTCGCCGCATTCGGCTCGTGCAACGCCTGCTCGCCACCGCCGACGCGCCCCGCCTCGTTGAGGCCGGAGGCGCTGCTCGTCGCGATCGCGATGGCGGCGACGATGCCGTCCTCGTGCAGCCCCATTAGCTTCGCCGCCACCATCACCGCGCCCATCGTCGAGAAGATCGGGGCGGGCCGGTACCCGTGCGCCGAGGTGCTCGGGACGAAGTCGTTGGCGAGGCGGCACTCGAACTCGTAGCCGGCGGCGAGCGCGGTGATCATCTCCTTCACGGACTTGTGCTCGAGCTCGGCGTTCGTCAGCGCCACCGCGATCACGACGGGGCCGGGGTGCGTGATCATGCGGTACGAGTCGTACAGCCCGGAGACGTGCAGCACCTCGCAGTTCGCGATGGTCGCGCCGTTGCGCGTCGCCTTCGCACCGTCGCCGATGATCGTGGCGCCGTCTGCCTTGCCCTCCTCGCGCTTCACGAGCTCGACGATCTCCTTCGCGCGCGGCATCGGCGCGCCCATCGTCGCGGCGACGAGGTGCTGCAGCACGAGCGCCTTCACCTTGTCCACGACGGCGGGCGGCAGATCCTCGTACGTGAGGTGCGCCGCCCATCGCGCGAACTGCCTGCTGATCGAATCGGCCATCGTCGTCCCCCCCTCGTTGTGCGTGGTCGCCGGGCGCCGGCGGCGAGGCGTCCCCGTCGCTCACCGCCCGCGAAGTCTTCGGTACTCTAGCGCGCTGCGCGAGGCATGCGCGCGGCGCGCGGCCAGTCACTGATGCTGAGCAAGCGGCGGCCCCCGCGCGATGCGTGGCTACCGCTCGTTGAGGAGGTCGGCGATCGCCCGATAGGCCGGCTTCGGCCGGTACGCCTCGTCGAAGAGCAGGGGCGCCGCCAGGCCCCTGAAGCGGGGCTCCCGGAACCACGAGTCGCCGTCGTACAGGCCCCACACGATCAGCGCCTTGCAGTTCGCCGCGTCGAGGCATACGCCCACGATCTCGCGGTAGGTCTGCGCCTGCGCGGCGAGTTTCTCCGGCGTCACCGGCTCGCGGATCGGCACATCCATTTCGGTGATGTACACCTCGAGGCCGAGGTCACCCAGCCGCTTCATGTTCGCGGCGACATCGGCGGCCGTCGAGACGGCGGAGACGCGCTGGCGCGCTCCCCAGTGCATCTGCATGCCGACACCCGAGATCGGCACACCGCGCGCGCGCATCGCCTTCACCAGCTCGTACACGGCGTTCGACTTCGGGTTCAGCCCCTCGGCATCCGGCTCGTTCAGCAGCAGCACCGCCTGCGGGTCGGCCTCGTGCGCCCAGCGGAACGCCATATCGATGTACTCCGGGCCGATCCCACGCGACCAGAGCGTGTTCGCGCTGCGGAGGCGGCCGCTGTCGTTGTAGTCGAAGACCTCGTTCGTGACGTTCCACACGTGCACGCGCCCGCGGTAGCGACCGACCACCGTCTGGATGTGCTCGCGCAGGATGGCGATGAGCTCGTCGCGGCTGAACTTGCCCTCGGTGAGCCACGCCGGGTTGTGGCTGTCCCACGAGAGGTGCCCGGCGTGTACGCGCATCCCGTTCGCTTCGGCGAACCCGACCAGCTGATCCAGCTTGCAAAACTGGAAGCGATCGCGCGCCGGCCGCAACTGCGGCCAGGGCATGCCGTCATTGGCCGAGAAGACGCCAAACTCACGACCGCCGATCTCCCGGTAGGGCTCGTTCCAGCGCAGGTGGTTGGCGGTGAGGAACACGCCGATCTTCCCGCCCGCCCCCGGGGCGTCGCGCAGCCCCGGCACGGCGCCGCGCGATACGCGCGCGGCGAGCGCGGGCACGACCTCGACGGGCCGCGGCGGCGAGCCCTCGGTGACCTCGAGCCGGTGCATCGTCAGCGTCCTGCCCGGCTGCACGCTCGCGCCGAGGTGCAGCGGCCCACTCGCGAACGGACCGAGGACGGTGGTGCGCATCTCCTCGGAGTCGCCGACCCGCAGCACCAGCGCGTTGCCGCTGCGTTGCAGCACCAGCGCGACCGGGCCGGGGGCCAGCGGCTTGCTGGACTGTTGAAACACCGGCTTCGGGCCGCTGCCGTCGTGGAGCGCCATGTAGGCGCGGCCACCGCTCACGCCAAGCGCGAGTTGCGGCGAGTTCGGATACCAGATGTGCGCCTCCTGCGGCGGCGGAAGCGAGTTCCAGACCTTGATCCCGGCGAGGCCGGGCCGCGCGTCGGCTTCGAGCGTCAGGGACAGGCGGATATCCTCGCGCGGCTGGAGCCGGATGCGGTAGTCGTTGATGAAGACGGTGGCCTCTTGCGGCGCCGGGTCGGCCTCGATCACGACCTTGCCGTCCGCGACGCGCGCGCCGCTGACGCATTCCCAGCCCGCCCCCGGCGCGAGCAGGTTCGTCGCGTCGATGAGGTTGCTCGCGCCCACGACGGGAGCGGCGGCGGGGGCGGTCGCTGGGGGCGCGGGCGGGGCTAACGGAGGCGGCTTCGCTGCCGTGCACGCGGCGACGCCGAGCGCCACGATCAGCAACAGCGGCCACGCACGGGAGCGGAGATCGGCCATGTCGCGCCTCCGACGAGCGCGGCCCGATTGTACGCGACGCGAAACGATCGTGGGGCGGGCTTGCCTGGCGTTGGGCGCTACGCCGGCGGCCGCTCCGGCGGATCGCCCGCGTGCGGCTGGCTCTCGAGCTGGACCTGGCCGTCGCACAGGAACGAGTGCGGCCGGCGCGCGCCGATGTCGTGCAGCCACGAGGCGGGCACGAGCGCGGGAAAGCGCCAGTCCTCGCCGTTTGGGCCGTTGATGCCGCGCGGCTCCTCCCCGCATTTGAGGCAGACCGCGCGCACCAGCATCACCAGCGGCGCGGGGACGGCGCCCTCGGAGGCGGCACGGTCGGCGGTGTCGTCGCTCACGCGGCGCAATCTAGCACCGTCGAGGCGCGTCCCGGACACTGGCTCGCCAGGCACGGGGGGCCGTCGCGACCGCCGGCCCTTACGTGCGGCGGGGCGCCTCGGCGGGGGCGCGCCGCGCAGTCGGTGTGTGGAACTCCGGCGCGAACACCCAGAACAGCACGCCCGAGAGGATCACCATCGTGCCCGTCAGCAGCAGCGGCGGGTTGAACCCCACCCGGCCCGCGAGGAACCCGAGGAGCACCGGACCGACGATGTAGCCGCCGTCGGAGACGGAGCGCCACATCCCGAAGATGCGCGCGCGCACGTCCGGCGGCGAGAGGTCGGCGACGTACGCCGCGGGGGTCGGCCCCGTCAGGCCCGCGCCCGTGCCCCACACGGCGGCGGCGGCGAAGTACGTGAGCGGCGTCGGGCCCCACGCCCACAGGAACATCGCGAGCCCCTCGACGATGCTCGCCGGGCCGATCACGATCTTGCGTCCGAAGCGGTCGGCGAGGGACCCCGAGAAGTAGACCATCGAGAGGTTCAGCACGTTGATGATCGTCTGCGCGAACCCGATCGCGCTGGCGCTCAGCGCGAAGCGCTCGCTGCCCAGCAGCGGCACGATCGCGAAGATCGCGCCCGTGCGCCCGAAGAACTGCGAGAACGTCACGAAGCCGATCAGCAGGAACGCGGCGCTCGTCGCGGTCGCGCCCAGGCTGCCCGTCTGCGCCGAGGCCGACTCGCGCGCCGTGGCCGCCTCGCTCGCCGATGGGCGCGTCTCGCGGATCAGGAACAGCGCGCACACGCACGCCAGCGCGGAGAACGCCGCGTACGCGATGAACGGGGCGCGCAGCCCGAAGTGGTCCGCGAGCAGCCCGCCGGGCAGCGGCCCGAGCCCGACCCCCGCCAGGAAGATGCCCTGGTAGGTGCTCATCATGCGGCCGCGGTTCTCCGGGCTGGCGATGTCGCCCACCATGATCTGCCCGCCGGTGAGCACCGTCGCCGCGCCGAGGCCGGCCAGCAGCCGGTACACCAGCAGCTGCGGCAGGTCCCCTGCCGTCGCGATCAGAGCGGAGGCCACCGCGGTGATCGCCGTGCCGATGATCAGCACCGGCCGCCGCCCGTAGCGGTCCGCGACCTGCCCGGCGGGGACGTTCGCCACGAAGCGCGCGAAGCCGTACACGCCGATCACCAGCCCGATGTCGCCCGCGCCGAGCCCGAACGACTTCGCGTAAGCCGGCAGCACGGGCGTGATCAGCCCGAAACCGATCTGGTTGACCATGATCAGCGCGAGCAGCGCCACGAAGGTGC
The DNA here is from genome assembly GCA_009692765.1 of Dehalococcoidia bacterium. Taxonomy (GTDB): domain Bacteria; phylum Chloroflexota; class Dehalococcoidia; order UBA2979; family UBA2979; genus SHYQ01. The sequence goes on along the minus strand of SHYQ01000004.1, from coordinate 31,519 downwards.
GCTGCGCCGAGAGCGAGGCGAGCGTACCGGCGAACGGCATGCGGCTCCCCATCCGGCTCGGCATCGACTCACCCTTCGCTCCGCGCGGACGGCGGGGATCGTCTCGCAGGGATCGGCTGGCCGGGACTGGGTGACGATACGCGCCTCGCTGGGCGGGCACCATCGCCCGATCGCGCCAGCCTCGCGGTTTGTCGCGCGGGCGTCCAGGGGATACTGTGCCGTCCGGGCGGCCTCGCCCGACACGCCCGCCCGCGCCAGCGCACGCCCGTGCGAGCCGGCGGCGCTCGGGCGGCACGAAGGAGACGGCAATGGTGGACACCGGCCTCCCGACGCGCGAGCTCGGACAGACAGGCATGCCTGTGACGCGCCTCGGCTACGGCGCCGTCGAGATCCGCTGGGCGCGGCCGGAGGCGCGGCGCGTCACGGACACCTTCGCGGGCGAGCTGCTCAACGCGGTCCTCGACGCGGGGATCAACTTCATCGACACCTCGCCGGACTACGGCAACTCGGAGGAGATGATCGGGCGCTGGCTGGCCGGCCGGCGGTCGGAATACTTCCTGGCGACGAAGGCCGGCTGTCCGGTCACCGTCCCGGCGGGCGGGAACGACCGTGCGGGGCATGCCTACACCGCGGAGAACATCAACGCCGCCGTGGAGCAGAGCCTGCGGCGCATGCGCACCGACTACCTCGACCTCGTGCAGTTCCACGGCGCACCGTCGAAGGCCAACCTCGCGGAGCACGGCGGCCTCGACGCGTTGCGGGCGCTGAAGACGAGCGGCAAGGTGCGCTTTATCGGCGCCTCGGCGTTCGGCGCCAATCTGCGCCCGCTGGTCGACCTCGGCGTGTTCGACGCCTTCCAGATCCCCTACTCGCTCTTGCAGCGTGCCCACGAAACCGACATCAGCCAGGCGCGCCGGGGCGGCGCGGGCACCGTGATCCGCGGCGGCGCCGCGCGCGGCATCACCTCCGAGGAGAAGCAGTGGTCCGTCACCTCGCTGCCCGTGTCGGAGGAGGCCTCCCGTTCGACGTGGGAGCGCGCCCGCCTGGACGAGCTGCTGGACGGCGCGACGCGGATGGCGTTCACGCTGCGCTACACGCTGAGCCACCCCGACATGGACACGGCGATCGTCGGCACGAGCCAGATCGCGCACCTGCACGACAACATCGCCGTGCTCCGGCAGGGCCCCCTGCCCGCGGACGTCTACGCTGAGGCAAAGCGCCGCCTGGACGCCGCGGGGAACCCCGCGGCAGACGACCAGGGCTAACCGACGCGACGGCGACCGCGCTGGCGGGCAGAGGCTGGCGGGCAGAGGCTGGCGGGCAGGGGCTACCATCGGCCGCGTTCGAAGCACGGGGCAATCAGTACTCGAAGTATCAGGGGGAAACCGCTCGATGAAGACTAGGACAACTCGCAGCATATGGCGCTGGGTCGGCGCGGGGCTGGCGGCGGCGACGGTCGCCGTCGTGCTGCCCGCGATCGCGGCGGCGCAGACGCCCGCCGCCACCACGCGTTGGTCGGCCACGGCGTCCGGCGCGAACGAGGTCCCGGCGGTGACGACGACGGCCACCGGCGCCTTCACGGCTACTCTGGACGAGGCCGCGGGCACGCTGACGTGGACGCTGAGCGTCCCGTCGATCACCAGCGCCACCGCGGCGCACCTGCACGCGGGCGCCGCTGGCGTGAACGCCCCGGTGGTGCTGTCGCTGTTCGCCGCGCCAACCGGCGCGCCCACGGCCTCGGTGAACGCATCGGGCACCTCCCGGGTGGCGGATCTCACGGGCCCGCTTGCCGGCAACTTCGCCGGCTTCGTGACGGCGCTGAAGGCCGGCGGGCTGTACGTGAACGTGCACACCTCGGCGAACGCAGGCGGCGAGATCCGCGCGCAGGTCGCCGCCGCGGCCGCCGCGCCCGCTCCGGCGGCGGCTGCGGCGGCCCCGGCTGCGGCCCCGGCCGCTTCCCCCGCGCCGTCGAAGACCGGCAACGCCGGCCTCGTCGGCATGGGCGCGGGCACGAGCCCGTTCGAGGTGGGCCTGCTGCTGGTGCTCGCGTTCGCCGTGGTCGCGGGTGGCCGCGCCGCCACGCGCGAGGCGGGCCGCCGCTAGCGGCGCGCCGAGCACGCCACGACCGCAGGGGGCCTCCGGGCCCCCTGCGCACGTCCGGCTGCTGTACGGCGCGCGAGAGGATGATGCGAGGTGGCTGCGCCCCTCGCGCTCCCGGCGGAACGGCGCGCGGTGGGCGCGCCTCGGAGGGGCGCGGGGCGATGGGCTCCTCGGATCGCTCCAGGTGCACCGACCCGATGGCGGCTCGCTTCGTGGCGCGGGGCCCGTGGGGGCGCAGCCCCCACAAGAAAGAAGTCCCCCCTTCCGGCGCCGGGAAGGGGGCAGGGGGAAGGGCCGCCCCCGCGCCCAACTCGACGCGCCCGGCGCGGGCGCCGCTCAGTCCTCGAGGCGCGCGCTCGGCTTCGCGGGATCGCTAGGCGAAGCGCTGCATGTCCGCCGCCGCGTAGCGCGCGACCGCGTTGTCGGCGACCCCCGTAAGCTCGACGCGGTCGACCACCTCGGCGAGCCGGGCGGCGGGGATCGCGCACGTCATCTCGCCGTTGGGCATGCCGGTGCGCACGCGGCTGAGCTGGCAGCCGACCGACGCCGCGAGCTCGCCTTGCTCCTTCGCGATCGCGATGATGTGGCACTGCGGCTTGCCCTCGATGCGCAGGCCCGGGTAGGCGTCGCTCAGCACCATCAGCTGGCGGCCGCTGATCCGCAGCATCACCACGTCGGGGTCCTCCGCGGTCTGCGCCAGCGGGCCGTACACCACCGCGCCGGGGCGCTCGCGCACCACCGGGATCTGCGGCACGACATCCAGCGTCACCCAGCCCGCCTCCAGCAGCGCCGCGACGTCGCCGTTGCCCGCGACCTCATCGAGCGTCTTGAAGCCGTGGGTCATGCTGCCCACCGAGCAGTTCGCGTGGTCCTCCGCGACCGTGGCGAAGGTGCGTTCGCTGCCGTGCATCCAGAAGACGCAGCCCGCGGCGACGCGTCCCGTCCGCCCGTCGTCGGCGGGCGTGGGCATCGGCGCGGCGAAGGGCGCAACGCCGGCGGGGGCGGCGGCGGCGAACGTGATCGCGATGGGGGGCGTTTGCAGCCCCAGCGCGGCCTCAAGGCGCGTGGCGAGCGCCGGCCAGTCGGTCGTCATCGATCGGTATCCTCTCCAACGTGTCGCGTGGCGATCCCGCGCGGCAGCCCAGCGTACTCGCCGGGGGGCCGAACGTCCCGCTGGCGGATGCCCAACGACCACTACCCACCCCCGGTGGCAGCGGCTAGAGTTCGACGATGGTCGTTGCGCAGCCTCGACAGCCCTCCTCGCGCCTGGTGGCGGCGCTGCTGGCGGCGCTCGCGGCGGCCGCGCTGATGCCGTCGACGCTGGCCCTGGTGGTGGACCCGGGGCTGCTGGGTCGGCGCCCCGACCACGGCCACGTCTTCCGCGATGGCGGCGAGCTCGCGGTCGCCGTCCCTGCTCACCGCCACCCCGGCGACGCCCCCGCTGCCCGCGATGCGGGCGCCGCCGAGGCCTCGACGGACGTCGTCTTCACCGCGGCGGACGCCGGCGTCGCCGGCGCGCTCGCCCTCGCGACGCCCGCGCCGCTCGCCATCGCCGGCGCGCCGTCGATCGTCGTCGACGCCGCGCTCCCCACGCGGCCGCCCGGCATCGTGGCGGCGGTGCCCGCTCCTCCGCCGCGCGCATGACCGCGGCCGCCCGCGGGCGGCACGTCGATCATGCGCACCGCGTGGAGGAGATACCCGTGACCCCGATTCGCTCTGGCATGCGCCCGCGCGGTGCGCTCCCCGCCGCGGCGCTGCTCGCGCTCGCCGTCTTGGTCGGGACGCCCGCAGTCGCGCTGGCGCACGAGCGCCGCGATGTGAGCGGCTACCAGTTCGTCGTCGGCTGGATCGTCGAGCCCGCCCTCGAGAGCCAGAAGAACGGCGTCGACCTGCGCATCACGAAGGACGGCAGGCCCGTCGAGGGCGCCGAGCAGACGCTGAGGCTCGAGGTGACGCACGTCGAGAGCAACACGACGAAGGCGTTCACGCTCCGCACGATCTTCAACTCGCCCGGCGCGTACACCGCCGACCTGCTGCCCACGGCGACGGGCGTCTACAAGTTCCGCTTCACCGGCACGCTCGACGCGGTCAACGTCGACCAGACGTTCACGGCGAGCCCGAACACGTTCGCGCTGATCGAACCGGCCACCGCGATCCAGTTCCCGCAGGCCGTGGCCAGCACCCGCGAGATACAGGGCGCGGCGAGGGGTGCCGCTGACGCGGCCGCCTCCGCGAGCGCAGCAGCGAAGTCGGCCTCTGACGCCGCCTCGACCGCGCGGATGCTGGCGCTCGCTGGCCTCGCGCTCGGCGCGGCGGGCGCGGGCCTCGGCCTGCTCGCGCTGCGCCGGCGGTGACGCCCAGGGTGGTGCCGCTCGTGCTGGCCCTCGCGGTCGCGCTGCTCGCGCCGGCGCTGGCCGGCGTCGCGCACGCGCACGCGAACCTCGTGCGCGCGGTGCCCGCGCCCGACAGCGCGACGGCGCAGGCGCCCCCGCGCGTCGAGGCGTACTTCTCCGAGCCGCTGGCGCCCGCGCTCTCCGCGCTGACGGTGCTCGACACGGCCGGCCGGCGCGTCGACGGCGGCGACGCCGCCGTCGACCTCGCCGACCGGCAGCGCATGACGGTGACGCTGCCGCAACTGCCCAGCGGCACCTACACTGTCGTCTGGAAGAACGTCTCCACGGTCGACGGGCATCCGCTCAGCGGCACGTACGTGTTCTACGTCGGCGCGCGGCCGCCCGACGCGCCGGCCAGTTCCGCGACGCGGCCCCCCGCGCTGCTCTCCCCGGTGGAGCCGTTCGCGCGCTGGCTCGCGCTCGCCGGACTGCTCGTCGCCTTCGGCACGCTGCTCTTCGAGTTCGCGGTGCTCGCTCCGGCCGCGCGCGCCGCCGCGGGTGATGACGTCCGCACGGGGCTGGCCGCGGCACGCCGCGCGCTCGCGCGGCTGCGCTTCGGCGCGCTCGCGCTGCTGGTGCTCGCGTCGCTGGCGCACCTCGTGCTCCAGGCGTCGCTGCGGGACGGCGTGTCGCCGCTCGCGGCGATCGGTGAGCCGATGGCGCGCGTGCTGGGCACGAGCCAGTGGGGGCGCATGTGGGCCGCGCGCGCCGCGCTCACGGTCCTCGCGGCCGCGCTGCTGGCGCTCGCGCCCCGCGTGCGTCGAGGCACGCTCGCCGGCGCGGCCGCGTGCGCTGCGCTCGGCGGTGCGCTCGTCACGGTCGCGCTGTCGAGCCACGCCGCCGCTGATCGGCTGCTCGCGCTGCCCGGCGTCGCGAACGCGGTGATGCACCTCGTCGCCGCGGGCGTGTGGACGGGTGGGCTCGCCGCGCTGCTGGCGCTCGCGCTCGGCGCGCGCCGCCTGCCCGTCGAGCAGCGCCGCCGCCTGCTCGCCGCCGTCGCGCCGCGCTTCTCGCCGATCGCGTTCCTCGCCGCGGGCGCGATCGCGGTGACCGGCGCGTATGCCGCGTGGATCGCGGTGGCGCGCGTCTCCGCGCTCGCGACGCCGTACGGCCTCGCCGTGCTGGCGAAGGCGGCGATCTTCGCCGCGCTGGTCGCGCTCGGCGCGGTCAACCTGCGCTGGGCGATCCCGCGGCTGCGCGACGCCGCCCCCGCCACGCGGGGCCGATCGACGAGCGGCGCCGCGAGGCGCACCGCCGCGCGCGTGCTCACGCGCACCGTCGCCGCCGAGATGGCGCTCGTCGCGGCCGCGCTGCTCGCGGCGGGGTTCCTCGCGAGCCTCCAGCCGGCGAAGCACGCGGAGGCCTTGCTGGCCCGCGCGCCGAGCGCGGAGCGCACGGTCGAGGGCGTGCGCATCCGCACCGCGATCGACCCCGGCCGCGTCGGCGTCAACCGCGTCAGCGTCGACCTCGCGCGCGCGGACGGCACGCCGCTGACGAACGCCACGGGCGTCGGCGTCCGCGTGCAGTTCGCCGAGGCCGACCTCGGCGCGATCGACCTCGAGGTGCTCCCGGGCGGGCCGGGCCGCTACGTCGCCGAGGGCGCGGCGCTGAGCCTGCGCGGCACCTGGCAGGTGGAGGTGACGGTGAGCCGCCCGGACGGCTTCGACGCGCGCACGGCGTTCCGCTTCCCGGTCGCGCCCTCGGCGGCGGCCGGCGGGCCGCCCGTCAGCGTGCCCGCGCGGCAGGCGGCGCTGCTCGCCTTCGGGTGGGAGCTGGTGGCGCTCGCGCTGCTGCTGCTCGGCGTGTCGATGGCGTGGTGGTCGCGCTCGCGCGTAGGGCGAGTGGCGGACTGGGGCGGCGCGTCGCTCGCGATCGCCGGCATCCTCGTCGTCTACGGCGTGGGGCACATCGACGCCGGCCAGCCGCCCGAGGCCCCGGCGGTGGTGGGCAACGTCAACCCGATCGCGCCGGACGAGGCCTCCATCGCCATCGGGCGCGAGCTGTTCGCCGCGCAATGCGTGACCTGCCACGGCCCGACCGGTCTGGGCGACGGCCCCGCGGCGCGGGCCCTCGTGCCGCCGCCGGCGGAACTGCGCACGCACGTCCCGCTGCACACGGACGGGGTGCTCTTCGGCTTGGTCGCGGGCGGCTTCCCCGGCAGCGCGATGCCGGCCTTCCGGGGCGCGTTGACCGACGAGCAGATGTGGCACCTGGTGAACTTCCTGCGCACGTTCAAGTAGCCGCGCTCGCGGCTCGACCGGACGATCGCGATGGCGGTGCGGCGTTCGAGGACTGAGCGGCGCGGCCCATCCCCCTGCCCCTTCCCTTCGCGGGAAGGGGAGTATAGGAACAGAGGGGTATCCTCCCATCCCCCCGGCCCCCTTCCCGGCGGGAAGGGGGAGTGCAGCGGACGGCTTTCGCCTCGCGTGCGGCGGCGCGCTAACCTCGATCGCACGAGTGGCGAACCGCGGCGTGGGCCGGCGAGGGAGACGCGATGCGGGCTGCGCTGGCGGCGTGGGGACTGGCGGAGGCGCACGTCGCGCCTGCGCTGCAACAGCGCGCGCCCCACCTCGGCGCGGCGGAGTGGCGCGTCGCCGCGGCGCCGGGCTACCTGCTGCACCGCTACGCCGCGCTCGACGCCGAGGCGATCGCCTACCAGCACGCGATGCTCGCGTTCCTCGCCGAGGACGCGTGGCCGGTGCTCGTCCCGGTGCGCGCGGCCGACGGCGCGACGCTGGTGGAGGCCGAGGGCGCGCCGTGGGCGCTCTTCCCCGCGCCCGCCGGTGCGCAGCCGCCCGACCGTCCGATCTTCGTGCAGCGGCGCGGCGCGCTGCTGGCGCTGCTGCACCGCGACCTCGCCTCGTGGAGCGGCCCCGACGGGCCGGAGGCGAGCGGGGCCTTCCCGCGCCTCGACGACCTCTACGCGATCGCGGTGGCGCGCGGGCACGCCTCGTACGACGCGCTGATCGCGCGCGTCGCCGCGGCGGACGCGGCGCGCGCGGCGCAGCTGGCGTCGCTGGGCGACCGCAACGCCGACATGCTCGTGCGCCTCGGCTACGACGATCTGCCTGAGGTGGCGACGTGGGGCGGCTGCACCGCGCCGCACGTGCTCTACGAGGGCGACGACGTGACGGCGCTGCTCGACTTCGACGGCGCGCGGCCGGACGCGCGCATCGCCGATATCGGCGCGAGCCTGCTCGTCGAGGCCGACCGTGACGATGGCTGGCGGGTGCACCGCTGGGTGGCAGGCTACGTCGCGCACGCCGACCCGCCGCTCACGGAGGCGGAGGTCGGCATGATCCCGACGGTCATGACCGCGCTCGCGGTGCGCCGCGCCGTCGACGCGCTCGCCGCGGCGGCCGCGGGCAGCGCCGTCGACGCGCCCGCCCTCGCGACGGTGGACGCGGCGATGGCGGCCGAGGCCGCGCAGCGCGACCTGCGCCGCGTGATCCGCACCGCCGCGGGCCTGCCCTCTCGCTAGTTGGCGCGCTGAGCGGCGGCGGAAGCGGAGCACTCGAGCTCTCGCGCGGCGTCGAGGTGCTGCGTGGGGCGGCCCATCCCCCTGCCCCCTTCCCGACGCGGGAAGGGGGTTCTGCAAGAGCAGCGGGTGATGCGAGGTGGCTGCGCCCCTCGCGCTCCCGGCGGAACGGCGCGCCGCGGGCGCGCCTCGGAGCAGAGGGGGCAGCGCGCTCCCGCGTCAGAACCCCTCGTCGCCCCGGCGGAGAGGGACAGGGGTGAGGCCCCCTTCCCGGCGCGGGAAGGGGGTTCCGAGACCAGAAGTTGAGATCGCCCATCCCCCCGGCCCCCTTCCCACCGGGAAGGGGGATCCGCGAGAGCTTCGCCTCGCGGGATCTGAAAGCGCGGCCGCGCTGCGGCACGGCTCACCGCTCGGCGCTCGCGCCCGCCCCTCGCGCTGCCTCGTCCGAGCACTCTCGCGTAGCGCCGAGGTCCGAGCCCCCTTCCCGCCAGGGAAGAGGGTTGGGGGATGGGAGAAATTTCCTTCTGGAATCTGAACCCCCTCCCGCGAGGGAGGGGGCAGGGGGTGGGCCGCCCCACGCAGCACCTCGACGCCGACTGGGACGTCGAAGGATCCGCTTCCGTCGCGTCGCGCGCGCGACCTCGACGCCGCGCGCTACGCGGGCACGCGGCCCCACATGAGGATGCGGCTGAACGTGTAGAAGTACGGCGAGCGGTCGCCGAGGCGCTCGACGAGGCGGCGCTCGTACTCCGCGAGGAAGCGCGCGTACAGCTCCGCCGACAGGCGCTCGCGGTACCACGTGAGCACGGAGCCCTTCACCCACTCGACGATGCCGCGCGTGGACTGCATCGGGTGCGCGTAGACCTCGAGGCGGACGCGCTGCTCGGTGCAGCCGAGGCGGTCGTGCAGGAACGTCGCGTACCACTCGGGCGACTCGACGGGGTCCTCGCGCACCAGACCGCCGAGGGCGCTGGCGTACGGCTCCTCGCGCGCGATCGTCGCGTGCACCTGGTGGCTGAAGTGCGCGCCGTTGTTGGGCACCTGGATCGCGAACTGTCCGCCCGGCCGCACCATCGAGGCGACGCGCGGCAGCATCGTCTCGTGGTCGAGGATCCACTGCAGCGCTGCGTTCGAGAAGACGAGGTCGAACGCGCCCTGGTAGCGCCCCGCCTCCTCCATGATGTCGGCCTGCTCGAAGCGCATCCCCGGCCGCATGTACGGCGCGCTTTCGGCGAGCATCACCGAGGAGGAGTCGATCGCCACCGTCTCCCGCGCGCCGAGCTCCTCGTGCAGCCACGCGGTGAGCTCGCCGGTGCCGCAGCCGAGGTCGGCGACGCGCATCGCCGGCCCGGCTGCGACGTCATGGCGCTCCACCAGCGTGGCGAGGTCGTAGAACGGGCGGCTGCGCTCGTCGCGGAACTGGGCGTACTGCGCGGGCTGCCACCCGCTGCCGCGGCTCGCGGACTGCTCGACCATGTCTCCCCCTCCGCGCCCGCCCGTCGTCGCGGGCGGTGTCCGCGAGACAGTGTACGTCCCGCGACGTACGCGCGACACGCCGGCGTCCTGCGGTGATCGAGGCGGGTATAGGATGGCGCGACCGGGCAGGACGATGGGGCGACCGATGGCCGAGGATCCACACGCGGCACGCTGGGCGCACCTGCGCGAGATCACGCCGGTGACGCGGCGCTTCACCTACCTCAACGCCGGCTGGTCCGGCCCGCTCTCGCTCCCGGTCGTCGAGGCGATGAAGCGCCGCATCGACCTCGAGGCCACGTACGGGCCGGTGGCGAAGGTGGCGAACGAGGACAAGACCGCGATCGTCGCGCGGCTGCGCGAGGCGTCCGCCCGGATGCTCGGCGCGGACGCCGACGAGATCGCGATCACCGGCAATACCACCGAGGGCGTCAACATCGCGGTGAACGGCGTCGCGCTCAAACCGGGCGACCGCGTGGTGACGACCAGCGTGGAGCACAGCAGCGGCATGGTCCCCGCCTACTGGACGCGCCGGAAGTACGGCACCGAGGTCGCGATCGTCCCGATCGCGGTGGACGACGGGCCGGGCGCGATCCTCGAGCGGTTCGACGAGGCGCTCTCGCCCGCCGCATCGCTCGTGATCCTCTCGGGCATCTCCTACTCCACGGGCGGCCTGCTGCCGCTGGCCGAGATCACGCGGCTGGCGCACGCGCGCGGCGCGACCGTGGTCGTCGACGGCGCGCAGACCGCGGGGCACCTGCCGATCGACGCGCACGCGCTGGGCATCGACGCCTACGCGGTGCCGTCGCACAAGTGGCTGTGCGGGCCCGACGGCCTCGGCATGCTCTACGTGCGCCGCGACCGCATCGCCGACCTCGACCCCGTGAAGGTGAGCGGGCACGCCGCCGCGTCGTGGGACTTCGCCGGCCACTTCGAGGCCGAGCGCGAGAAGGTGACGAAGTTCGAGCTCACCACGACCTCGACGCCCCTGATGGCGGGGACGCTGGCCGCCGTCGAGCAGTACCTCGCGTCGGGCCCGGCCGCCGTGTGGGACCGCGTGCGCGCGCTCAGCCGCTACGCCGAGGCGCGCTTCGCGCCGCTGCGCGGCGTGCGCGTGAGCGGCGCAGCCGGCGAGGCGACACGCAGCGGCCTCTTCCTGTTCGCGGTGGAGGGCGTCGACCCCGCCCACCTCGTCGACTACCTCCAGGGCGACGGCGGGGTGATCGCGCGGTCGGTGCGCGAGATGGGCTCGGTGCGCCTCTCGCTGCACGTCTACAACACCGAGGGCGAGGTCGACCGCGTCGCGGAGCTCGTCGAGCGCGCCGTGGCGCAGGGCGTGCCGGAGCGCTACCGCGGCCAGGCGCGCGCCGTCGAGGCGTAGCGGCGCGGCCACTCGCTCGCGGCGGGGGGAGGGAGCGGGACCCTTACCCCCGTCCCCTCTCCCGCGGAGCGGGAGAGGGGGGTCGGAAACGGAGGGAGATGCGAGGGGGCTGCGCCCCTCGCGCTCCCGGCGGAGGCGTGCGCGGTAGGCACACGCCGGATCGCGAGCGGGAGGCTTCGCCTGCGGGTCTGGGGCGAGGCGCGCAACGCTCTCGCCAGCTCCCCCTTCCCGCGCGGGAAGGGGGCCGGGGGGATGGGTGGAAGCCACCTTCCCTGCTGGCCCCCTTCCCGCGCCGGGAAGGGGGCCTTGCCCCTGCCCCTCTCCGCCGGGGCGGCGAGGGGTTCTGACGCGGGAGCGCGCCGCCCCTTCTGCTCCGAGGCGCGCCCGCCGCGCGCCGTTCCGCCGGGAGCGCGAGGGGCGCAGCCCCCTCGCATCACCCTCTGCTCTGGCAGAACCCTCTTCCCGCGCCGGGAAGGGAGCCTTGCCCCTGCCCCTCTCCGCCGGGGCGGCGAGAGGTTCTGATGTGGGAGCGCGCCGCCCCCTCTGCTCCGAGCCGCGCCCGCCGCGCGCCGTTCCACCGGGAGCGCGAGGGGCGCAGCCCCCTCGCATCCTCATGCTTCTTCCTCTCCCCCTCCCGCTGGAGCGGGAGGGGGCCGGGGGGTGGGTCTCCTCCCCACGGGCACACCGCACGGGCGCGCTGCCTCGAGGCCAAGCGCACGCTCGCCCCGGGGGCGTGCGCTGGCTACCGTACCCTCGTGCTGCTGATCGGACAGTCGCTCGAGTTCCACCGCGAGCCGCTCGCGGCGGCGCTGCGCGCGCGCGACGCCGCGCCGATCATCGCGCGCGCCGAGACGCAGCTCGCCGCCGGCGCGGACGCGCTCGACCTCAACGCCGGCGTCGGCGGCGCGGCGATCGATCTCGCGTGGATCGCCGAGGCGATCCGGCCGGCGACGTACGGGCGGCCGTTGTTCCTCGATACCGCCTCCCCCGCGACGATCGCGCTCGCCTTCGAGCTGTGCGAGCGCGAGGGCGTGCCGCGCCCGCTCGCGGCGAACGCGCTGCCGGTCGGCGGCCCGCCCGGCAGCGTCGACGACGATGCGGTCGCGGGGCTGCTGCGCGCGGTCGTGCGCGCGCGCGCCGCGCTGGTCGTCTCGCCGCGTCTCGTGGACGGTGGCGGCGAGGCGGCCGCCAGCGCGCAGGCGGTCGTGGACGCCGCCGTCGCGGGGGCGATCCGCGCGCGCGAGGCCGGCCTCAACGAGCCGCTCTACCTCGACGCGCTGACTTACCCGGCGCTCATCGACCCCGACGGCTGCCGCCGCTCGCTGGCGGTGCTGCGCCTGCTGCGCGCCGTGCCGAACGTCGAGCGCCTCGCGGCGGTGGGCAACGCCGGCGCAGCGGCGCCGGCGGCCCTGGCCGCCGCGCTGCGCGTCGTCTACGCCGCCGCGGCGACGGGCGCGGGCGCCACGGCGCTGCTGCTCCCCGTCGAGGAGCCCGCCGTGGTGCGCGCCGTGCGCGTGGCCGGCCACGCGCTCCCCCCCGCCACCGCCGAGGAACGCTGGCTGCTCGAGCTGGCGGACGCCGTCGCGCGCGACGCCCCCACGCCGAAGCCCCCGCTCACGCTGATGGAAGCCGCGCGCGCGATCTTCGTGCCGCTGGGGTAGCGCGCACCGCGCAGGCGTCGATGACCGTGCGGGCGGCGCCCTCGCGGTGATGCGCGGCGATCGCGTTGCTTGCGCGGGGCGGCCCACCCCCTGCCCCCTCCCGGCGCGGGAGGGGGTTCCAGAATGAGGAACGTTGGTGCGAGGGGGCTGCGCCCCTCGCGCTCCCGGCGGAGGCGCGCGCGGTAGGCGCACGCCGGAGCGAAGACGGGCGGGCGCCTCCCTCCAATCCCTCGCGCGAAGCGTCGAGGCGAACTCCCCCTTCCCGGAGGGAAGGGGGCCGGGGGGATGGGAGAAATCCCCTGCTGTTTCAGAACCCCCTCCCGCGCCGGGAGGGGGCAGGGGGTGGGCCGCCCCGCGCAAGCAACGCGATCGCCACGCAGCACCCGCCGCGACGCCCTCGCGCGCGCTGCTACCGCCGGCCGAAGGAGCGCTCGAGGGCGGCGCGGCTGAGGTGCAGCATCGTCGGGCGGCCGTGGGGGCAGGTGTGCGGCGTCGCGCAGGCCTCGAGCGCCCGCAGCAGCGCGCGCTGCTGCTCGCCGTCGAGCGGGTCGCCCGCCATCACCGCCGCGCGGCAGGCGAGCGTCGCGGCGGCGCGGTCCGGGCCGGTGAGGCGCTCCTCCGCGTCGAGCCGGTCGAGGTAGTCGCGCAGCGCGGCGGCGGCGTCGCGCCCGGCGAGCGCCGCCGGCACCGCGCGCAGCAGCACCGCCGCGCCGTCGGTCGGCGCGACCTCCCACCCGATCGCCGCGAGGGCCTCCGCCTCCGCCGCCGCGAGCGCGGCCTGCGACGCCGACAGCGGCACGGCCAGCGCCGCGAGCAGCGGCTGCGATGCGGGCCTCCCCGCCGCGCGTGCCGCCAGCGCCTGCTCGTACAGCACGCGCTCGTGCGCCGCGTGCTGGTCGACGAGGTACAACCCATCCGCGCTCTCGGCGACCAGGTAGGTGCGGTCGATCTGCCCGAGCGGCCGCAGCGCCGGCGTGCGCGCCTCGATCGCCAGCCCCGCCTGCGCTGCCCCAGCCGCCATCGTCAGCGGTGGCGCGAAGATCGGCGCGGGCCGCGCGCCTGCGATCACCGCGCGCCCGGCCGCGCCCGCCGCGCCGTCATCCTCCGCGTGCTCGGAGGGCGCCTCCCTCGCGCCACGCGCGGGCCACGCGCCCGCCGTCAGCGGCGCGAAGGCGATCGGCGCGTCCGTCAGCGCGCCGCGCACGGCCTCGGCGACTGCGGCGTAGACGAGGCGTTCGTGGCGGAAGCGCACCTCCGCCTTCGTGGGGTGCACGTTCACGTCGATCTGCTCCGGCGGGACGTCGATACGCACGATCGCGACGGGGTGGCGGCCGGCCGGGATCAGCCCGGCGTACGCCTGCTCGATCGCGTAGGCGATCGAGCGCGAGCCGATCGTGCGCCCGTTCGCGACGAGGTGGATCGCGCCGCGGCTGCCGCGGTGCAGCGACGGAGGCCCGACCAGCGCCGTCACGTCCACGGCCGCGCCGTCCGCCTCCTGGCGGCGCGCGCCGGCCGGCACCAGCGCGCGCGCGACCTCCACGCCGTGCACCGCCGCGACGGCGTCGCGCGGGTCGCCCGTGCCAGGCGACGCGAGCGCGACGCGCCCGTCGCTCACCAGCCGGAACGCGACCTCCGGGTGCGCCAGCGCGAGCGCGGCGATCAGCTCGACGACCGCGCGCGCCTCCGCGCGCGGCGGACGTAGGAAGCGCCGCCGCGCCGGCAGCGCCGCGAACAGCTCGCGCACCTCGACGCTGGTGCCGGGGGCGGCCGCGGCGCTCCCGACGCGCTCGAGGCGGCCGTCGCGCAGGTGCGCCGCTGCGGCGGCGTCCTGCCCCGCCGGCCGCGACACGAGGTCGACCTCCGCCGCCGCGGCGATCGCGGCGAGTGCCTCGCCGCGGAAGCCGAGCGTGCGCACCGCGAAGAGGTCGTGCTCGCTGCGCAGCTTCGAGGTCGCGTGGCGCTCGAAGGCGTCCGCCACCTGTTCCGGCGGGATGCCGCAGCCGTCGTCGCTGACGCGGATGCGGTCGCCGCCGCCGCCGACGATCTCCACTGCGACGTGCGCCGCGCCGGCGTCGATGGCATTCTCGACGAGCTCCTTCACCACGCTCGCCGGGCGCTCGATCACCTCGCCCGCGGCGATGCGCGCCGCCACCTCCGGCGGCAGCACGGCGATGCGCGCGCGCGGCTGCGGGCGGCGCGGCGGCGCGGGCGCGGTCATCGCGTCCCCCGCACCGGGGCGCGGCGGACTCGGCCCGCGCGGTTGCCCGCCGATCGGCCGCTGGCTAGCATGAGCGCGAGCCTTTCACCACGGCCTCCCCAGACGGGCGGGACACGATCGCTACCCAGCGCCACGCGCCGCCGCGTCTGCTCCGCCTGTCCGCGCTCGTCGCGCTGGCCGCCGTCGCCGTGCTCGCGCCGCACGACCCCGCGCCCCGCGGAGCCACGGTGCTCGCCGTGCTCGCGCCGCACAACGCTGCGCCGGCCGCGCGCTCCGCGGACGCCGCCGCGCGCCGCGTCGAGCTGTTCCCGGTCCCGGCGGACACCGACGTCGTGCTCGTCTCGCCGGCGCGCGGCCTCGACGTCGCCGCGGCGCACGCACGGCTCGCCGCCGCCGGCTTCGACGCGCTGCGCCCGGGCGCCGGCGAAGCCGCCGTGCGCGTGCGCGTCCCGCGCGGCGGCGACGCCACCGCGCTGGCGGCGCGCCTCGCCGCCAGCGGGCTCGCGCGCGGCGTCGAGCCGGACGCCATCGTGCGCGCCGCCCGCCTCCCCGACGACCCGATGTACGCGCGGCAGTCCGGCTACCTCGAGGTGATCCGCGCGCCGGCGGCGTGGGAGATCTCCACCGGCGGGGTGGGCGTGCTCATCGCGATCATCGACACCGGCATCGGCTTCGATCACCCCGACCTGCGCGAGCGCATCTACCGCAACCCGCGCGAGCAGCCGCTGTCCGGCCGCGACGACGACGGCAACGGCTGCGTCGCCGACTTCGCCGGGTGCAACTTCGTCACGCTGGCGACCGCCGACCCCGACTGCGGCTACGACGTGCCGCCGCCCAACGCGCGCGCCTGGGACGACGACGGCCACGGCAGCTTCGTCGCGGGCCTCGCCGCCGCCGCCGGCGACAACGCCACCGGCATGACGGGGGTCGCCTGGCAGGCGCGGCTGCTCTCCGTCAAGGTGCTCGACTGCACTGCCACCGGCCGCATCGCTGACGCCGCCGCCGGCATCCGCTACGCCGCGCGCATGGGCGCGCACGTGATCAACGTCTCCTTCGGCACCACCAACGACTCGCTCGTGCTGCGCGAGGTGATCTTGGAGGCGCAGGCGCGCGGCGCGCTCGTCGTCGCCTCCGCCGGCAACGACGGCCGCCCCGGCATCACCTATCCCGCCGCCTACCCCGGCGTAATCTCGGTCGCCGCCAGCGGACGCGTCGGCCCGACGGGCATCGACTACCGCGCACTCGCCGCCTTCACGAACTTCGGCGCCGTCGACGTCATGGCGCCGGGGGTCAACGTGCTCAGCGCGGTGCCGCGCGAGTTCTGCGGCACGCACGGCTGGATCTGCACGGACGGCCCCTACGCCTCCGCCAGCGGCTCCTCCTTCGCCACGCCGATCGTCGCGGGCGCCGCCGCGCTGCTGCGCGCGCGCTTCCCGGAGGCCGCCGCGCCGCTGCTGCGCATGCTGCTGCTGAACAGCCGCCAGCCCGGCGCGCTCCCCGGCGACCCCGGCCTGCTCGACATCGGCGCGGCGCTCGAGGCGCCGCTCTATCGCGCCGGCGTCCCCGGCGCGACGCGCGCCGGGGACGCCGGCGCCCCGCCCGGCCCCGCCCCGCGCTGAGCCGCGCGCCTCGCGCGACGCGCGCGTGGCGTCGAGGCACGCGGGGCGCGGCCCACCCCCTGCCCCCTCCCTGCGCGGGAGGGGGTTCCGACAGCAGCAGGTGATGCGAGTGGGCTGCGCGCCTCGCTCTTCCGGCGGAGGCGCTCCCGGCGGAGGCGTGCGCGGCAGGCGCACGCGGGAGTGGAGGCGACCGGCCCCGCGAGGCGCGCTCACCCCGCCCCGCCCACCCATCCCTCGACGCGCACTCATCCCTCGACGCCCAGCCGGCGGCGCGCCGCCGCGCGCAGCTCGTAGAGCCGCTGGAGCGCCGCGAGCGGCGTCAGCGCGTCGGCGTCGAGCGCTGCCAGCTCGCGCAGCAGCGCCTCGTCCGCCGCCGCCGCCACCAGCGCCAGTTGCGCGCCCGCCGCCACCGCGCGCGCTGCGCCGCGCCCCCCCGTGGACGGCGCGGCGGACGCTCCAGCGAGCGGTGCTGCCTCGAGGTCGGCGAGCAACTCGCGCGCGCGCGCTACCACGGGGCGCGGCAGCCCCGCCAGCGCCGCCACGTGCACGCCGTACGAGCGGTCCGCGCCGCCCTCGACGACGCGGTGCAGCAGCACGATCTCCTGCTCCTCCTCGCGCACCGCGACGGCGCGGTTGGCCACGCGCGGCAGCGTGCCGGAGAGCGCCGTCAGCTCGTGGTAGTGCGTCGCGAACAGCGTCTTCGGCGTCCCGCCGGGCCGGTGGTGGAGGTGCTCGAGCACGGCGCGCGCGATCGCCAGCCCGTCGTAGGTGGCGGTGCCTCGCCCGACCTCGTCCAGGATCACCAGCGACCGCTCTGTCGCGTTATGTAAGATGGTCGCGGTCTCGAGCATCTCCACCATGAACGTCGAGCGCCCCGACGCGATGTCGTCCTGCGCCCCCACCCGCGAGAAGATGCGGTCGACCATTGCCACCCGGGCGCGCGTCGCGGGCACGTAGACGCCGCACTGCGCCATCAGCACGATCAGCGCCGTCTGCCGCAGGTAGGTGGACTTCCCGCCCATGTTCGGCCCCGTGAGCACGATGATGTCGGCCCCGCCGCCCATCCCGCCGCCCGCCCCGCCGCCAAGCGACACGTCGTTCGGCACGAAGGCGCCGCGCGGCAGGCCGCGCTCCACCACCGGGTGGCGGCCACCCTCGATCACGATCGCGCCGCCCTCGGCCAGTTCCGGGCGCACGTAGCCGCCGTCCGCGGCGGCCTCGGCCAGCGCGGCCGCTACGTCCAGCCGCGCCACCGCCGCCGCCGCGCGCTCGATCTCGGCGCCCGCCGCCGCCGCCTGCGCCCGCGCGCGGTCGAGCACGCCGCGCTCCGCCTCGAGCAGCGCCTCCTTCGCGCCGAGGATCTCCGTCTCCAGCGCGGCCAGCGCCGCGAAGCGGAAGCGCTGCGCGTTCGCCAGCGTCTGGCGCGGCTCGTAGTCCGCCGGCGCGCGCTCCGCCTGCCCGCGCCCGCACTCGAGGTAGTAGCCGAAGACGCGGTGGTAGCCGACGCGTAGCGTGGCGATGCCGCTGCGCGCGCGCTCCGCGGTCTCCAGCGCGGCGAGCGCGTCGCGCGCGCCGCTGGCCAGCGCGCGCAGCCGGTCGACCTCCGCGTCGAAGCCGTCGCGCACCGTCGCGCCCTCGCCGACCTCCGCCGGCGGGTCGTCGTCCAGCGCCGCCGCGATCGCCGCCGCCGCCTCGCCGCCCCCGGCGAGCCCGCGCGCCATCGCCGCGGCGGCGGCGCCGGCCTCCACGGCGCGCGCGCGCAGCGCCGGCAGCGCCTCCAGCCCGCGCCGCAGCTGCACCAGCTGGCGCGCCCCCGCGCTGCCGGCGCGCACGCGCCCCAGCAGCCGCTCGAAGTCCGGCAGGCCGCGCAGCGCCCCGCGCAGCGCGCTGCGCGGCAGCGGCGCGTCCACGAACGCCGCCACCTCGTCCAGCAGCGCGTCGGCCGCTGCCGCCGCGCGCAGCGGCCGCCCCAGGCGCGCGCGCAGCAGCCGCGCCCCCATCGCCGTCAGCGTGCGGTCCAGCGTCTCCACCAGCGAGCCCGCGCCGGCCGCGCCTCCGCCCGGTGCGCCTCCGCCCGCTGAAGGGGCGAAGAGCTCCAGGTTCCGCCGCGTCTGCGGGTCCAGGTAGACGACGTCCGCGGCGCGCACCGCGCGCGGCGCGCGCAGGTGCGCCAGCGCCTGCGGCCACGTCGCCGCGAGGTACGCCACGATCGCGCCCGCCGCGCCCACGGCGGCCGCGAAGGCCTCGAGCCCGTACCCCTCGAGGCTGGCGACGCCGAGCCGCTCCGCCAGCGCCGCCGTCGCGCGGTCGGGCCGGAACTCGCGCGCCGGCCGCTCCGTGCGCAGCGCCCCGTCGGGCAGCGCCCCCAGCGCGGCGGCGAGCACCGTCGCCGGCGTGCCCTCGGCCAGCAGCACCTCGCGCGGCGCGAGGCGCGCCCACTCGCCCGCCAGCGCCTCCGTGGCGGCCAGCGAGAGCTCCAGCTCCCCGGTGGTGACGTCGCACGCGGCGAGCCCCCAGCGCGCGCCCTCCCCGGGGGCCTCGCCCGCGGGGGCGCCGACGGGGGCGATCGCGACGAGCCAGTTGTTGCCGCGCTCGGTGAGCAGCGCCCCGCGGTCCACCGTCCCCGGCGTCACGACGCGCGTGATCCGCCGCTCCACGAGCCCCGGCGCGCCCCCCTTCGACGGCGGCACGCTGGTCTGGTCGGCGATCGCGACGCGCAGCCCCGCCGCCACCAGCTGGTCGAGGTAGCGCTCCAGCTGGTGGTGGGGGATCCCCGCGAGCGGCACGCGCGCCTCCGCCCCACCCGCGGCGCCGCCCATCGGCCGCGAGGTCAGCACGATGCCGAGCACGCGCGCCGCCGTCTCGGCGTCGGCGTCGAAGGTCTCGTAGAAGTCGCCCATGCGGATCAGCAGGAGCGCGTCGGGGTGCTGCGCCTTGAGATCGAGGTACTGCTGCCGCGCGGGCGTGTGGGCGCCAGAGCGCGCGGAGCCGCCGGTGCTGGAGCGCGGAGACGTGGCCACGGTGGGTGCTGCGCTTCCGCGGGGAGACGCGGGGTGGCCCGACCCGCTCAGTCTACGCGCCCGCCGCTCCCCTCGGAAGGCCCCCGCGGACGGGCCCGCCGGACGGGCCGCACGCGCCCCGGCCGCCGGCGATGGTGCCCGGCGACCGGGGGTGACAGCGGGCCGCCGGCCCGGTAGGCTCTCGCTTCATGTCCACCGCCCCCGCCCTCCCCGCGCCCGCCTCCCGCCGTGCCTTCCTCGGCCGGCTCGCCGGCGCGCTGGCGGGCGCCGCGGCGGGCGCGCTGCTGCTGGCGCCGCTCGGCCGCGGGCGCGGCGAGCACGTGGCCGGGGCGGCGGGCGCGTGCGACATGGAGGGCCGCGACGCGCGCCCGTACAAGGGCTTCGCCAGCGTGCGCGAGGGCAGCGGCGGCCAGTGCACCACGTACGCCGCGCGCCGCTTCGACACGGTGGCGCCCGAGCCCGGCGTGAACTGGTCCGGTGGCGCGCGCACCTGGTTCTGGAACGCCGCTGCCGCCGGCTGGCGCGTGCGCGCCGACCTCGAGGGCGCGCGCGTCTCGACGATCGTGGTGTGGGACGACTGGGACGGCGTCTCCAGCCCGCGCGCCTTCAACGGCCACTGCGCCTGGGTCGAGGCGGTCACCGACGACGGCCTGGTGGTGAGCGAGATGAACGCCGGCGACGCCTGCCCCGGCCAGCCGCGTTGGCGCACCACCGGCTGGGGCATCGTCGCCACCCGCCTGATGCCGTGGGACGAGGTGGCGCTGCGCAAGGGCCGCTACCGCCTGCTCGGCTTCGTCTACTCCGAGCGCGCCGACCTCGAGGGCTGAGCGGGGCGTCCGAGGCGCCGCGCGTCCGCGGACTGACGGGGGCGGCCCGCCCCCTGCCCCCTCCCGGCGCGGGAGGGGTTCAAGATGAGGAGAGTTGGTTGCGAGGGGGCTGCGCCCCTCGCGCTCCCGGCGGAACGGCGCGCGGCAGGCGCGCCTCACCCTGCCCGCTCCCCCTGCGGGGAGAGGGTTCTGAACGGGCCAGGGTCGCGTCCCCCGCTCCGGTGTGCGCCTGTGTCGCACGGCCGGGCAGTCGTCGAAGCTCGCCCCTCGCGCTCCCGGTGGAACGGCGCGCGGCAGGCGCGCCTCACCCTGCCCGCTCCCCCTGCGGGGAGGGGGTTCTGAACGGGCCGGGGTCGCGTCCCCCGCTCCGGCGTGCGCCTGCCGCGCACGCCTCCGCCGGGAGCGCGAGGGGCGCAGCCCCCTCGCACCTCTTTCTGTTTCTGCTTTCGGAACCCCCTTCCCGCGCCGGGAAGGGGGCAGGGGGATGAGCCGCGCCCATCAGTCCTCGATCGCTACGCCCGGGTGCGCGCGTCGCGCTCGTCAGTACGCCGAGGGCGAGCCGTCGAAGAGCGAGATGCCGGCGGCGAGCAGCGTCGTGACGACGGAGAGCGGGCGCGTGATCGCGCACGGGGCCGCGCCCGTCGCGCACGCCGTCAACGCCAGCACGCTCGCCAGCGCGAACAGCACCCACACCCGCGTCCAGCGCCAGCGCCCGTCGAGCATCGGCGCTACGCCAGCGCGATCACGCGCGGCGCGGCGGGGGCCGCCTCGCGCGCCATGCCGCGCGGCGCCACGTCCGTGCACGCGCCGCAGCGGATGCACGTCGCGTCGTCCACGGCGCGCGCGCCGGGGGCGCCGGTGATCGCGCCCACCGGGCAGATTGCCTGCGCCTCGGCGAGGGCGGGGTCGCGCTGGTCGGTGACGCGGAAGCGGATCAGCCCGGCGCACGTCAGCGCGTCGCAGGCGTGGCCCAGCGCGTGGCGCTCGTACTCCTGGGGGAAGAAGCGCAGCGTGTTGCGCATGATCTTCGGGCTGAACTGGCCGTGGATGCAGTTCGAGAACTGCAGCGTGCGGTCGATCAGCTCGAGGTTGTGGCGGTCCTCGCGGCGGCCGCCGCCGGCGATCGTGCGGCGGTAGATCTCGGTCATGCGCTGGTTGCCGCGCAGGCACGTGGTGCAGCGGCCGCACGACTCGTCCTCGACGAACTCGGCGAACATCTCACCCATGTGGATCGTGCACACGGCGTCCGAGAGGAAGACGATGCCGCCGCCGCCGAGCAGCGCGTCCAGCGCGGTGAACGGCGCGTTCTCCATGTCCAGCTGCGGCAGCAGCTCCGCGGAGAGCATCGAGCCGAGCGGGCCGCCCGACTGCACCGCCTTCAGCGCGTGCCCGGGCACGATCCCTCCGCACGCCTCGAGCGCGCCCGCCAGCGGCACGCCGAACGGCACCTCCATGAAGCCGACGCGCACGATGTCCCCCGAGAAGGAGAACAGCCGCGTGCCGCGCATGCGCTCCGTGCCGTAGCGGTGGTACCACGGCGCGTCGTGCCGCAGCACCAGCGGCGCGTTGGCGTAGGTCTCCACGTTGTTCACGTTCGAGGGCTTGAAGAAGACGCCCGAGGTCGCCGGGAACGGCGGCTTCACGCGCGGCATGCCGCGGTCGTCGGCAATCGAGGCGATCAGCCCCGTCTCCTCGCCGCAGACGTACGACCCCGCGCCGCGGATCACGCGCAGCTCGAGGCGCAGCGCGGTGCCGAGGATGCCCTCGCCCGATCCACCGGAGCTCAGCAGGCCGGCGGCCTCGGCGTCGCGCACGGCCTGCTCGATGCGCGTGATCGCCAGCGGATACTCGTCGCGGATGTAGATGAAGCCGCCGCGCGAGCCCGTGGCGTAGGCGGCGATCAGCAGCCCCTCGATCAGCAGGTGGGGATCGCCCTCCATGATCACGCGGTTCACCCACGCGCCCGGGTCGCCCTCGTCGGCGTTGCAGATCACGTAGTGCTCCTCGCCGGGCGTGGTGGCGAGGAAGTTCCACTTCGTGCCGGCGGGGAAGTTGCCGCCGCCGCGGCCGCCGACGCCGGCATCGACGAGCGCCTGGCGCACCTGCGCGGGCGTCTGGTGGCGGTCGAGCATGCGCGCGGCGGCGTGGTACGCGCCGTTTGCGATCGCGTGGTCGAGCGACTCCGGGTCGGTCAGCCCGATGCTCGCCAACACGCGCCGCTCGCGCGGCTCGAGCGCGAAGAAGGGGTGGTCGCGCATGCTCGGCACGCCCGCCACCGCGCCCGCCACCGTGCCGAGGGCGAGCCGGTGGCGCGCGGGGAGCGCGCCCGTTGCGATGTCGACGATCGTCTGCGCGTCGGCGGGGGCCACGGGGCCGTAGATCACGGAGGCGCCGTCGGGGAAGGTCACGGTCACCAGCGGCTGGCACCACTGCATGCCGTAGCCGTGCACCCGTCCGAGGTCGACCGCGGCGTTGCGCGCGCGCACGGCGTCCGCGATCGCGGCGCGCGTCTTCGCCGCGCCGTTGGCGAGCGACGAGGTGTCCAGCGCGACGTCGATGCGCGGGCGCACGGGCTTGCGCCACGCGGCGTACGCCGCCGCGGCCGGCGCGCGCAGCGCCTCGTACAACTCGAGCGGGCTAGGCATGCGTCGCCCCGGCCGTCACGGTGTCCGGCAGTGCGTCGCCGACGATCGCCCCTCCGGTGATGGTGCTGTCGGCGAGCACCGCGGCCGCCGTCGCGCCGTCGCGCAGCGCGCGCGCGAGGCGCACCGCGCGCGCGGCGGTGAGGCCGCCGACGATCGCGTTGGTGTGCGTCGCGCGCTCCTCCACCCACACCTGCGGCGCGAGCTCGCAGGTGCCGTTGCACTGCCCGAGGCGCACCCCCGCGCGCCCGTCCGCGGTCATCCCGTCCATCGCGCACCCGAGCGTGGCGAGGATGGCGTCGCGGATGCCGCCGCCGTTGCGCGCGCGGCAGGCGGGCCCGGAGCACCAGCGGATGTCGACGCGCGCGGGCGGCTCGAGGCGGAACTCCGCGTAGTAGGTGATTACGCCGTAGACGTGGGCGGGGAAGAGTCCGAGCTGCTGCGCGGTCACCTCGATGGCGTCGCCGGAGAGGTAGCCGAACTCGTGCTGGACGCGGTGGAGCGCGGCGAGCAGGTCGCCGTGCCCCGGCCGCAGGTCGGCGAGCAGCGCGCGCACCTGGGCCTTCGCTTCGGTCTCCAGCGGCATCGGCGGCCCCTCGCTGCTGCGGGCGTGTGTGGCGCTCCGGCCACTATAGGGGCGCCTCGGAGGGCGCTCAAGGCGCGGCGTAGCCGACGGTGTCCTACCTTGTGCGGGCCTCCCACTCGCTGCGCGGGATGCCGTACAACACTCTGATCCACGCGCTCGCCGCGCCGGACGAGGTGGCTCCTGAGCAGCCCCTCGCGCGACATGCCGATCTTCTCCAGCACCCGCATCGAGGCTGCGTTCCTCGGATCGGCGCGGGCGTGAATCTTAGCGAGCCCGAGCACCTCGAAGCCGTAGCGGACGACGGCCTCGGTCGCCTCTGTCGCGATGCCCTGGCCCCAGTGCGTCCGCGCCACCTCGTAACCCACGTTCGCCGAGGCGTTCGGCCAGTCCGGTTGAAGATCGACCGCGCCGATGACGGCGTTGTCCACCGTGATCGCGAACCGCTGGCGCTCGGACCATGGTGTCGCCAGTGCGCGCTCGACGAACTTCCGCGCACCCTCGATCGTCAGGGGGGGAGCGTCGTTCGCGAAGAAGGCGACCTCGGGGTCGCTTGCGTAGGCGAACACATCGGGAGCATCGCCCGCGCGGAACGGACGGAGGAGCAGCCGCGCCGTCCGCAACTCCACCGACGGTTGCGCGCTCACGCCTGGCGCTCGGTCGCTGCCCCCGCCGCCGCGTCCGCCTCGAGCAGGCGCGCGACGCGGACGCCCATGCGGATCGAGTAGTTCTGGCCGCGGTCCTCCGGGTACACCTGCGCGGTGTTCGCGAGGTAGAGGCCCGCGATCGGGGTGCGGTGCGGCGGGATCGTCTCGTGGTAGCGCCAGTGCACGATCGGCTGGCCGGCGCGGTCCTTGAACCACCACGACTCGAGGATCCACGCGCGGTCGAAGGCGGGGTTGATCCGCCGCAGATAGCGCTCGTAGCGGTCGAGCACCTGGGCCTCCGTCTCGTCGATGATCGGGTCGCCGGGGTCGACGTAGTTCGACAGGTAGACGATGTGCCGCCCGCCGTAGTCGGACGCGCTCATGAAGTTCGTCTGCTCCACCGCGACGACGAACGGGCAGTCCGCGTCCGTCATCGTCAGCCAGTAGATCGACGACAGCGGGCGGTCGAGGGCGAGCACGAGCACCGTCGCCCACTGGTACTGCACCGCGGCCAGCATCTCGCCGTAGCGCGGGTCGCGCTGCGCGATCTCCGGCGCGATGCGCGCGAGCAGGCCCGAGGGCACCGTCGCGAGCACGGCGTCGGCGCGCAGCTCCTCGCCCGCGTGCGCGCCGCCGAGGCGCACGCCCACGGCGCGGCCGTCCTCGACGATCACGCGCTCGACGGGCGCGCCGAGCGTGAGCGTGCCGCCGCGCGCCGCGATCGCCGCGACGAGGGCGTCGGTCAGCCGTCCGAACGAGCCGCGCAGGTAGCCGAGCTGCTCCTTCGCGAGCAGGCTCCGCACGAAGCCGAGCGGGCCGCCGCCGCCCGCGCCCCGCTCGCCGGCGGAACGCGACGCGAAGCGCAGGTGGATCTTGCCCCAGAACCACACGAGCGCGACGTCCTCCGCGTGCTCGCCGAACTTCGCGCGCAGCAGCGGCCCCCACACCGCGTCGTAGCCCTCGCGGCCCACCCAGCGGCGGATCCACTCGGCGGCGCGCGTGCCCTCGTAGCGCGGCCAGTCCTCGAAGCGGCGCAGCCACAGCGCGGTGAGGCCGAGGCGCAGGCGCGTCAGCCACGACACGCGGTCGAAGCGCAGCAGGTCGAGCGCGCCGATGAACGGGTAGTTCTTGCCGCCCACGGCGAGCCCGACGTTCGAGTCGATCCACGCGAGGTCGGCGCCGAGCCCCAGTTCGTCGATCAACGCCACGATGTCGGTGTCCGAGCGGAAGAGGTGGTGATAAAACGCCTCGAGGCGGGCCTCCTGCTGTTCGCCGGAGGGGCCCACGCCCGCCGGGTTGCCAGCAGGGTTGAACGTGCGCACTTGGCCGCCAGCGATCGGGCCGGCCTCGACGACGGCGACGGCGTGGCCGCGCTTGGCGAGCTCGTGCGCGGCGGCAAGGCCGCCCACGCCCGCCCCGATGATGATGACCTTCATCGGGGAGCCATCACGCGCGCCGTCGCCAGCGTCGCGAGGCCGAGGTGACGCCGCCACAGCAGCGCGATGCCCGCGACCGTCACGGGCAGCAGCACGAACGCGTGCAGCGCCAGCGCGTACGCCGTCCCCGCCGCGACGCCCGCGCCGAAGTGCACGACCACCTCGCGCGCGAAGAACTCGTACGGCCCGATGCCGCCCGAGGTGCTCGGCGCGGCGATCGCGAGGTTCGCGGCGGCGGACACGCCCAGGTAGAGCGCCGGCGCCAGCGGCAGCGCGAACGCCTCGCCGATCGCCCAGTACGCCGCGGCCTCGAGCACCCACGCGCCCACCGAGGCCGCCACGACGAAGCCCCAGGCGCGCGCGCCGCGCAGCAGCGTCAGGCCCTCGAGGAAGCGCTCGACGAGGGCGCGCACGCGCGCCGCGAGCGCGGCGGGCGCGAGCCGCAGGGCGACGTCGATGACGCGCCACGCGAGCGCGGGCCGCGTCGCGAGCAGCACCAGCGCCAGCGCGACGCCGAGGAAGCCCGCCCCCGCGATGCCCGCCAGCGCGCGCAGCACCGTCGAGCCGCCGGCGAGCGCGAGCGTACCGGCGAGCATCAGCGCCAGCACGAGCCCGTCGAGCACGCGCTCCAGGACGATCGTGCCGATGCCGGCGACCGCGGAGGCGCCGTGGCGGCGCTGCAGCAGCACCGCGCGCACGACCTCGCCGGTGCGCGCCGGGAGAAGGTTGTTCGCCGCGTAGCCGATCAGCACGAGCGCGGCGGCGTCGCCGCGCGAGATCGGCGCGATCGGCCGCAGGATCGCGCGCCAGCGCATCGCGCGCGTCCAGATCGACGCGGCGAACAGCGGCGTCGCGACGAGCAGCCACGCCGGCCGCGCCGCGCGCGCGGCCTCGAGGACGGCCGGGAGGTCGACGCGGGCGAGTAGCAGCGCGAGGCACGCGGCGCTGACCGCCGTCCCGAGCGCGAGCCGCCAGCGTCCCATCGGCAGCCCCTCGCCCGTCCGCTGCGATCCTCGTGCGCCCCGTCGAGCCAGTCTCGGGCATCGCGCCGCGCGCGTCACCTCGAAGCACGGCGCGCGGCGTCGAGGTGTGCGCGGGGCGGCCCATCCCCCTGCCCCCTTCCCGACGCGGGAAGGGGGTTCTTGTTTATGGGGGCTGCGCCCCCATGGGCCCCTGCTCCCTCGGACGCCCGTCCAGGGTGCGCCCCTGCCCGCACCGCCCACCGACGCGTGGTGCGCCCTCGCCCTCCCCGCTCCCACTGACGTTGGCGAGGGTCCTGAATCAGCGGTCCGCGTTCTCTTCGTCCCCGTTCCGGCGCGCGCCTGCTGCGCACGCCTCCGCCGGGAGCGCGAGGGGCGCAGCCCCCTCGCATGCACTGCTCCTTCTTCTTCCCCTCCCGCGCAGTGGGAGGGGACCGGGGGGTGGGCTCCCCCCTCGCGACGCATCCCGTCGGCGCTACGGCGGGGCCGGGGCGCGCGGGTACAGCACCGCGCCGTCGAGGGACGCCACCGCGCTGCGGTCGATGTGCGCGATCACGAAGCGCAGCCAGCGCCGCGGCAGCGAGCCGGAGCGCAGCCCCTCCCACAGCGACGCCGGCGTGGTCGCGCGGTAGCCCTCCTCGGGGAACCACCAGCGGTGGTGGTACACCACCGGGTCGCGCATCCGCTGGAAGACCGGCGAGCCCGCGGGCACGGTCCCCGCCAGCGTGATCACGATCGAGCCGTCGGCGAAGCGGCCCTCGACGACATCGCCGGGGCCCGCGTACCCGAGGGGCAGGTGGCGCGCGTACCACGCCCACGGCCACGTCAGGCCGAGGTTCGCGTCGTCGACGAGCACGCGCTGCGCCTCGCCTCGCGCGATCGTCGCGGCGATCGCCCGGGCCAGGATCGGCACGTCGGGCGCGGTCTGCACGTAGATCAGCGGCTCGACGGGCGTGTCCGGGTGGTCGATGTTCAGGCCGTAGTTCGTGTACAGCGTCAGCGCGACGGCGAGGCCGGCGACGGCCACGCACGTGCCGTCGGCGGCCCACGCGCGCGGGGAGCCCTCGCCGCGCAGCGCGCGCGCCAGCGCCGGCCGCGCGAGGCGATCGAGCGCATAGGCCGCGAGCAGCGCGAGGGGCAGCGCCATGTGCATCGTCAGCCACGGCATCTTCTCGCCGGCGATCGACAGCGCGATGAACGTGCCGAGGAACCACCACAGCAGGAACGCCGCGAAGGCGTCGCGGCGGCGCAGCGTCAGCCACGCGCCGCCGAGCAGCCCGGGGATCAGCACGAGGTGCTCGTACAGCGGCAGCATCATCACGTAGTAGAAGCTCACGTCGCCGTTGCCGCGGCGTACCCCCTGCTGGCCGAGCCAGTAGTCGAGCGAGTGCCAGAAGAGGCCAGCGACGCCCGCCGGATTCGCCCCGAGGCTCGTGAACAGCGGCAGCGCGATCGCGAGGAACACCCCGGCGCAAGCCAGCCACCAGCGCGCGCGCCACTCGGTGCCGATCGCCACCACGGTCGAGAGCAGCAGTGCGATCACGCTCGTCGTGAGCACGAGGCGCTGGTCGGGCGCCACCAGCAACGGCGCCAGCGGCACGCGCGCGAACGCCGCGAGCAGCGGCGCGACGAGGGTGCCCGTAACGAGCAGCAGATCGGCCTCGACGGGGCGGACGTCGAGGCCCTCTCCCTGGAGGCGCAGCCGGGCGCGGACGCGCGCGAGCGGCCCCCACAGCGCGGCGAACACCCACGCCGTCGGGAGCAGCCAGGCCGCGCCCACGAGCTGCGCGCGCATCGACGGCCGGCGCATTCCGCCCGCGCGCGCGGCGCCTGCGCTCGCGGCGCGCCACCAGAACAGCCGGTGCGCGACCGCCGCGTCGAGGTAGAGCAGCAGCACCGCCGCCGTGAGGTACGCGCTCTCCTTCGTCGCGAACGACAGCGCGAGGCTCGCGGAGAGCAGCAGGAGCCAGCGCAGCCGCGGGTCCTCGCGGTAGCGCCACACGGCGACGAAGGCGAGCAGCGTCGGCAGCGCCACCAGCGCGTCCTCGCGGGCGAAGCGGGAGAAGTACAGCAGCGACGGCGAGACCGTGATCAGCGCCGCCGCCGCGATCGTCCCGCCGCCGCCCAGCCAGCGGCGCAGCAGCAGCGGCGCGGCGACGAGCGCGGCGCCGGCCAGCGCGGCCGGGAGGCGCGCCGTAACGTCCGTGTCGCCGAGGAGCCTGAAGACGAGCGCGATCGCGTGGAATTGCAGCGGCCCGTGCAGCAGCGGGTCGTGCCGGTAGCCGCTGCCGGAGGCGTAGTAGTACGAGAACGTCGCGTGCTGCGACTCGTCGTGGTGGTAGGCGCGCGCGCCGAGGTCGGCGGTGCGCGTCCACAGCGCGACGAGCGTGATCGCGATCACGCACCACGTCACGCCGTCGATGCGTCCGAGGGCGGCGCGCCCGCGTGCGATCACGGGACGCGCACCAGCTGCGATCCGGCCGCGCCGCCCGCGGCGAACGCGACGGGCCAGCCGGCGAAGCGCGTCGCCACGTCCGCGCCGTAGCGCGTACGCTCCTCGCGGCCGAGGTAGACGTGCGTCACGCCGAAGCGCTGCGCCACGGCACGCGTGGCCTCGCTCGCGCCGCCCGTGTAGATCGCGTCGACGGCGGCGCGCCGCTCCGCCTCGGGGACGGCGCCGCGCCACTGGCGCTGGTGGTTCGGCCAGCCGAGCAGCGTCGGCACGCCGGAGGCCGCCGCGAGCACGTCGCCTCCGTGGTAGCTCTCGACGATCGCCTGCACCGCTACATCCTCGCGCGGATCGAGGTGTACGCGCGACCACGCGATCGCCCCCGCGAGGCCGGGGTCGGCCTCGTCGAGGTAGGCCAGCGCATCGAGGCCGCCGCCGAGGCCCTCTCCGGCGCGGCTGATCGCCATCGCCGGCACGTACAGCGCGGTCGCGGCCAGCAGCGCGACAGCGAGGCCGCCGCCGAAGCCCCACGCGGCCAGCCGCGCCGTGCTCGTGGTCGCGGGCAGCTCGACGCGGTCGGCGGCGAGCCCGGCGAGCGCGCCCGCCGCCACGGCGAGCATCGCCCAGCCGTCGAACCAGAACTTGAACACGGTGTTCAGCCGCCCGGGGAAGGCGTCGGCGACGCGCACGAGCTCGGTCAGTCCGACGAGCGCGACGACGGCGACGAGCAGCGCGCACGCGGCGGCGAGGGCGGCGTCCCGCCCGCCCGCGCGGTGCGGGCGGTCGGCGTCCGCGGCGGCGGCCCCGGCGACGCCGAGCAGCGCCACGAGCCCGGCGATCACGATCCACCCGGTCCCGCGCGCGAGCAGCTCGCCGCCCTCCCCGCGCGCGAGCAGCGCGATCGCCCACGCCTCGACCGGCAGCGCCGCGACGAGCAGCGCGCGCGCGAGGCCTCCGCGCGTCAGGCGCGGCCCCAGCGAGGGCCAGAGCAGCGCGAGCGCGATCAGCGCGGGCAGCAGCGGCGGCGCCCACACCAGCAGCCAGCGCGTGGGGTCCGAGTGCTCGCCGATCACGGGCGCGACACCGAGGGCCGGCGGGTCGATGCTCGTCAGGAAGGGGGCGGCGAACGCGAGCGCGAGCGCGGCCGGCACGGCGGCCCAGCGCGCGACGCCGCTGATAGCGAGCGGCCACGGCCACCCCGCGCGCCGGAACGCGACGATCCCGGCACCGGCCCACACCGCGCCGAAGACCACCACGTCCCACGCGTTCGTCAGGCAGATCGCGGCGAACAGCGCCGCCGTCAGCGCCAGCCGCGCCGGGTCCATCGTCCAGCGCCGCCACGTCAGCGGCCGCGTGCCCTCGAACACCGCGAGCGCGAGCGCGAGCGCGACGAGGTCGAGCGGCAGCGCGAGCAGGTGCGCGTGCGGATCGCCGAGCAGCAGCGTGAACGCCGGGAACTCGTTGATCGCGCCGGGCAGCACGCGCGAGGACGGCCACCACCACCAGAACGAACGCGGCACGCCGGCGACGGCGCCGATGACGACCGGGACGCCCTCGACGCCGAGGCCGCGCCACAGCGCACGGCCGAGTCCGTTGGCGGCGAGCAGGTTCACCACGCCGACGAGCGGCGTCACCAGCAGCAGCGCGGCGACGGCGACGCCGCCCGCGACCCACCGCGACGCGCGGCGACGGACCGCGCCGAGGCCCACGATGTCGACCGCGACGGCGGCCGCCGCGAGCGCCGCCAGCGCGCCAGCGCTGGCGGTGACGAGGTTGAACGCGATCTCGGGCGGCACCCCCGCGAGGCGGCCGACCGCGTCCGCGGCGAGGTGGCCGAGGTGGTAGTACGACACGGTGTGGCCGGAGAGCCACGGGTCGGGCGGCGGCAGCTGCGTCGCGCGGTTGACCGCCACGATCAGCATCAGGTCCATCGGCTTCTCGGTGCCGACGGCCGCCGGCGCGAACGCGCGCGCCGTCGCGACGCTGGCGAAGACGGCGAGGCACAGCGCCTCGCCGGCCAGCAGCCACCGCCAGCGCGCGCGCACGTCCTCGACGAGGTCGCGCCGCTGCCACGCAAGCGCCGCGCTGCATGCGAGCAGCGCGGCGAGCGCGCCGGCGACGACGGGCGTGCCGTACGCCGCGACGCCGGACCACCCGACGAGCCACGCGGCGAGCGCGATCACCGCGAGCGCGAGCGGCCGCGCGTAGAGCACGCCCCGCGAGGAGAGGCGGTCGAAGAGCAGCGCCGCGGGCAGCAGCCCCGCCGCGCCGATCGCGATCAGCGCGAGGTACCACCGCGCCGCCGCCAGCACGCTGTCGAGGAGCACGTCGTCGAGCATCGCGCGGGGCTGCTACGCCTCGGCGCCGGCATGCTCGACGGCGGGGTCGCCGAGCAGCGCCGCGACGAAGCCGTGCGGGTCGAACGGTGCGAGGTCGCCGCCCTGCTGGCCGGTGCCGACGAAGCGCACCGGCAGGCCGCAGTCGCGCGCGATCGCGAAGACGATGCCGCCCTTCGCGCTGCCGTCGAGCTTGGTGAGCATGACGCTCGTCACCTGCGCCGTCTCCGCGAACGCCTTCGCCTGCGACAGCCCGTTCTGCCCCGTCGACGCGTC
>SHYQ01000003.1 GCA_009692765.1 Dehalococcoidia bacterium | reverse complement strand
CGGCCACGAAGCGCCGCCACCAGCGGTAGGCGGTCTGGCGCGACACCCCCATCTCAGCGGCGACGTGGGCGACGGGTCGGCCCGAGGCGATGCGACCGATGAGCACGCGGCGTCCCGCTGGTGTGAGCTTCGCGTTATCGTGCAAGAAGGACCTCTTGGAACCTGGTGCGACTGTGGTAGCCACACCTTCTCCCGGGGGTCCCCTTCATTCACCGGCCGCTGTCACCAACCTCTGTGCTCACTACACCTAGCGTGGGTACGAATCGTCCGCGAGGACGGCGTCGTGGATCGCGTCGCTCGAGAGTCGCACCGCGATGCGCGTCAGGTCGACATCGCGGATGTCGGGGAACGGAATGTCCAGCGTCCGCCCCGCCTCCAGCATCGCCTCGCGCACGTCGCGGCCCAGCAGCGTGGTGCTCGGGAGCCGCTCCCGCACGGTGACAGTCAGCGTGCCGCGGATGGGGATCGGGCTGTCGTTCTGCACCGTCACCACCAGCCGCCGCTCCGGCCCGACCGCGACCGCCTGCGCGATCCCGAGGTTGTTCGGGCGGTCCGGCTCGATGATGCCGTTCCAGCCGTTGTTCGCGGTGTTGGCCTCGCGGCTCGCCGGCTCCGTTTGCACGTGCAGCGACACGCGCGCCCTCAGCTGCACGTACTCGCCGGGCACCGTGACCTCCACGCGCTCCTTCGCGCGCAGCGGCTCGCCGGCCTTCGTCTCGATGCGGACCGGTGCGCCGTCGTTCACGGCGAGGAGGATCGGCGTGGGGAGGTCGCCGGGGCCGTCGTTGATGATCACGGCAATCAGGCGGTTATTGCGGCTGGAGGCGGCCTCGATGCGCAGGTCGGGGAGGTCGCGCGGCTGGGCTGCGCCGGCGTTGGGCGCCGCGGTCACGGTGCGTGCGTCCGCGATCACCACGAGCCGGTTCGCGTCCCTCACCCCTTCCACGGCGTCGGCGGGCACCCAGCCGACGACGTCCGGCGCGCCGGTCAGCCCGACGACCAGCCAGGTCGCGTCGATCGAGCGACCGAGGACGTGCACGCCGGTCCCCGCCGCCAGGCGCGTGACGATGGCCGTATCCGGCGCGGCCCCCGCGCGTAGTTCGATCGCGCGGCGCAGCGAGAGCGCGGGCGCGGGCCTCGCGGTGGCGCGGGTGGGTAGCGTGATGTTGACGCCGCTCTTCCGCGCGAGCAGCACCGCGCCCGCCGCCGAGAGCGTGGCGACCACCACCACGGCGATCACGATGCCCATGATGCGGACGATCGAGCGATCGCTGCCGGTGGCAGGCTCGATCACGCTATCCCCCGACGCCGCGCGCGGTTGCGGGGGCGGCGACGAGGCCGAGCGCACGCGCACGTGTCCCCGCGTAGCCGTCCGTCATCCCCGAGACGTAGTCGGCGGCGCGTCGCCACGGCGGGTCGTCGGGGAGCGACCACCCGGCGATCTGGTCGGGGTGTGCGACGTAGTAGTGGAACAGCGCCTCCACCACCTCCTGTCCACGGCGTGCCTCGCGGAGCGTCGACTCATCCAGGTAGACCCGCTCGAACATGAACTCGCGCAGCGCGTCGGCCGCGGCCAGCACGCGCTCGCCGAGCCGGATCGTCGGGGCGTCGCTCTCGAAGGTCGCGGCGGAGGCAAGCACGCAATCGGTGACGAGCGTGGCGATCCGCTCCGAGTGGGTCGCGCCCAGTACCTCGTGCACCTGCTTCGGCAGCACGGCCTCAGAGAGCAGGCCCGCGCGGATCGCGTCCTGGATGTCGTGGTTGAGGTAGGCGATGGAGTCGGCCAGCTTCACGATCTGGCCCTCCAGCGTGCTGGCGAAGCCCCACGCCTCCGCCGCCACGGACTCGCGCGTCTTCGAGTGCTTCAGGATGCCCTCGCGCGTCTCCGCCGTGAGGTTCAGCCCGCGACCGCCGCTCTCGAGGAGTTCGACAATGCGGAGCGACTGCTCGTTGTGGCGGAAGCCCTCCGGGATGAGGCGCGCCAGCGTCTCCTCACCGGCGTGGCCGAACGGCGTGTGTCCAAGGTCGTGCCCCCACGCCACCGCCTCGGCGAGATCCTCGTTCAGGTTCAGCGCCCGCGCGACGGTGCGCGCCACCTGCTGCACCTCGATGGTGTGCGTCATGCGCGTCACCACGTGGTCGGAGTCCGGGTGCACGAAGACCTGGGTCTTGTGCTTCAGCCGCCGAAATGCCCGCGTGTGGATGAGGCGGTCGCGATCGACTTGGAAGGCGAGGCGGAGCGGGTCCGGCGCCTCGGCGCGCGCTCGCCCGGCTGACGTCGCCTCGCGCGCGGCGAGCGGTGAGAGGGTGGCCTCGTGCGCCTCCAGGGGGGCGCGGAAGCGGGCGAGGGGCTGCTGGGCGGCCATGCCCGCAGTGTGCACGCTCGCTCGCCGGGGGGCCACCGGCTGGGGGGAAGCAGCGTTCTCGCCGCGATGCTCAATCCGGTTCGATCACCCGCACCATCGCCGCGAGTTTCTGGACCGTCTTCCAGTTACGGGCCGTCACAGTCGATCCGGCGGCGCGGTCCAGCACGACGGGACTCAGCTTCGACGACCCGATTCCGGTGCGGAAGTCGATCCAAGTGGCATCGGCGCGCGCCTCGATCCGTTCGCCCGATTTCGCGTACTCACGGAGGGTCTGCGCCGTGCCGGGCCTCAGCGGCCGCTTCGACAGCCCAAGGAGCAGCAGGTTGGGGCGGTCAGCCTCGGCGTCGGCGAACGGACTGCCGGCGGCATAGCGCTCCCACTGTTGGGCAGTGCGGACGATTACTTCGACAGAGAACCCGAAACGGTTCGCGATCGCCTCCTCCAGTGCGGCCTCCGCCGCGTCGGCCGCGAGGTTCGCCTCAAACAGCAGGTTGCCGCTCTGGATGTAGGTTTCGACGTGGCGGTAGCCGAGTCCCGTTGCGAGGTCGCGCAACGCCGTCATCGGTAGTTTCTTGTTTCCACCGACGTTGATGCCGCGAAGCAGCGCGACGAGCCTGCGGTGTTGACTCGGGCCCGGCAATTCGCCCGCTCCTTGGCTGTCGGCGATGGCGGCAAGTTGAGCCGGGGGGTGTCCGGCAACCATTTCGCAGTGTGCACCGTCGTTCGCCGGGGGGGCACCCCCGAGAGGCGCCGGATGCGGGGCGGCTAGGGCAGAAGCGAAATCGCTCGTATACTTGCGCGGTTGGCGCACCCGCGGGCGGGGACCCCTGCGGGGAGCGTACGTTGATTCTCCCCATGGCCTGCATGGCCGGGCCGACACGCGAGCGAGCGCCGCGGGGCGTCGACGGCTGCGGTATTGGTCGCCGGAATGGGATCCCCGGAATGGGGTCGCCGGAATGCCCGGAGTGGAAGGTACGCCATGACCATTGCGTCCAAGACCGCCGCCGGACAGCAGTTCAGCGACGGCATGGTGCACTTCTTTGGCGATGGCGGTGGGCACGGCTCGCGCGCGCTGCGCGACCTGCTCGGGGGCAAGGGCGCCGGACTCGCGGAGATGAGCAGCCTCGGCATCCCCGTGCCGCCCGGCTTCACGATCACCACCGAGGTGTGCAACGCGTTCTACGCCCTCGGGCGCACCTTCCCGGAGGGCCTCGACGGGGAGGTTGCGACGAACCTGCGGCTCGTCGAGGGGCGCGTGGGCGCGAAGTTCGGCGACCCCGCGAACCCGCTGCTGCTCTCCGTCCGCTCGGGCGCGCGC
This sequence comes from Dehalococcoidia bacterium, assembly GCA_009692765.1. Classification (GTDB taxonomy): domain Bacteria; phylum Chloroflexota; class Dehalococcoidia; order UBA2979; family UBA2979; genus SHYQ01. The sequence goes on along the minus strand of SHYQ01000003.1, from coordinate 46,651 downwards.
GTCTCGATGCCCGGCATGATGGACACGATCCTCAACCTGGGCCTGAGCGACGCCACCGCCGAGGGCCTCGCGGCCCGCTCCGGCAACGCCCGCTTCGCCTACGACTCGTACCGCCGCTTCGTGCAGATGTACGGCGATGTGGTGCTGGGCGTCAGCAAGGTCTCGGAGACCGATCACGACCCGTTCGAGGCGCTGCTCACCGCCAAGAAGCGCGACCGCGGGGCGCAGATCGACACGGATCTCGATGCGACCGCGCTGAAGGAACTCGTCGCCGAGTTCAAGGCACTGGTGCTGGAGCGCACCGGATCGCCGTTCCCGGACGACCCGGAGCAGCAACTCTGGGGCGCCATCGGCGCGGTGTTCAACTCGTGGGACACGCCGCGCGCCGTGGTCTACCGCGAGATGCAGGGCTACCCGGACTGGTGGGGCACCGCCGTCAACGTGCAGGCGATGGTCTTCGGCAACCTCGGCAACGACTGCGCGACGGGCGTGCTCTTCACGCGCGACCCCTCCGCCGGTGACCGCTCGATCTTTGGCGAGTTCCTGGTGAACGCGCAGGGCGAGGACGTGGTCGCGGGCACGCGCACGCCGCAGCCGATCACGAAGGCCGCGCGCCGTGCCGGCGGGCCGCCCTCGCTTGAGGAGTCGATGCCGGAGGCATACGCGGAACTGGCGCACGCCTGCGAAACGCTCGAACACCACTTCCGCGACATGCAGGACATCGAGTTCACGATCCAGCAGGGGCGCCTCTGGGTGCTCCAGACGCGCAGCGGCCAGCGCGGAGGCCGGGCGATGGTGAAGATCGCCGTCGACATGGTCGACGAGGGCGGCCTCATGCCGAACGAGGCGGTGCTGCGCCTCGACCCAGAGCGACTGATCGAACTGCTGCTGCCGACCTTTGACCCCGAGACGGCCCCTGAACGGCAGCGGACTCGTGTCGCGCTTGGTCTCGGCGCCTCGTTCGGCGCGGCGGTCGGCAGGGTGGTGTTCACTCCTGGCGACGCGGTGGAATGGGCAAGGCGCGCTTCCGACGGCTGCCCGATCGAGTTGAACGGAGCATGCGCGCACGGCAACCGTGCCGAGGATGTCATTCTCGTGCGTGACGAGACGAGTCCCGAGGACATCGAGGGCATGAACTACGCCCGCGGCATCCTCACTGCCCGGGGCGGCATGACCTCGCATGCTGCAGTCGTCGCACGTGGCATGGGCAAGTGCTGCATCACAGGCTGTAGCGTCCTGGAGATCGACTACACGCACCGGTTGTTCGCCGTCGCGGGGAGCAACACGGTCGTTCGCGAGGGCGACGTGATCAGCATCGATGGTGGAGACGGCTCGGTCTTGCTCGGTTCATGGCCGCTGGTGGAGCCGGTGATCCCGCCGGAGTACGACCGCCTGATGCAGTGGGTGGATGCCGCGCGCACGCTGCGCGTCCGCGCCAACGCCGATACGCCCGAGGATGCCGTGCGTGCGCGCGCCTTCGGTGCGGAGGGCATCGGCCTGTGCCGCACGGAGCACATGTTCTTCGGCGCAGACCGCATCCTGGCGGTGCGGCAGATGATCCTGTCGCAGACGGAGACTGAGCGCCGCGCGGCGCTGGAGAAGATTTTCCCGTTCCAGCGCAGCGACTTCCACGACATCCTGAAGGCGATGGCGGGGCTGCCCGTGACGATCCGCCTCCTGGACCCGCCGCTGCACGAGTTCCTGCCGCACACGGCGCAGGAGATCACGGAGCTGGCTCAGGCGCTCGGCCTCCGCAGCGCGGACGTCGAGCGGCGCGTGGAGAGTCTGCGGGAGGCGAACCCGATGCTCGGTCACCGCGGGGTGCGCCTCGCCATCACCTACCCCGAGATCTACGAGGTGCAGGTGCGCGCGATCATGGAGGCCGCCTGCGCCCTCCACGCCGAGGGCATCGAGGTGGCGCCGGAGATCATGATCCCGCTGGTGGGCATCGAGGCCGAGCTGCAGGAACTGCGGCAACTGACCGAGGAGACCGCCGCCCAGGTGCTCCGCGAGCGCGGCGCGACGATCCCGTACACCATCGGCACGATGATCGAGCTGCCTCGGGCGTGTATCATCGCCGACCGCATCGCGCAGCACGCCGACTTCTTCTCGTTCGGCACCAACGACCTCACGCAGACGACCTTCGGCCTGTCGCGCGACGACGCGGGGCGCTTCCTGCCCTCGTACATCAAGCAGCACGTCCTGGAGCGCGACCCCTTCGTCGAGCTGGACCGCGAGGGCGTGGGCGCGCTGATCCGCATCGCGATCGAGAAGGGGCGCTCGACGAAGCCGGACCTGAAGGTCGGCATCTGCGGCGAGCACGGCGGCAACCCGCCCTCGGTCGCCTTCTGCCACGAGGCGGGCCTGAACTACGTGTCGTGCAGCCCGTACCGCGTCCCCATCGCACGCCTCGCCGCCGCGCAGGCGGCACTCGCGCAGGGATAGGCACCGGCCCGCTCCCCGCACGCGGAGTAGCGCTCGGCGCTTCGCCGTCACCCAGCTCTCAGCCGACCGGAGGCCAAATGACTGAATGGCGCGGCTGCTTCTTCTGCGCCCGGAACCTCTTCGACGGCGCGTGCACGGACGCGTTCCCCGACGGCATGCCGTTCGGCATCGCCTCGGGCGATGTCGACCACACGGTCCCGGTCGAGGGCGATCACTGACCGCCCGCCTACTCCACCGTCACCGTCTTCGCGAGGTTGCGCGGCTGATCGACGTCCGCGCCGCGGCGCGTGGCGATGTAGTACGCCAGCAGTTGCAGCGGCACGACGGTCACGATCGGCGCGAGCATCGGGTCGACGTCGGGCAGTTCGATGATGTCGTTCGCGACGCCCTCCAGGCTGTGGTCGCCGCGCGAGACGACGGCGATCACGCGGCCGCGACGCGCGCGCACCTGCTCGATGTTCGAGCGCATCTTGTCGAACACCTCGTCGCGCGGCGCGATCGCCAGCGTCGGCATGTGCTCATCGATGAGCGCGATCGGGCCGTGCTTCATCTCACCGGCCGCGTAGCCCTCTGCGTGGATGTACGAGACCTCTTTGAGCTTGAGCGCGCCCTCCAGCGCTATCGGATAGCCGAGTCCCCGTCCGAGGAACAGGAAGTCCTCGTAGTTCGCATAGCGGCTGGCGATCTCCTCGATCCGCGGCGCGCCGTCGAGCGCCTGCCCGATCGCCGACGGGAGGTGCAGCGCCGCCTCGATCTGCTGCGCCTCCACCGCCGCGTCCAGCGTGCCGCGCAGCCGCCCGAGGTGCAGCGCGAGGCCGTGGAGCAGCAGCATGGAGGCGACCATCGTCTTCGTGCTGGCGACGGCGATCTCCGGGCCGGCGCGCAGCAGGATCGTGCCGTCGGCGACCCGCGTGGTCTGCGCGCCGGGGGTGTTGCAGAGCGTGATCTGCAGGCAGCCGGCGCGCCGCGCCTCGTCCATCGCGGCCAGCGTGTCCACCGTCTCGCCCGACTGCGCGACCGAGACCACCAGCGTGTTCGCGTCCAGCACCGGCTGGCGGTAGCGGAACTCGGCGGAGTTATCGACCTCGGCGGGCAGGCGCGCGAAGCGTTCGAAGTAGTGCCGCCCGACCATCGCGGCGTGCATCGAGGTGCCCATGCCGACGAGCACGACGCGCGTCAGCGACCGGGCGCGCGCCTCGTCCAGCGGCAGCCCCTCGAACACCACGCGGGCGGGCCGCGTCTGGTAGCGCCCGCGAATCGCATCGAGCGCCGCATCCGGCTGCTCGAAGATCTCCTTGAGCATGAAGTGCTTGTAGTGGCCTCTGACCGCGGCCACCGGGTCGTAGGGCAGTACCTCCACGCGCTTGCTGATCGGTGTGCCCGTGGCGTCCACGTAGGCCACGCTGTCCGCGCGCACGTCCGCGAACTCGCCCGGCTCCATGAAGGTGACGCGCCGCGTGTGCGGCAGCAGCGCGCTCAGGTCGGAGGCGACCAGGTGCTCGCCCTCGCCGACGCCGATCACGATGCCGCCGGCGTTGCCGGCGCGCGCCGCCACGATGCGCCCCGGCTCGTGCCGCGAGATCGCGACGATCGAAAACGCGCCCTGCGCTTCCGCCACGACGCTGCGCAGCGCGACCAGCAGGTCGAGGCCGTCCTCGACGCGGGTCGCGAGCATGTGGGCGAGCACCTCGGTGTCGGTGTCGGAGAGGAACGGGCCGCGCGCGTAGCGGCGGCGCAGGTCCTCGAAGTTCTCGACGATGCCGTTGTGCACCACCGCAACGTTGCCATCCGGGTCCAGGTGCGGGTGGGCGTTGCGGTCGCTCGGCTCGCCGTGCGTGGCCCAGCGCGTGTGGCCGATGCCCGCCACCGCCGGGGGCAGCGTGCCCTCCACCTGCTGGAGCAGCGCGTCCAGCTTGCCGGTCGCGCGCGCGACGAAGAGCTGGTGCTGATCGTCGAAGAGCGCGAGCCCTGCGGAGTCATACCCCCGGTATTCGAGGCGGCGGAGGCCGTCGAGGACGATCGGTCCGGCGGGGCGGTGCCCGGTGTAGCCGACGATGCCACACATGAAGTGCTCCTGATGCGCCCGCCGTGACCAGTGTAACCGTAACGCAGGCCAGCGCGGGGGACGCGAGGCGCGGCAGACGTGGCGCTCACTATCCCGGGGGCGTGGCCTCGTCGTCCCGCTCGGCTGGCGACGGGCGCGCCGACCGCTCGCGTGTCTCGCGCAGCACCACGACGGTGCCCTCGCTGGCTGCTCCGTAGGCGCCGCGGTGACTCTCCGGCAACATCGCCGCGATGCGGCGCATCATGCGGTCGGTCGCCACCTCCGGGGAGTCGCCGCCGCTCGATGGTTCCGCGATCACCAGCGGCTCACCGAACTCGACGCGCACGTGCGGGCGGCGTCCGAAGATCCACGCGATGAACACGCCGGGAAGCGCGACGTTGCTGCCCGTGATCGCCACCGGCACTACGGGGGCGTGGGACATCTGCGCCACCACCGCCGAGCCGGGTCGCGCGGGGCGCAACTCGGTAGCCGCACCCTGGCGGATGCCGCGCGTGCCCTCCGGGAACATCAGCACGGCCTCGCCGTTGCGCAGGATGTTCCGGGCCACGCGCAGCGCGCCCATGTCCGCGGAGAAGCGCCGCACGGGGAATGCGCCGTAGGCGTGGAAGAACCAGCCGATCAGCGGGATCTCGAACAACTCGCGCTTGGCCATCGGATGGACGCGGCGATCCACGCAGGCGGCGACCAGCGGCGGATCCAGCAGGTGGACGTGGTTGGCGACGAAGATCAGCGCCCCCTCCGCCGGCACGCGCTCGCGCCCGACCACCTCCAGGCGCGTGAATACGTGCACGATGAGGCGCGTCAGCGCGACGCAGGCGGCGTAGATCAATAGGGCCAGGCGCGCACGCATGGATCGGCCTACTTCGCGGGGTTCGCCCGGCGGTACAACTCCACGCACCGGGCCACCACCTCGTCGATGCCCATCGCGTCGGTGTCGATGATTAGCGCCCCTTCAGCGGCTTGCTCGCGGTGGATCGCGCGATGGCCGGTGTTGTCGAGTTCGTCCCGCCGCCGGGTGGCGGCCAGCACCGCGTCGAACGTCGAGTCTCGTCCCTCGACGCGCTCCTCGCCCAGGCGCCGGCGCGCGCGGGTATCGGTGGACGCGTCGAGGAAGATCTTCGCGCGCGCCTCCACCAGCACGCGCGTGCCGATGTCGCGCCCCGCCATCACCACCGGCTCCCGGGTCGCGATCGCGCGCTGCCGGCGCACGAGTTCGCTGCGCACATCCTCGATCCGCGAGATCAGCGAGACGGTCTGCTCGATCGCCGCGCCGCGCAGTCGCGGCGTCACGTCCACACCGGCGAGCAGGATGCGCGGGTCGTTCGGCTCCGGCCAGCGGACGTCGAGGTCCAGGTGGTGAAGCAGATGGAACACCGCCGGTTCGTCCACGGGGTCGATGCCGGCCTCGATCACGGCCAGCGTGCAGGCGCGATACATCAGCCCGGTGTCGAAGAATCCGAGGTGCAGGAGATCGGCCAGCGCGCGCCCGACCACGCTCTTGCCGGAGGCCGTGGGGCCGTCGATCGCGATGCAGCGCTGGAGGGCGTCGTCTGTGATGGTGCTCCTCCGCCCCACATCGCCCCACACCGCCGGACATCGCCGGATGAGGTTCGCCGGATCATAGGCAGCAGGGATCGCTGGCGCTAGACCTCGTGCGGGTCGCCGCGTCCGACCAGCGCCCGCAGCGCGGCGAGTTCCTCGGGCGTCAACTGCCGCGAGGCGCCGGGGGCGAGGCCGTCCAGGCGCACCGGGCCGAACTCCGTGCGGCGCAACCGTGAGACGTGGTGGCCCACCGCCTCGAACATGCGGCGCACCTGGCGATTGCGGCCCTCGTGGATCACCACGCGGAAGTGCGCCGGCGGCGGCGTACCGGGGAGTTGCTCGACGATCGCGGGGGCCGTCATGCCGTCCTCCAGCATCACGCCCCGGCGCAGCTGTTCCAGCGCCCCTTCGGCGACGATGCCGTCCACCATTGCCTCGTACGTCTTCATCACCTCGTAGCGCGGGTGGCTCAGGCGGTGCGCCAGTTCGCCGTCCGTGGTCAGCAGGAGCAGGCCCGAGGTGTCGCGGTCGAGGCGGCCGACGTAGCGGAGGTGGGGCGGTGGGTCGGTCAGGATGTCGAAGACCGTCTGGCGACCGCGATCATCGACGGCGGTGACCACGATGCCGGTCGGCTTGTTCAGCGCGATCGTCACCTCGCCGGGTTGCAGGCGGATCGGCTCGCCGTCCACCTCGATGCGCTGCGTGTCCGGGTCGGCGCGTGTCCCGAGGATCGCGATCGTCCCATCGACGGTGACGCGCCCGGCCGCGATGACGACTTCGGCGCTGCGGCGGCTGCCGTGGCCGGCACGCGCGAGGAGTTTCTGGAGGCGTTCTGCTGGCACGGGCTTGCTCGCACTAGGCGCGGCGGCGGATCCGCTCAACGACGGTGACCTCGGTCACCACGGTGCGGATCAGGGCCTCTGATCCTCGATGATTGGCCGGCCCGCCCAGGTGCCCGGCCGCGCTCATCGCGATCTCGCGCACCGCGCGTTCCGCGGCGAGCGTGGCCACGAGCGCGGCGGCGGACCCGGCGATGATCGGCAGCGCGCGCCGCACCACCGCGTCGCGGATCCGCTCCCCGCGTGTCGCGGGGAGCAGCGAGCGAATGGGGACGGGATGCAGGACGGTCATCGATTCACTCCGGCGCGTACTCGCTGCGCCTACTGGGGGTGTACGGCCCGCGCCAGCGTACAGCGACCGGCAGCGCCGCGCCACCGGCCGCCAGTGCTCCGCGCTCACTCCCGGCGTGCGCGTCGCGCCTCGACGTCTGCGGTCAGATCGAGTGGCGCGGCGTCGTGCCCGCGCGCATCGAGGATGTGCCCCGGCCGGGCGCGCATGCGTCCATCCGCGAACGCCTGCAGCGCCGAGACGAGCAGCGGCGCTTCATACGCCATCTGTGCCTCACGCACGCGCGCGAACAGCGCGCTGTCATCGATCGTGGCGTCGTCGATCATCGAGTGGTTGTGGATATCTCCGAGGGCATCCCAGAGCGCGTCATATTCGCCGCCGCGGATGGCGTAACGGCAGAACGCGGCCACGGGCCCGGCGTCGACCTCCGGGATCGCGAGGTGGATCATCGCGCCGTTCTCGTTCGCGCCCGTGCGGATGAGGCACCGGATCACCTCGCGCCAGGTCCCGGTGGGGCCGCCGGGGAGCGCGGGATGCAGGTTGAGGATCGGGTGCTGCAAGACGAAGGGGGGCGTGAAGATCAGCATGTAGCCCGCCAGCACGCCGACCTGCGCGCCGTGCGGATCGACGAGGCGCGCCACCTCGGCGTCGTAGGCTTCGCGCCATTCCGGCAGCGGCTCGTTCGGGCGCGATCGAGCGCCCTCGTGCTCGCGTCGAAAGCGCACCGAGGAGAGCGTGACCAGCGGCGCGCCCGTGTCGCGTGCGAGGTCGAAGAAGGAATCGGTGGCGATGTCCTCGTCCGGCTCGCGGTTGCAGAAGACGTGCGCAAAGCGTGCGTCGAGGGTGCCGGCCTCCATCGCGTTCCGCACGGCGAGGAACATGCCGCGCGACCCCGCGCCCCGCGCCGTGGTGTACCAGCCGACGGCGATCGTCACTCGCCGCTCGCGCCATCACGCGGAATATTGGGGCGCTGTGCCTCGGTGCGGAGGGTCTCGATGCGCTGCTCGACCGCGCCGAGGAGCGCCTGGCACCGCTGCGCGAGCCGCATCCCCTCCTCGTACAGCGCGAGCGACTGATCGAGCGACAGCCCGCCGACCTCGAGCTGCTGCGAGACGGCCTCGAGCCGCGCGAAGAGCGCCTCGAAGCCCTCGTCCGGGAGGTCGAGGCTGGCCTGTGCCTGTGCCTCGGTCACGGCGGGATCCTGCTTCGCGGTGCGTCGTTCGGGCGTCATGATCGCGACTCTACACGCGCGCCGTGGCTGCCGTCGCTCCACCGCACCTCGATCGCGTCGCCGGGCGTCACGTCGCTCGCGCGCGAGATGGGCGCGCCGTCCGCATTGGAAACAAGGGCGTAGCCACGCTCCAGCGTGGCGCTCGGCGACAGCGCGTGGAGGCGACTCACGGTGCCCGCGATGCGTTCGCGCGCCTCTGCGGTGGTGCGCAACACGTGGTGGCGCAGCGCCTCCGCATGGAGCGCGACGCCGCGGTGCAGTGGCGCGACGTCCGGCAGGCGACGCGCCATGCGCTGCGTCGTGCCGTCGGTCGCCTCGCGCGCGGCGGCCACAGCGCGCGTGACGCGCACCTCCTGCCGCGCACGCAGCGCATCGACCTGCCGCACGATGTCGAGGCGATCCGGCGCGACCAGCTCGGCGGCGGCGGACGGCGTTGCCGCCCGCACGTCCGCCACGAAATCGGCGAGGGTGACGTCGGTTTCGTGCCCCACGGCAGAGACGACGGGGATCGGACAACCGAAGATCGCGCGCACGACGGGTTCTTCGTTGAAGGCGGAGAGGTCGTCGTTCGCCCCGCCGCCGCGTCCGACGATCAACACGTCTGGCCAGCGCTCGGAGGCTGCGTACAGCGGCGCGATGTCGCGCACCGCCTCGGCGACGGAGTTCGCCGCCTCGTCGCCCTGCACCGTCGCGGGCCGAAACACGATCGTGGCCAGCGGCCAGCGGCGCGCCAGCACCGTCTGGATGTCGTGGATCGCCGCACCTTGCGCGCTGGTGACCACGCCGATGCGTCGCGGGAAGCGCGGCAGCGCGCGCTTGCGTGCCGGGTCGAACAGCCCCTCGGCCTCGAAGCGCGCCTTCCGGCGCTCGAACTCCGCCTGCTGCGCGCCGACACCGGCGGGCTGCACGAAGTCGACCAGCAGCTGCACGTCCCCGCGCATCTCGTAGATCGTGATCGCGCCGTGAGCGATCAGCGACGCGCCGTTCGCGACCAGGCCCCGCTGACCTATGTTGGCGCTGCGGAAGAAGACGCAGCGCAACTGGCCGCCGGCGTCCTTCAGCGTGAAGTACATGTGGCCGGAGGCAGCGGTGGTGAGGTTTGTGACCTCACCACCCACCCACAGGTCCGCCAGCACGGGGTCGTGCGCCAGCAACTCACGCAGGTACCGCACCACCTGCCAGACGGGACGAACCTCGGTCGGCATAGACGCCCCCCCGCCCTGCGATCCTGCGCTACGCCGTCTTGGTGCGTTCGAGGTAGCGGCCGTCGGCGGTGGCGACCTTGATCGTGTCGCCGGGGTTCATGAACAGCGGCACGTTCACCACCAGGCCGGTCTCCAGCGTGGCCGGCTTCGTTGCGCCGGTCGCGGTGTCGCCCTTCACGCCGGGGTCGGACGCCGTGATCACCAGCTCCACGGCCGCGGGCAGCTCGACGCCGAGCGCTTCGTCGCCGTACAGCATCACTTGCACCTCGTCGCTCTCCTTCAGGTAGGGGAGGTCGTCCGAGATCACGCGCGTCGGGATCTGGATCTGCTCGTACGTCTCCACGTTCATGAAGGTGTGGTTGTCGGCGTCGCCATAGAGGTACTGCATGCGGCGGCGCTCCACGCGCGCGGCCACCAGCTTGTCGCCGGCGTTGAACGTGCGCTCCGTGATGTGCCCCGCGCGCAGGTCGCGCAACTTGACGCGGTACACGGCGGACTTCTTCGTCTTGACGTGCTGGACTTCCTCGATGCGGTAGAGCTGGCCATCCAGCTCAACGGAGGCGCCCTTCTTGAAATCCGACGTTGAGATCATGGTCAGGCTCCTCGCGGTGGTCTCGGTGGTCTCGAGGGTCTCGATGGATCGAGCTTCGGCGCGGTGGAGAGCGGGCGCAGTCGCCCGCTCTCCATCACGCACTGGTCTTCAATGCGCACCCCGCCCCACCCGGGGACGTAGATGCCCGGCTCCACCGTCACCACGTGGCCATCCGCCAACACGTGGTCCGACGCCGGGGCGAGCCGCGGATCCTCGTGGATGTCCAGGCCCACGCCGTGACCGAGGCCGTGGCCGAAGTGATCCGCGTGCCCGGCGCGAGCGATCACCTCCGCGGCGATCGCGTGCGCCTGCGCGCCGGTCATCCCGGCCTCGATACGCTCCTCCGCCATGGTCTGCGCGGTCAGTACGATGTCATACACGCGGGCAAAGCGCTCGTCCGGCTCGCCGAGGAAGATGGTACGCGTCAGGTCGGAGCAATAGCCATCCACGATGACACCGAGGTCCATCACCACGCCGGTCCCTGCCTCCAGCGGAGCGTCCGAGGCACGCCAGTGCGGCAGCGAGCCGTGTGCGCCACCCGCGATGATCGTCCCGAAGGACAGTTCCTCCGCGCCGTGCTGCAGCGCGTATTCCTGCACCAGCCACGCCAGATCGCGCTCGGTCATGCCGGGGGCGGCACGGTCCGCCGCGTGCCGGAAGGCGGCGTCGCCGAGCAGCACGGCGCGCGTGAGCGCGTCCAGTTCCTCCGGCTCCTTGACCATCCGCAGGTCCTCGATGGCGCGCGGGGCGGGGACGAGCGTGGGCCGCGAGTGCGCGGGCAACTCCGCGATCGCGCGGGTCCAGCCCTCCAGTGCGGCGACGGTCATGTGCGCCGGCTCGAAGCCGATGCGCGCGCCGGCGAGGCCCTCGAGGATCGCGGGCGCGACGCCGGTGTTCGCGCCCGCCAAGCGCACGAGCGCGTAGTCCGCGCACTCGCGCGCGACCTGCTCCCAGTAGCGCGAGTCCGTCGCGAACCGCGCCTCGCTGCGCGTGACCAGCGCCACGCCGGCACTGCCGGTGAAGCCGCTGATCCAGCGCCGGTTCGACGGCGTGGTCACGAGCAGCGCGTCGATGCCCGATGCGCCGAAGTCGGGCGCGTCGAAGCGCGCGCGCAAACGGTCGATGCGCCCCGCTCGGCTCACCCGACGGTGCCCTCGGTCAGGCGGCCGTGCAGCAGATCGAGCGCCGCGAGGTAGCCGCGGAAGCCGAAGCCGACGATGCAACCCCACGCGACCGGCGAAATGGTCGAGTGGTGCCGAAAGGCCTCGCGCCTGAAGACGTTGGACAGGTGGACCTCGACGGTCAGGAGTTGCGTGGCGCTGATCGCGTCCGGGATCGCTTGCGACGTGTGCGTGTAGGCGCCGGCGTTCAGGATCAGCCCGTCCCAGCCGCGGTGCGCCTGGATCACGTCCACCAGATCGCCCTCGTGGTTGCTCTGCGCGAACGCCACCTCGATGCCCAGCGCCTGCGCGCGGTTGCGCACCAGCACCTCGATATCAGCCAGCGTCTCGCGGCCATACACCTCAGGCTCGCGACTGCCGAGCAGGTTCAGGTTCGGTCCGTTGAGCACCAGCACGCGCATGGCACACCTCCGACGATCCCAATCCGTGGGACTCGATAGTACCGCCCGCCCGCGTAGCGGTCAGCGGCTGCACTGGTCAGGCCAGAGGCGCGCGGGAAGCGTCAGCGAGGCGATTCGGCGTGCCCGCGACGCCGTTCCACGACGCGTGCTCGCTCGAGGGCGTCGCTCACGAACGCCGCCTGCCGCCGGTGCGCGACCGTGGTGTAGATCTGCGTGGTGTCGGGGGAGGAGTGGCCCAGCAGGTGCTGCACCACGCGGAGGTCCGCGCCCCCTTCGATCATGTGTGTCGCGAAGGAGTGGCGCAGCAGGTGGGGGTGGACGCCCTGCCGCAGCGCCGCCTGCATCCCCGCGTTGCGGACGATCGTCTGGATCGAGCGCGCGGTCAGCCGCCCCCCCGCGCGATTGAGGAACAGCGCGGTCTGCGCCCCCGTGGCGAGCAGCGGGCGGGCATCGTCCAGGTAGACGCGGATCGCGTCACGGGCCGGTGTGCCGAACAGGCAGATGCGCGTCTTGTCGCCCTTGCCGGTGACGCGCACCTGCAGGTTCGTCAGGTCGAGGTCGCGCACGTCGATGTTCGACGCCTCGCTCACGCGCAGCCCCGCGCCCCACAGCAGCTCGAGGATCGCGCGGTCGCGCAGGCCGCCCGTTTGCTCCGTATCGGGCGCATCCACCAACCGCCGCGCCTCCTCCACGTCCAGGAAGTGGGGGAGCCGCCGTCCCTTCTTCGGGTAGCGCAGCCGGAGCATCGAGTCGCCGGGGCGCGCGCGGAGTTCCAAGCCGTTGGCGTCCAGCCAGGCGTAGAAGCCGCGGATCGTCGTGGCGCGCCGCCGGATCGAGCCCTCGGCGACGTCGGTGTCCAGCAGCCGCGACAGGTACGCTCGCCCGTCCGCGCGCCCGGCGGCGTCGAAGGCGATCCCCTTCGGCGCGAGGAAGCGGAGGTAGTCCAGCAGGTCGCTGCGGTAGTTGCGGATCGTGTACTCGGAGCGGCGGCGCACGTCCGACAGGTGCACGAGGTAGCGCACGAGCGCGGCTCTCGCGGCGGCCTCGATTTCCGGGGGCGGCTCGGCGACCACAGACTTGCGTGGCATGGGCGCATCCCTCGGACTCCCCGCCCGAGGTCACACTAACGACATAAACGAGCCTAGCAGATCGCTTCGCGGGTCGCTACGCGCTGCGGCGCATCCGAGGGCTCGTGCCGCGCGTGGACTTCGTAGCACGGCGCGCCGGTGCGCGCTTCGTCGCGGCTTTCGGGGCGCGCGGGTCTTTGCCCTCGGCGCGGAGCTTCTCCTCGCGCGCGGCGAGCAGGTCCACGGCATCCTCGACGGTCAGCGTCTTGGGATCGCGGCCACGCGGCAGGGAGGCGTTCACCACGCCATCGGTGACGTACGGGCCGAAGCGGCCGGTGCGCACGGTGATCGCCGCCTTGCTGTCCGGGTGCACGCCGAGCTCGGCGATCGCGCTCTGCGACACCCGCCGCCCGAACTGGCGCGGCGCGGCGAGGAGCGCCAGCGCCTCCTCCAGCGTGATCGTCTTCATCGCGAAGTGGCCGCCCTCGATGCTGCGGCTCTCGCGCCCGGTGCGGACGTAGGGGCCATTGGGGCCGTCCTGCACCGTGACGTCGTGGCCCGACTCCGAATGCTTGCCGAGCACCTTCGGGAAGGACAGCAGCATCAGCGCCTCGTCGAAAGTGAGCGTCTCCATCGACATCTCGTCCCAGAGGGAGGCGCGCGGCGGCTTTTCCTTGCTCCCGCGCGGCGGATCCTCGCCGAGCTGCACGTAGGGGCCGTAGCGGCCGGTCTTGAGGTACACGGGCTGGTTCGTCGGCGGATCGACGCCCAGCAGGCGGTCGCCGAGGCGCTCCTCGTGGAGCAGGCGCAGCGCGCCCTCCACGGTCACCTCGTCCGGGGCGATGCTGTCGGGGAGCGAGGCGCGCTCCTCGCCGTCGCCGATCTGCAGGTAGGGGCCGTAGCGCCCCACGCGGACGGCGATCTCTCGCCCGTCGGCGTCGTTGCCGATCGCCACCGACGAGACGGCGCGCGCGTCGATCGCCTCCCAGCCCCGGTCGATCGTGGCGTGCAGACCCTGGCGGGCGAGCGGCTCGGTCGGCGGCGCGCCCGGATCGCCGAAGTACAGCGCACGTAGCCACGGCTTCGGGTCGCGCTCGCCGTCGGCGATTTCGTCGAGACGCTCCTCCATGCGCGCCGTGAAGCCTAGGTCGACGAGGTCGGGGAAGTGCAGCTCGAGCAGGTTCACCACGGCGAACGCGACGAACGTGGGGACCAGCGCGCTGCCGCGCTTCCAGACGTAGCCGCGGTCCTGGACCGTCTGGAGGATGGAGGCGTAGGTGGACGGGCGGCCGATCCCGCGCTCCTCCAGCTCGCGGATCAGGCTGGCCTCGGTCCAGCGGGCGGGCGGCTGCGTCTCGTGCCCCCTGGCGTCCAGGGAGCGCGGGTCGAGTTCCTCGCCCACGCGCAGCGGCGGGAGCACGCGCTCCTGATCCTCGATCTCCGCATCGGGGTCGTCGGAGCCCTCTACGTAGGCGCGCAGGAAGCCGGGGAAGGTGATCACCTTGCCCGCGGTCTGGAAGGTCGCCGTGCCGTCTGCGCCCGCATCGGCGGTCAGCCGCACCTGCGTCCGCAGCCCAGCGGCGTCCCGCATCTGCGAGGCGACGGTGCGCTTCCACACCAGCTCGTACAGCCGTAGCGCGTCCGTATCCAGCTCGCCGCGCAGGCTTTCCGGCGTGCGGAAGATGTCGCTGGCGGGGCGGATCGCTTCGTGCGCCTCCTGCGCGGCTTTGCCGCTCGCGTAGCGTCGAGGCTGCTCCGGGACGTACTCGTCGCCGTACAGCGAAGCCGCCTGCCGGCGCGCGGCGACCAGCGCCTCCTGCGACAGGTTCGTGCTGTCCGTACGCATGTACGTGATGTAGCCGTTCTCGTAGAGGCGCTGCGCCACCTGCATCGTGCGCTGTGCGGTGTAGCGCAACTGGCGCGCCCCTTCCTGCTGCAGCGTGGAGGTAATGAACGGCGCGGGCGGGCGCTGCGTGAACGGGCGCTCGTTCACCTCGGCGACGACGAACGTCGAGGAGCGCAGCCGCTCGGCGACCGTGCGGGCGGCGGACTCGTCCAGCAGTCGGACCCCCGGGCCGGCACCGGCGTCGCCGCTCAGGCGGCCGGTTTCGGGATCGAAGTCGCGACCGCTGGCCACCCGCCGCCCGCCGAGCTCGACAAGGTGCGCACCCACCGTCGCGTCGGTCCGGCGCTCGCGCGTCGCGAGCGTGGCGTCCACGTCCCAGTAGGAGGCGGAGTTGAAGCGCATGCGGGCGCGCTCGCGGTCAACGATCAGGCGCACGGCCACGGACTGGACGCGCCCTGCGGAGAGGCGCGGCGCGACCTTCTTCCAGAGCACGTGCGACACCTCGTACCCGAACAGGCGGTCCAGGATGCGCCGCGCCTCCTGCGCTCGCACCAGCGCGAAGTCCACCGCGCGAGGATTCGCGATCGCCGCGGCGATGGCCGGGCGGGTGATCTCGTGGAACACCATGCGGTGCACGGGGACGCGCGGCTTCAACACCTGGAGCAGGTGCCAAGCGATCGCCTCCCCCTCGCGGTCCTCGTCTGTCGCGAGGTAGAGCTCGTCGGCGTCCTTCAGGAGCGCGCGCAGCTTCTTGACCTGCTCCGCCTTGTCCGGCGGGACGACGTACAGCGGCTCGAAGTCGGCGTCGATGTTCACGCCGAGGCGCGCCCACGCCTCCTTCTTGTACTCCTTCGGGATCTGCGCCGCGGAGGAGGGGAGGTCGCGGATGTGCCCGATCGAGGACTCCACGACATACTCCGGCCCGAGGTACTGCGCGATGGTGCGGGCCTTTGCCGGGGACTCGACGATCACGAGGCGACGGACGCGGCCCCCTGCACGGGTGGCAGCGCGGACGGTGGAGGCCTTCGCGGCGGCGCGACGGCGGGGTGCGGCTGTCGGCTCGGTCGTCATGAAGCTGTCCCGTCGGTGCCCGCGAGGTCGTAATCGGCGCTCTCTTCGCGCACCCGAACGAACTGCATCCCGCCCACATCGCGGACGAGACCCTTCAATTCAAGAAGAGCGAGCGTACCGGACGCAACCGGGGGTGCCAAACCGCTCCTGCGTGCGACGACATCGACGTGCTGGGGTTCGCGGCTCAGCACGCGCATCAACGCGCGCTCGTCGGGGCTGTCCGGCGGGGCCGCGCGACCGAAGTCCATCTGCGCGCCGAGCTGCGTCAGGTTCAGCGCCTCCAGGATGTCGTTCGCCGAGGAGACCGGGGTCGCGCCGTCCCGGATCAGCCCGAGCGGACCGCGGGACTGCGGCGAGAAGATCGAGCCCGGTACGGCAAACAGCTCGCGATTCTGCTCGGTCGCGTACTTCGCCGTGATCATCGCTCCGGACTGGTAGTCGCCCTCCACGACCAGCGTGCCCAGCGACACCCCGGACAGGATGCGGTTGCGTCGAGGAAAGAAGTCGGCGCGCGGCTTCGTGCCCAGCGGGTAGTCCGTCACCAGCGCGCCCCGTTCGACGATCTCCTCGGCAAGGCGGCGGTTCTCGGGCGGGTAGACGGTGTCGAGGCCGTTGGCGAGCGCGGCGACCGTCCGCCCGCCGCTGTCCAGCGCGGTGCGGTGCGCGATGGTGTCCACCCCCCGCGCGAGGCCGGACACCACCGTGACGCCGGTCGCCGCGAGGCCCCGGCAGAGCGCCGCCGTCGCCTGCTGGCCGTATGCGGTGGCGCGGCGCGTGCCGACCACGGCGACGCTCCACTCGTCCTCGGGCCGCCACTCGCCGCGCACGTAGAGGACGGGCGGGGCGTCATCGATCTCGCCGAGGCGGCTCGGGTAGCGGGGATCGCCCGCTGCCAGCGCGGTCACGCCCGCCTGCTGGAGGCGCTTCATCTCCGCATCCGGGTCGGTTTCCTGCTGCGCCCGCCGCACCTCGGATGCGGTGCGGGCGTCCAGACCCGCCGCAGCCAGATCCGCGAGCCCGGCGCGCTCCATGTCGGGGAAGAAGCGATCGAGCAGGCCAAAGCGCATGCTCCCCAGCCGGTGCACCCGGTAGAGCGCGACGCGAAAGCGCAGGTCGGCGGGAGACTCATCCATTACCGGCGGTAGGGTAGGCTGCCCGCGGTCGCGACGCCAGACGGGACTCTGCCTACCGCCTATTCGCGAAGGGGCGCGGCGGACCGAGGTCGGCCACTACAACGCACCGCCCCGGTTCTCACGCGCGGGAGACGCCGACGTGGTCGCGCTGTCGAGGTGCTTGTGGCGCGCGTCTTCAACGGCCTCAGCGGAATCTAGGGGCGGGCAGGGGGAACCGGTCGTGGCGGCTCACCGGTGGCAGGGCACTAGTGGCCGCCCGGGACTTTCTCGGTCGATAAGATGGCGGTGCCAGAGGGATAACGGAAGCGGATAGTGGCGGCGGCCATCCTAGGATCGTAAGGAGTGATGACTACGAACGGCGCGATCGTGTGGGGGGCAGTGGATCAGTCGCGAGAGGTGCCGAGTCCTCAGCTACCCAGCTTCCGTCCTTCGAGTAGTACGTGATGACTACGCGGATACCCGCAACGGGGTTAGCATCTTGGTTAGTGACCTCGCCACGGAACGTGGCGACGCCGCGGTCTTCGGTCCAGCGCGCACCTGGCACCACAACGAGAACGGGCAAACTAATCGGGGTCCGGGTCGCGGAATCTGAGGCGGTTGCAGTCTGGGGAGTGCCGGGTATCACGGAAGCCGCCGACGGTAGGCTTGGTGTCGGGTCGGCCAAAGGTTCACGACCGCGCGTGGCTCCGCACGCGGTCACAATTCCCAGCAAAGCGACTGCCAAGCAAGCACCCGCATCAATGCACCCCCCCAGAGGCCTTAGATGGCCTCGACCGCGGCGCTGTTCACCGCGGCGCCGGGCGGCAGCCGCAGCACACGCACCCGCTTGATGCGCCGCCCGAGGATCGTCAGCACCCGGAACTCCAGGTGCGGGACGTTGTCGTCCTCGCCGTCGGGGTCGAGGGCGCGCGCCACCACCTCGTCGCCCGGCACCGCGAGTCGCCCGAGCGACGTCACGATCAGCCCGCCGACCGTATCGAAGTCCCCCGCGACGATCTCCGCCTCGAAGAGGTGGTTCAGCTCGTCGATGGTCAGGCTGCCGTCGACGATCGCCTCGGCAGGGGAGATCTGCTCCACCTCGGTCGCCGGGGCGTCGTATTCGTCGGTGATCTCGCCGACGATCTCCTCGATCAGGTCCTCGACCGTGATCACGCCGGAGGTGCCGCCGTACTCGTCGACCACGATCGCCAGGTGCACCCGCTCGCGGCGCATGTCCGTCAGCAGTTCGTCCGCCCGTCGCGTCTCCGGGACGAGGTACGGCGGTCGCGCGACATCGACGAGGCGGGGGGTGACGTTTCCACTGGAGACATAACCGAGCAGGTCTTTTGCGTAGACCACGCCCACCACGCGGTCGAGCGTCTCCTCGTAGAGCGGGATGCGGCTGAAGCCGGTGCTCGCCGCCACCTTCATTGCCTCGCCGAAGGTCGCGTGCACGGGGATGGCGGTCACGTCCGTGCGCGGCGTCATCAACTCGCGCGCGGTGTGGTTCGAGAGTTCGAGCACGGCGCGCATCATCCGGCGCTCCTCCAGCATCGCGTCGTCTTCCTGGTCGGTCGCCTCCAGCAGGCCGATCAACTCCTCGGCAGGGTCGATCTCGTCGCCGGGGTTGCGCCGGCCGAGAGCGCGCAGCGGCAAGACCACCGGCAGGGCGAACAGCACTGCCAGCGGCGTCAACACCGCCTGGAGCACCCGGATCGGGCCATCAAGGCGACGCGCGACCGGCTCCGGGTCGAATCGGGCGGCCCGCCGCGCCGCCGCGCGCAGCGTCCCCACCCCACCGACGACCGCCGCGGCCGCCACCACCTCGGTGAGCGTGAACGTGCCGGTAGCGAGGGAGACCGCCGCCAGCGTCGCCGCGACCGTCGTGCCGGTCACGCCGGTGCGGAGCGCACGCAGCAGCGCCTGACGTTGCGAGACGTATGCGCGCAGCAGGCTGCTCAGGCCTGAGCTGTCCTCGCGGGCAAGCCGGCGGCGGGTCAGATGGATCGAGGCGGCCTCGGCGGCGCTCAGCAGCACGAGCAGCGCGGCGCTGCCCAGGAGCACAGCGGTGGGGATGATCGGAATCAGGAGTCTGGTATCCAAGTGCACACGGCGGGATGGCGCGTTCGCCTACGCCGGGTGACCTCCTTCTCCTGTGCCCGCGTCTCCTGTGGCAGGAGGGCCGGCGGCGCGGACCCGGGCGGGGACGCCGATGACGGTAGCGCCTTCCGGCACATCGTCCACCACCACCGCCCCGGCGCCGGTGCGCGCCCCCCGTCCGACGGTCACGGGGGCGACCATGATCGTGTCGCTGCCCAGGTGCACGCCGTCGCCGATCACCGTGCGGTGCTTCGCCTCGCCGTCGTAGTTCGCGGTGATCGATCCGGCGCCCACGTTGACGTCCGCGCCCACATCGGCGTCGCCGATGTAGGAGAAGTGGCCCACTGCCGTGCGCGCGCCGATGCGGGAGGCCTTGACCTCGGCGTAGTTGCCGAGGTGCACCTCGCGCTCGATCGTCGATCCCGGCCGGACGTGGCAGTAGGGGCCCACCGTCACCGCCTCGCCCAGGGTGGAGCCCTCCAGCGTGGAGCCGCCGATCTCGCAGCGATCACCGATCACCATGTCGCGCAGGATCGCATTCGGGCCGATGCGGCAGCCGCTGCCGATCCGCGTCCTGCCCGTGACGTGCGTGCCGGGCAGCAGCACCGTGTCGCTCGCGATCTCGACCCCGGCGTCGATGTAGATCGTGGGCGGATCGATCAGCGTCACGCCCTCCCGCATCAGGCGGTCGCGAATCCGGTCGCGCAGGATGCGATCGGCCTGCGCCAGCTGCAGACGGTCGCCGACCTGGGCGACCTCGATGGATTCGTGCACCTGGTACGCCTCGACGCCGCCGCGCTCGACGGCGCGCGCGACGAGGTCGCCCAGCGCGTCGGTATTCGCGTTTGCCGGCAGCGCCGCGAGCGTCTCCCAGAGCCACTGCGCGTCGGCGGCGTAAAGGCCCGCGTTGACCTCCGGCTGGCCGCGCATCGCCCCGGTGAGGTCGCGCTCGTGGATGATTCCCCGCACCTCGCCGTTGCGGCGCAGGATCCGGCCGAAGCCGTGCGGGTCGGTGAGGTACGCCGTGAGGAAGGTCAGCACGCGTGACTCGCCCAGGTGTCGCCCGGCGAGTTCGCGGAGCGTCCGCGTGCTGATCAGCGGCATGTCGGCGCGCAGGATCAGGACGTTGCGGTGCTCGCCGGCCGCGGCCCGCGCCCGGAGCGCGGCGTTCGCCGACCCCTCGGCGTCCTGCGCGTCGACGATATCGAGGCCGTCGCCGATGCTGTCACGGAGGCCGTCGCCCAGCACGGCGGCGACCGACGCCGGTGGCGCGCCCGCGACGACGATGGTGCGGGCGCAGCCGGCCTCTCGCAGCAGATCGCAGACGAGGCGGAGCATCGGGACGCCAGCCACGGCGTGGAGCACGGTCGGCGTCGCCGACTGCATGCGTACCGCGTCGCCCGGGGCGAGCACGAGCGCCGTCCAACCCGCGAGCGAGGTCACCGCCGTGGTCTTCGGCGAGGAGAGGGGGGGCGCACCGCGCGCGCGGGTGGTCATCGCTGCATCATTGCTATCGGGGCTATCGGGCGCCGTCCCGCGCTCGGTGCGGCCAGAATCGGTGCGGTCTGAAATTGACCGCCTCTGGGGGTCATTCTACACTCGCCCTTCAGCGGACCTCCATGATGCGGCCCACGCTGCGGCCCATGATGGTGCCCAGTATGCAGCACCGTGCACCATGTGCGGCCCATCCTGCACACTGGGCCGTACGATGCAGAACTGCCGAAACGAGCGCGCCACGTGACCATCGACGAGATCCGGCGCGCGTTTCTCGCCTTCTTCGAGGCTCGCGGTCACCGACGCATCCCCTCGTCCTCGCTGGTGCCGCACGGCGACCCGACGCTCCTGTTCACGACCGCCGGGATGGTACAGTTCAAGCCCTACTTCATGGGGCTGGAGGAGCCGCCTGCCCGCCGCCTGACCTCGATCCAGCGTTGTTTTCGCACCACCGACGTCGAGGTGGTGGGCGACGACAGCCACCTGACGCTGTTCGAGATGCTTGGCAACTTCTCGGTGGGCGACTACTTCAAGTCCGAGGCGATCCCGTGGGCGTGGGAGTTCCTCACCGGGGTCCTGGGGCTGCCGAAGGCGCGCCTCTGGGCCACGGTGTTCACAGACGACGACGAGGCGGCGGCGCACTGGGCGGCCCTCGGCCTGCCTGCCTCGCGCATCCTGCGCTATACGGCGGAGCAGGGGAACTGGTGGGGGCCCCCGGGCGACACCGGACCGATGGGGCCGTGCTCCGAGCTGCACTACGACTGGGGCAAGACGGCGGGCTGCGCGGACTGCGCGCGCGACACCTGCCACCCGGACGTCGGTTGCGGGCGGTTCCTTGAGATCTGGAACCTCGTGTTCATGACGTACTTCCGCGAGGAGGACGGCTCACGCTCCAACTTGCCCGCCGCGAACATCGACACCGGCGCCGGCCTCGAGCGCCTAGCGTCGGTCGTGCAGGACGTGCGCGCCGTGTACGGGACGGACGAGTTGCGAGGCGTGCTGGCCGCAGCGGAGCGCGTCACCGGCCGGGTGTACGACCCGGCAGAACAGCCGGAGATCGCGCGGGGCCTCCGGGCGATCTCCGAGCACGCCCGCGCGCTCGCCTTCCTCGTCACGGATGGCGTGCTGCCGAGCAACGAGGGGCGCGGCTACGTGCTGCGTCGCCTGCTGCGCCGCGCCGTCTACTTCGGCCACCGCCTTGGCGTCCGCGAGCCGTTCCTCGCGCGGGTCGTCGATGCGGCCATCGATCATTCGATGGCCGCGCACCCGCAACTCGGGGAGCAGCGGGAGTTCATTGGCCGCATCGTGCGGCTCGAGGAGGCGCGCTTCCAGGCGACGCTCGATCGCGGGCTGCAGCTGCTGGACGAGATCGTCGCGCGGGAACAGGCGTCGAAGCGCATCCCCGGCCGCGACATGTTCGTACTGTACGACACGCACGGCCTGCCTCCGGAGCTGACCATCGAGGTCGCGCAGGGGATCGGCTACGCGGTGGATCGCCCCGGCTTCGACGAGGAGATGGTGCAGCAGCGCGCGCGCTCCAAGGGTGAAGAGACGTTCACGAACGCGCAGGACGATCGCGCGATGCGCTACGCGGCGATTGTCGCGCCGACGGAGTTCGTCGGGTACGACGCCCTGGAGGCGAAGACGGCCGTGGTGCACCTCTTCGCAGACGATCTCGCGGTACAGGAGCTGACGGAGGGGCAGAGCGGCGAGGTGATGCTGGCCACGACGCCGTTCTATCCGGAAGGCGGCGGCCAGGTCGGCGACCGTGGCGAGATCATCACCGGCACGGGCCGCTTCCGCGTGGAGGACACGCATCGCTATGGCGAGACGGTGGTCCAGATCGGCCGCGTGGTGGCGGGCGCCATCGGCGTCGGCGCGCACGTGACGGCGCTGGTCGATGGTGCGCGTCGCCAGGACACCGCGCGCAACCACACCGGGACGCACCTGCTGCATGCGGCGCTGCGCAGCGTCCTGGGCACGCACGTCCGGCAGGCGGGTTCGTACGTGGGGCCGGACCGCCTGCGCTTCGACTACACGCACCCGGAAGCGCCGTCCGATGAGCAGATGACCGACATCCAGCGCATCGTGAACGCGAAGGTGCGCGCCGACATCCAGAGCGCGACGTTCGAACTCGACTACGACGAGGCGATCGAGCGCGGCGCGATCGCGTTCTTCGAGGATCGCTACACCACGCGCGTGCGCATGGTGGAGTACTGCGACTCCCGCGGGCACGCGCCCGGCGCGCACACCATGGAGTGCTACAGCCGCGAACTGTGCGGCGGCACGCACCTCCACTCCACCGGGCAGGTCGGCATGCTGCTGATCGTCTCGGACAGCAGCATCGGCGCCGGCCTGCGGCGCATCGAGGCGCTGACCGGCGTGGAGGCGGAACGCTACGTCGAGGAGCGGAGCGACCTGGTGAGCACGCTGGCGCGCCACTTCCGCGCCCCGCCCACGCTGGTGCTGGAGCGCGTCGCGGCGCTGGAGGAGCAACTGGCCACGGAGCGCCACCGCCTCGAGGAACTGGAGCGCCGCGCCTCGGCGGGCACGGCGGACGGCCTCGCCGACAGCGCCGAGACGATCAGCGGCGTGCGCGTGCTGGTGGCGCGCGTGCAGGTGGAATCCGCCGACGCGCTGCGTCCGATGGTGGACCGGCTGCGCGACCGCCTCGGCTCCGCGTTCATCGCGCTGGGCGCGGATGTGCAGGGGCGGCCGACATTCATCGTCGCCGCGACCGATGACGTGGTGGCGCGCGGGTTGAGCGCGGCGGAGATCGTGAAGATCGCGGCGAACATCGCGGGCGGCGCCGGCGGCGGCCGGCCGCAACTCGCGCAGGCCGGCGGCAAGGACGCCTCGAAGATCGACGAGTCGCTCGCGGCGGCGTTGCAGGCGGTGAAGGACCGTCTGACGTCGTAGCCGCATATGACGCCCGCTCGCGCCATGACCGCGTCGCAGGCGGCACGCCGATGAGGTGGCTCGCCGTGGACGCCGGGACGGTGCGCGTCGGCCTCGCCATCTGCGATCCCGAGGAGCGCATCGCCGTGCCGCTGGAGATCGTGCCGGCGAGCGTCGCCTTCCCGGCGATTCGCACGATCGTCGCGCGCGATGGCGTGCAGGGCATCGTCCTAGGCCTGGCGCTCACGCCGCGCGGCCACGAGGAGGCGTCCGCGCGCATGGCGCGCCGTCTCGGCGATCGCATCGAGCGGAGCCTCGGGCTGCCGGTAGAGTACGAGGATGAACGATTCACCTCGGTCGAAGCGGAGCGGCTGGGCGGCACCGGTCGCTCTGGCCGCTCTGGCCGCCCCTCAGACGATCTCGCCGCGGTGCTGATCCTCGAGCAGTTCCTCGCTCGCCGCCGCGCGCAGCGGCGCGAGACCGGCGACGAACGCGCGGACGGTGGCCCCGCCGATGTCGAGCAGTAACGTCCGCGCCCGCGCGACGATCGCGGTGGCGATCTACACCGCCGTGATCCTCGTTGCTCTCGGCGTGGCGGTGTGGGGCGTGCCGGGCGTGCTGGCGAGCGGCGTGCAGAGCCGCCCGCCGCCGAAGAGCGCGGTACCGGCGAACGCCCCCACCGGCGTCGATCTCGCGCCGGGATCGAGCGCGGAGCAGATCGTGGAGCAACTCGAGCGAGCGGGCATCGCGAGCGACGGCAAGGCGCTGCGCGCGCTGCTCGACTTCGCCGGGCTGGCGCCGAAACTGCAGGCCGGCCGCTACCGGTTCACGTCCGACATGCCCACGGCGGAGATCGTCCGCCTCCTCGCCGCCGGGCCCAACCGACCGCAGGTGGTCACCTTCCGCGAGGGGCTCCGGAACGAAGAGATCGGCGACACGCTGCAGAAGGAGGGCATCGCGAGCCGCGCGGACTGGGACGCGGCGCTGGCCGCCCCTCGGCAGGCGACATTCCTCGAGGGGCGGCCCGGCGGGGCGAGCCTGTTGGGGTACCTGCTGCCCGCGACGTACGCCTTCGACGAGAAGACCACGGCGGCGGGCATGGTGCAGTCGATGCTGGACGCCTTCGGCAAGCAGGTGACGGCGGAGATGACGGCCGCCGGTCGCGCGCGGGGCCTGACGCTGCACCAGATCGTCACGCTCGCCTCGATCGTCGAGCGGGAGACCGCCTCGGCGGCGGAGCGGCCGCTGATCGCGGCGGTGTTCCTCAACCGCCTCGCGCAGGATGTCCCGCTTCAGGCCGACCCCACCGTGCAGTTCGCCGTGTCGCGCGTGCCGGCCAACCTCGAGCGCTTCGGCTACTGGAAGCCGCGCCTCACCGTCGGCGACCTGGCGATCGAATCGCCGTACAACACGTACCGGAATCGCGGCCTCCCGCCGGGCCCGATCGCGAACCCCGGGCTCGAATCGATCAAGGCGGTGGTCAATCCGGCCGCGGTCGACTACCTCTACTTCGTGGCGTCGGCCGCCTGCGATCGGACGCACCTCTTCTCGTCGACGCTGGCCGTGCACAATGCGAACGTGGAACGGTTCGCCGCTTCCGCCTGCGCAAGGGACTGACTATGACCGGCCACCACACCCGCATCCCGACACGCACCCGCACCATCGCGCTGCTCGGCCATCCCGTCTCCCACTCCATCTCGCCGCGCTTCCAGCAGGCCGCGCTCGATGCGCTCGGCATCGACGCGCGGTACGAGGCGTGGGACACGCTGCCCGAGGATCTCGCCGCGACCGTGGAGCGGCTGCGCTCCGGCGACCTGCTGGGTGCGAACCTGACCGTGCCGCACAAGGTCGCCGCGATGCGCCTCGTCGATCGCCCGGACGCGATCGTGGAGCGCGTCGGTGCGCTCAACACGATCATCAACCGCGACGGCCTGCTGCATGCGACGAACACGGACGTCGTGGGGGTTGTGAACGCGCTGCGGGACGCGGGCGTGGAGGCCGGCGGCGCGGACATCGCGCTGATCGGCGCGGGCGGGGCGGCGCGCGCCGTTGTCGTCGCGATGCGCGCCGCGCGCGCGGCGCGCATCACCATCGTGAACCGCACGCCCGCGAACGCACACGCGCTGGTGGAGGTGGGCGGCCCCGACCTGGATATGCGCTACGCACCGCTGGACGCACAGGACGCCACGTTCCGCCGCGCGGTGAGCGAGGCGCGGATCGTCATCCAGTGCACCTCGATGGGCATGCTGCACGGCCCGGCCGAGGGCGAGTCGCCTGTGCCCGCGGAGCTCTTCTCGCCCGGCCAGGTCGCCTTCGACCTCATCTACGTGCCGGAGGAGACGCCCTTCCTGCGCGCCGCCGCGGCCGCCGGGGCGACCACCGTTGGCGGGTTGATGATGCTGATCCACCAGGGCGCAGAGGCGTTCCGGCTCTGGCTCGGCCAGGAGCCGCCGATCGAGGTCATGGTGCGCGCGGCGCGGCAGGCGCTGGCCGAACGTCGCGCCGGCTCCTGATACGCGCTCCAGAAGCCGGCGCCCGGGCGAACCCCTCGACGGGCGCGGCGGCGCGGCCGACACTGGGACGGCACCGGCGACAAACCGCGTGGGCGCGAAGGAGCAGCGGATGGGCCTCGGCTTCGGCATCGTCTTCGTCCTCGCGATGTTCATCATCGTCGGCTTCATGGTGTTCCAGGCCCGCTTCGCCGCGCGCCAGTGGCGGCGGGTGATCGCCGCCGGCGACATGACCGCGCTCGGCGAGCTCCTTGACCAGACGTTCGAGGCGTGGCGCAACGGCCGCCCGTCCCGCGGCGTCGCCCCCGCGGACTGGCGCGCGCTGCACACGGCGGCGCTGATCGCGGCGACGCGGGAGCACGCGCGCGTCTCGATCCTCGCGGAGCCGGACGTGCGCGTCGTCGAGGGGCGGCGCGTGGAGGTGGGGACCGCGCAGGAGGTCGCCCGCCGCGCCGCGGTGCGGATGGTGGAGCGCCTGATGTACGAAGTCCCCCACGTTTCCTTTGCTGCGGTGCAGGTGGACGTGCACACGGAGTACCGTTCCGCGGACGGCGCCGTGACCACCCCCTGCCTGCTCACCACGCGCGCCACCCGCGAGGTCGCATCGTGGTCGGACTGGAGCGCCGTCGAAGCCTCGGTGCTGCTGGCGGAGTGGCACACCCGCGAGGCTACGGCGTCCGCGCCGGTCGATCCCGCGGTCGATGCGCTGCTGGACGGCCCCGACGTGGATCCGACCGCGGTCATTCGTGCCGCCGCCAGCCGGGCTGAAGGGCGCACGATCCCCACGACCCCCACAGCCCAGGAGCACCGTTCATGACTCGGTTCCGCTGGCTGACCGCGGGTGAATCGCACGGTAAGGGCCTCGCGACGATCGTCGAGGGCGTCCCCGCCGGTCTCACGATGAGCGAGGACATCATTGCGGCGGATCTCGCGCGGCGGCAGGGCGGCTACGGCCGCGGGCGCCGCCAGCAGATCGAGCAGGATCGCGCGGAGCTGCTGTCCGGCGTGCGCCACGGCAAGACGATGGGCTCGCCGATCGCGATGACCATCGTCAACCGCGACTTCGAGAACCAGGGCTGGCGCGTGCGCATGGCGACCGACCCCGTCGAGGAGGAGGTCGAGCGCGTGACGTTGCTCCGGCCCGGACACGCCGACCTCGCCGGCACGCAGAAGTACGGCTTCGACGACGTGCGTCCGATCCTCGAACGGTCCAGCGCGCGGGAGACGGCGGCGCGCGTTGCCGTCGGGGCGATCGCGCGCGCGCTGATCAGGACGATCGGCATCACCGTGCACTCGCACACGCTCTCCATCGGCCCGGTGCACGCGAACGTGCCGGAACGCATCGACTGGGACGCCGTCGACGCCTCGCCGATGCGCGTCGCCGATCGCGCGATCGAGCAGGCGATGATCGACGAGGTCGACCGGACGCGCGATGCGCTGGACACGGTGGGTGGGGTGTTCGAGGTGCGCGCCTCGGGCGCGCCGTTCGGCCTGGGCAGCCACGTGCACTGGGACCGCAAGCTGGACGGCCGGCTCGCGCAGGCGATCATGTCGATCAACGCCGTGAAGGCCGTCGAGATCGGCGAGGGCGTTGCGGGGGCGGGGAAGCGCGGCTCGGAGGTGCAGGACATCATCCTGCCCGCCTCCGCGTGGGAACGCCGCAAGTGGGAGCGCGCCACGAACCGGGCGGGCGGCCTAGAGGCCGGGATGACCAACGGCGAGGACATCGTGATTCGCGGGTTCCTGAAGCCCATCTCCACGGTGCCCCAGCGCATGCCCACCGCCGACCTACTGACCGGCGAGGAGGCCACCTCGTTTTACGAGCGCTCGGACGTCGCGGTCGTCCCCGCGGGCGGCGTGATCGGCGAGGCGATGGTCGCGATTGTGCTCGCGGACGCGATGCTCGAGAAGTTCGGCGGCGACCACGTCGACGAGATCTACCGCAACTTCGCGGCGTTCGTGACCACCGTCGGCCCGCGCGAGCCGCGCTCATGACCGCGACTCCCCAGCCGACTTCGCAGCCAGCGCCGCAGCAGATCGTCCTCGTCGGCCTCTCCGGCGTGGGCAAGACGACGATCGGCAAGGCGCTGGCGGAGCGCCTGGGCTGGCCGTTCATCGACACCGACGAGATGGTGCTGGCGCGGGAAGGGCGAACCGCGGCCGCGCTCATCATCGAGCGCGGCGAAGCGGCGTTCCGTCGCGTCGAGGAAGTGATCGTGGTGGAGGCCGCACGCCGGGCGCCCGTGGTGATCGCGACCGGCGGCGGCGTGATCCTGTCCGCCGGGAACCGTCGTGCGCTAGGTGAGCGCGGGTTCATCTGCTACCTGGACGCGACGCCGAGCGAGATCGCGCGGCGGCTGCCGTCCGAGGGTCAGCCGGTGCGCCCGCTCGTGGACGGCGACCTGGAGCGCCGCCTGCGCGAACTCGATGGTGAGCGCCGCGCCTACTACAACCACGCCGACCTCTGGGTGCCGGTGATGGGCGGGCCGGACGAGGCGATCGAGACGCGCGACCGCGCGGTCGCGCGCATCCTGGGCGCGTGGGCGACGGACGCCGCCGATCTCGTCTCGCGGCCGCGCCGCCTCGAGCGCCTGGGCAGCGACGAGCCGGCGCGCGGCCCCGCAGCGGTCGTCGACACCGGCGTGCAGCGGTACCCGATCTGGGTCGCGCCGGGCGAGCTGCGGCGGCTGCCCGACCGGCTGCAACAGATCGGGCTGGCCGGGCGGCGCGTGTTCCTGATCTCCGACACGAACGTCATGGAGGCCCACGGCCGCACCGTCGCCGATGTGCTGGACACCGGGCGCATCGCCGGCGCGTCCTACGTTATCCCCGCCGGCGAAGCGTCGAAGACGCAGCGCATGGCCGGGGAACTCTACCGCTGGCTGGCGGGCGAACGTGCCGAGCGGCGCGACGTGATCCTCGCGCTCGGCGGCGGGGTGGTGTGCGACCTGGCCGGCTACGTCGCGGCGACCTACCTGCGCGGCATGGCGATCGTGCAGCTGCCCACCTCTGTGCTCGCGATGAACGACGCCGCGATCGGCGGGAAGGTTGCCGTCGATCTGCCCGAGGGCAAGAACCTCGTCGGCGCGTTCCACCAGCCCGCCGCTGTGCTCTCGGATGTCAGCGTGCTCAAGACGCTGCCGCGCCGGATGCACATCGAGGGGTTCGCGGAGGTGATCAAGCACGCCTTCATCCTCGACCCTGGCCTGCTCGACACGCTGGAGGCGAATGCGCGCAGCCTCGCCGCGGGCACGGCGGACCCGGAGCTGCTGGCGCAAGTGATCGGGCGGTCGTCGCACCTCAAGGCGCTGATCGTGTCGAGCGACCCGCAGGAGCGTGGCATCCGCGCGATCCTCAACTACGGCCACACGATCGGCCACGCGATCGAGCAGGCGACCGGCTACACGGAGTACATGCACGGCGAGGCCGTCGCGATCGGGATGATGGGCGCGGGCCGGATCGCCGTCGAACTCGGCATCCTCGACGCGACCGTGGTCGATCGCCAGTCCGACCTGCTGCGCTCGTTCGGGTTGCCGCTGATCGCGCCCGGCATCAACGTGCGCGCGGTGATCGAGGCGATGCAGCGCGACAAGAAGGTCGAGCAGGGGCGGATGCGCTTCGTGCTGCTCGAAGGCGTCGGTCGCACCGTCGTCCGTGGCGACGTGCCGGAAGATCTTGTCTCGCGCACCGTGCAGTCGCTCGCGCGCGGGTAGCGGGGAGCACGATGGCACGCGAACGTCAGATCATCGCCCTCGCGCGGGGGCGCGTGCAGGGCGTGGGCTATCGCGCCTTCTGCGCCTACGAGGCGACGCGTCTGGGCGTCACGGGCTACGCGAAGAACCTCCCCGACGGCCGCGTCGAGGTGCTGGCGGAGGGTGACGAGTCGATCCTGCGCCAGTTCGTCGAGCGCCTGCGCGAAGGCCCCACGTTCGCCCGCGTCGACGAAGTGACGTTCCGCTGGGAGGAACCAACGCGCGCCCACCCGGGCTTCGAGGCGGTGATCTAGCCGCTGTCGGCCCACGCCCTATCGTCCGCGCAGCCGCCGCAACACGCCGCGCCATCCGCCGGTCCGGCTCGGCGGCGCCACCTCGCGAGGCGGTAGGCCGAGGACGCGCTGCTCCACGAGGTCGATGAGGCTGTTCGTGTCGCCCATATCCCCGGGACCCAGTCGCGCGAACGTCGCCGCGATCTCCTCGGTCACCACGAATGCGATTGCGTCGCCGCTGTGGTCTCCGCCGCGCGGGACGCATGCGATCGCGGGGAACGCCGCGTCGTCGTAGCCCTCGGCGAGGATGATGTCGACGCTGGGATCGATCGAGGGCATGAGCGCGCGCAGGCGCTCGAGGGTGAGCAACTGCTCGTTCGTCACGCGGCCGCTGTTCGAGAGCACGATGACGGTCGCGGCCTCGCGGCCCGGGAGCAGGCGGCGCACAACAGTCGCGACGCGGTGGCCGCGCGAGCGCAGCGCCTCCGCGAGCGACACGATGAGCAGCGTCTTGCCCGAGCCGGGTGGGCCGACGACGCGCAGGATCGCGACCGTCACGCGGACGCGCTCACGCCCGGTCGGGCGCGTCCGCCGGAAGCGGCTGGCGGGGCGGCGACTCGCGGTCGACGAGCATCACCTCGCACTCCTCGCCGGGGGCGATCACGTCGCGGTCCTCCGGGCAGATGGCGTAGGCGTTGGCGAGCGACATGGAGGTGAGGACGCCCGAGCCCTGCGGCCCGGTGAGGCGCACGCTCCAGCGGCCCGTGGCGTCCTGCGACGCGTGGCAGCGCGCGTAGAAGCGGCGGCCGTCGGTGTTGCGGATCGCGTCGAGGGCGGTCGCGCGGACGGTGGGGCGTCGCCACGCCTCAGCGTCGTGCACGAGGCGGCCCAGCATCTTGAAGATCGCCGCGCGCCCGAAGAGTTCGAAGGTCATCATCGCGGATACGGGGTTGCCGGGCAGGCCGAGGTGCGGGACGCGGCGGTTCTGCGGCGCGTGGAAGGTACCGAAGGCGAGCGGTTTGCCCGGCTTCATACGCACGGTCCAGAAGCCCACGCGCCCCTCCGCGGCGAGCACCGTCTTCACCACATCGAAGTCGCCGCGCGAGACGCCAGCGCTGGTGACCAGCAGGTCAGCGTCCGCCAGGCCCTCGTGGATGCGCGCGGTGAGCGCCTCGATGGTGTCGAGCGCGACATCGAGGATGCGCGGGACGCCGCCGAAGGCGCGCACCTGCGCGGCCAGCGAGAAGGCGTTGGCGTCGTAGATCTTGCCGGGGGTGAGCGGCTGGCCGGGTCGCAGTAACTCGTCGCCCGTCGACAGCACGGCGACGACGGGGCGGCGGTGCACGCGCACGCAGTCGAGGCCGATCGAGGCGAGTACGCCGATCTGCGCCGGGCCGATGACCGTGCCCGCGCGCAGCACCATCTCCCCCGCGGCGATGTCCTCGCCGGCCTGGCGGACGTTCGCGCCGGGCTTCGCCTCGACGTCGATGCGCACTTCGTCGCGCGGGGTCTGCTGCCACTGGCCCTGCGTGTACTTCGAGTCGGAGGTCGACGAGTCGTACTCGTCCGTCTCCTCGAAGGGGACGACGGCGTCGGTGCCGGGGGGCAGCGGCGCGCCGGTCATGATGCGCACCGCCTCGCCCGCGCGCACCTCGCCGTCGAACACCGCGCCCGCTGCGAGGTAGCCGATGACGCGCAGCGTGCGAGGCCGGTCGTACGCGGCGCCGGCGGTGTCGTCCGCGCGCACGGCGTAGCCGTCCATGCCGGTGTTGGGGAGCGGCGGGATGGTGACGCCGGCGACGACGTTCTGCGCCAGCACCAGACCCTGCGTCTCGTCAAGCGGCGTCTCCACCCCCGGCAGCACGTCGAAGACCTCGAGGATGCGCGCGCGGGCCTCCTCCACCGAGATCATGTTGTCGGGGAGGATGCTGCGCGTGCCGGTGCGCGTCGCGGAGTAGGTGAGTTCTTCGAGGTTCGGCTCGCTGGTGGGGTCGTTCGTCATGTGGCGATGTTACCTTGCAGGCGCGGACGACGCCCTCACCCCCGCCCTCTCCCGCTCCGCAGGAGAGGGGGCCGGACTCAGAACCCTCGCCTGCGAAGCGGGAGAGGGCAGGGTGAAGGGCTCCGAGCGGAGGGTCGCTCCCCGCCCCCCGTACCGCTTACGCGAGGTTCACCGAGAGGCACGTCGTGGTGCGCTGGACGCCGGGCACCGTGGCCACCTCGCTGGTGATCGTCTTGCCGAGGTGGTCCAGGTCCTCCGCCTCCACCTGCACGATCACGTCGTACGGGCCGGTGACGGTGTCCACCGAGGTGATGCGGCCGTGCGCGGAGCGGATGTGGCGGATCGTGTCGCCCACGGAGTGGGTGGTGCCCACCTCGGTCTCGATCAGTACGTAGCTCCGAATCATCGCTGGCCTCCCCTCAACGCTGCGCGCGGTGTGCCCAGATCGTAGCGCGCTGTTCTCGTTGCGGGGCGAGCGGGGCGCGGGACGATCGTCCCGCGATCCCCGTGACGCGCCCTCACCCCCTCCCTCTCCCACGCAGTGGGAGAGGGAGGGGGATCAGAACCCTCGCCCCGTGCGGGGAGAGGGGAGGGTGAGGGCGCGCGGGCATCGGGGGCGTGGGACAATCGCCCGCGACCCGTCGAGCGGAGGAGCAGCGTGCCAGACAGCATCCGAGTGCGTCATGGATAGCCTGCTCGTCGCGTGGGAGCCGCCCGCCGACCACGCGCCGGGCCAGCGCACCTTCGAGGTGGTGCGGGACGCGCTGCTCGCCTCCCCGGCGCTGGCGGCGCGCAACGTGCGCGTCTACCTGCAGGGCGCGCACGCCTCGGACACGCTGATCCGCGCCGACGAGCCGGTGGACGTGGTGATCGAGAGCGGCACAGCCTACCTGACCGGGTACACGCCGCACGTCAGCGACCTCACGCGCCAGAGCATCGAGGGCGACGGCACGGCGGGGTCGTGGGACTACTGGCAGTTTCGCGGCGAGGTGCAGGCGGCGCTGCAGGCGGCGTTCCCCGGCGCGGTGCGCGATGGCCGGCACGCGCTGCGGGTGATGCACACCTCGCTCTCCGTGACCGCGCCCGGCCCCCCCGCCGAGGTGATCGCGGCGCTGCCGTACCGCCACTACAGCGGGCTGGGCGGGTGGACGGCGGGGATCACGTACTTCACGCGCGGCTTCGAGCAGGTGGTGCACTACCCGCGGCTGCATCGCGACAACGGCGCGCTGAAGGACCGCGAGACGGAGGGGCGCTACCGCGCGACGGTGCGCACGGCGCGGCAGATGCGCGACTACCTGCAGGACGTGCTGGCGCTGGAGCGCGGCCGCGTGCCCTCGTACTTCCTGGAGTGCCTGCTGTGGAACGTCCCCGCGCGCACCTACGCCGCCGAGGCACCCGGCCCGCGCATGCAGCAGGTGGTGCGCTACCTGGAGGGCGCCTACCTCCCGGCCTTCGAGCAGCAGCACATGATCGAGTCGCTCTTCGGCCCCACGCCGTCCCAGTGGACCACCTCGGACGCCCGTCTCTTCATCGACGCCGCGTCGAGGTGGTTGGGGGCGGAGGGGTAGGGGGCGAGTCAGGCGGAAGCGGCCGCCGCACTCAGCGTTGCGCTTCTTTCGGGGGATGCGCTGCTGGATCGGGACGTGGCGTTCGCGCTGATCAAGACCGAGGGCCTCGATGCCACGGGTCGTGAGCGAATCACACGGGAAGCGCAGGCGATGGGGCGGATGGGCACGCACCCGCACGTCGTCACCATCTTCGAGATTGGTGAGGAGGGCGGCACGCCGTACGTGGTGACGGAACTACTCGGTGGTTTCGCGCAGTCTAGCAGGGCATTGTGAAACAGCGCACACGGGGAACGTCAGGCTCCCCCTAAGCCCCCCTCGCGCTAAACTCCCCCGCATGACCTCGACCTCGCTCGGCACGGTGGCGGCGGTGGAAGCGGAGGCGCGCAAGCGCCTCGCGGGGGCGGCTGACGAGGCGGCCCTCGAGGCGTGGCGCACGGGCGTCCTCGGGCGGTCGGGGACGCTCACCGGCGTGCTGCGCGGCCTCGGCGCGCTGCCGGAGGAGGAGCGCCGCGCCGTGGGCGCCGCCGCGAACATCGCGAAGCAGGCGCTGGAGGCGGCGCTGGAGGCCCGGCGCGAGGCGCTGCGCCGCGCCGCGCTCGCCTCGGTGGAGGCGCTGGACGTCACGCTGCCGGGCCGCCCGGCGCGCCGCGGGCGGCTGCACCCGGTCACGCAGGTGCGCCGCGAGATCCTCGACATCTTCGCGCGCCTCGGCTTCGCCACCGTCGAGGGCCCCGAGGTGGAGCTGGACGAGTACAACTTCGGCCACCTACGCATCCCGGAGCACCACCCGGCACGCGACATGTGGGACACGTTCTGGCTGGAGCGCGAGTCGCCCTCGGATCCCGCCATGCTTCTCCGCACGCACACCAGCCCGATGCAGATCCGCTACATCGAGGCGCACGAGCCGCCGATCCGCATCGCCGTGCCGGGCCGCTGCTACCGCTACGAGGCCACGGACGCCACGCACGAGTGGATGATGCAGCAGGTCGAACTGCTCGCCGTCGACGAGGGACTGTCGATGGCGAACCTCAAGGGCACGCTGCAGGAGTTCGCGCGGCAGATGTTCGGGCCGCAGCGGCGCGTGCTGATGCGCAACTCCTACTTCCCGTTCGTGGAGCCGGGCGTGGAGCTCTCGGTGGACTGCTTCGCCTGCCCCGGCAACGACCCGGCGTGCGCCGTCTGTCGCGGCTCCGGCTGGATCGAGATCATGGGCGCGGGCATGGTGCACCCGGAGATCCTCGACGCCGCGGGGTTCGACTCCACGCGCTACACCGGCTTCGCCGCGGGGATGGGCGTGGAGCGCATCGCCATGCTGAAGTACGGCATCACCGACATCCGCGCCTTCTACAGCAACGACCCGCGCTTCCTCGCCCAGTTCTAGGGCGCAGTTCTAGCGGGGCGCAGTTCCGGGGGCGGGAGGGGAAGACCCTCCCCCCAACCCTCTCCCGCTTCGCGGGAGAGGGGGCCAGATTCAGAACCCTCGCCCGCGGAGCGGGAGAGGGCAGGGGGGAGGGTTCCCGCATGCTCGTCTCCCTCAACTGGCTCCGCGACTACGTCGACCTCCCGGCCGACCTCGATGTCGACGACCTCGCGCACCGCCTGACGATGGCGAGCGCGGAGGTGGAGGGCATCCACCGCGTCGGCGCGTGGGACCGCGACCTGGTGCGCGTTGGCCACGTGCTGGCGGTCGAGCCGCACCCCGACGCCGACCGCCTGCGCCTCGTCACCGTCGACTACGGCGGCGAGGCGCCGATGCGCGTCGTCTGCGGCGCGCCGAACGTCGCGCAGGGCCAGCGCATCGCCTTCGCCCGCGAGGGCGCGGACCTCATCGATGGCCACACCGGCAAGCCGTCGCGCCTCAAGCGCGGCACGATCCGCGGCGTCGTCTCGGCGGGCATGGTGCTCTCGGAGATGGAGCTTGGCCTCTCGCAGGAGCACGCGGGCATCATCGTGCTCCCCGAGGGCACGCCCATCGGCACGCCGGTCGCCGACGTGCTCGGCGACACGATCCTCGACGTCCACGTCTGGCCGAACCGCGCCGACACGATGAACCTCGTCGGCATCGCCCGCGAGATCGCCGCGATCCTCGGCGGCGCGCGGTCGCAGGAGGTGGCCGCGGGCCTCGGCATCCCGGGCGACATCGCGAGCGCGATCATCGGGCATGTCGCCGCCGCCACGGGCCTCTTCGGCATGCCCATGCTGCGCGAGCCCGACGAGACCTACGTCGAGGCGGGCCCGGCGATCGCGGGCGCGCTCGACGTGCGCATCGAAAACCCCACGCTCTGCGCCCGCTACATCGCGACGCTGATCGAGGGCGTGCGCGTCGGCCCCTCGCCGGAGTGGATGCAGGAGCGGCTGCGCGCGGCGGGGATGCGCCCGATCAACAACGTTGTCGACATCACCAACTACGTCATGCTCGAACTCGGCCAGCCGCTGCACGCCTTCGACGCCGACCGCGTGCAGGGCGCCGTTGGCGTCCGCCTCGCGCGCCCCGGCGAGGCGCTGCGCACCCTCGATGGCGTCGACCG
This sequence comes from Dehalococcoidia bacterium, assembly GCA_009692765.1. GTDB lineage: Bacteria > Chloroflexota > Dehalococcoidia > UBA2979 > UBA2979 > SHYQ01. The sequence continues at coordinate 10,680 of SHYQ01000003.1, read as the reverse complement.
CGCGCTGACGCCGGACACGCTGCTGATCACCGACGACAGCGGCCCGATCGCGCTCGCCGGGGTGATGGGCGGCGCGTCCACCGAAGTCACCGAGGGCACCACGCGCGTGCTCCTCGAGGCGGCGCGCTTCGACCCGGTGAGCATCCGCCGCACCTCGTTCCGCCTCGCGCTGCGATCCGAGGCTTCGTCGCGCTTCGAGCGCGGGCTGTCGCCGGAACTCGCCGCGCACGCCTCGCGCCGCGCCACGAAGTTGTTCGTCGAACTTTGCGGCGGCACCGCGCGGCAGGGAAACGTGGACGCCTACCCCGCGCCCCTCGCGCCCGCCGAGGTCACGCTGACGCGCGCGCGCCTGGACACGCTGATCGGCGTTCACGTTCCAACCGCGGAGGTCGCCGCGATCCTCCGCACGCTCGGCTTCACGTTCCTCGAAAGCGACGGCGGGCGCGCGGACGGCGCGTTCCGCGTGCGCGCGCCGTGGTGGCGCACGGATATCGCCATTCCGGACGACCTCGCGGAGGAGGTGGTGCGCCTCGCGGGCTACGACCGCCTGCCGCCCGCCGCCATCGAGGGCGCGATCCCCGAGTGGGAGCCGAGCCCGCTGCTCGACCTCCGCGAGCGCCTGCGCGACGCGCTGGCCGGGGCGGGGATGCAGGAGATCATCACCTACTCGCTCACCACCAACGATGTGCTGGCGCGCGTAATCGCGCCGGATGCGCTCGCCGCGATCCGCCCGCTGCGCCTGCGCAACACGCTCTCCGCCGACCGCGAGGTGATGCGCCCCACGCTGCGCCACGCGATCCTCGAGACGGTGGAGCGCAGCCTCCGCGCCGAGGCGGACGCCGTCGCGATCTTCGAGGCCGCGCGCATCTTCCTCCCCACGCATGACGGCACGCTGCCCGAGGAGCGCGAGCACGTCACCGGCGCCGTCGCTGGCGTCGAGATCGACCGCTGGAACCGCCCGACCGACCGCGCGCTCGACTTCTTCGACGCGAAGGGCATCCTCGACGCCGCGTTCGCCGCACTGCGTCTGTCCGTCACCTACGAAGCGGGCACAGAGTTCGGCTTCACGCCGAATCGCGTCGCGCGCCTGAAGATCGGCGCCACTGAGATCGGCGTCGTCGGCGAGGTGCACCCGGACACGCTCGCCGCGTTCGACATCGAGCGCCCGGTCGTGCTGTTCGACATCGACGTCGCGCGGCTGATCGAGGCTGCGCCGGAACGCGCCGCCGTGCGTACCGTGTCGCGCTTCCCCGCCGTGGAGCAGGACCTGGCGCTGGTGCTCGACGAGAGCGTGGCGGCAGGCGCGGTCGTCGCCATCATCGAGGGCTCACCGCTGGTCGCCTCGGCGCGCGTCTTCGATGTCTTCCGTGGCGGGCGGCTGGCTGCGGGCAAGAAGTCGGTCGCCTTCTCGATCCGCTACCAGACCCCCAATCGCACGCTCACCTCGGAGGACGCGAACAAGGAGCAGGCGCGGCTCCTGAAGCGCCTCGAACGGGAGTTCGGCGCGGAGTTGCGGGGGTAAACTCATCGGCATGAGCTGGATCGCCTTCCTCGTTGGCTGCGTGGCGTTGCTCGGGAGCGGTTGCACGTCGGCTATCCGGGCCCCCGGCACGTCTGCCACACCGACGGAAGCCCGGCCGAGCGTGACGCCGCGCCCCGCTACCGCAACGCCCGCACTCCCTACGCCATCACGCACGCCCCCGCAGGTACCCCCTCTCAGATCGCCTGCGACTTCTCACAGACGGGCCAGCCCGTGATCAAGGGGAACATCAGCGTCGGGGCCGCCGAGCACATCTATCATGTACCGGGCGGGGCCTTCTATGACGCGACCGTCATCAACGAGTCCTTCGGTGAGCGCTGGTTCTGCACTGAACGCGAGGCGATCGCAGCTGGCTGGCGGAAGTCGGCGCGCTGAGATAACACGAAAGCCGCCCGCGGGCGGCTTTCGTGCTTCGAGCGGAGCGTCGAGGCTACGCGGCGACGGCAACGGCGAGCGCGGCTTTCGCCTGCGCGGCGACAGCGGCGAAGGCGTCCGGGTCGCGGACGGCCATCTCGGCGAGCATCTTGCGGTTGAGGTCGATGCCGGCCTTGTTGAGGCCGTTGATCAGCTGGCCGTAGGTGAGGTCGTGCATGCGGGCCGCCGCGTTGATGCGGACGATCCACAGGCGACGGAAGTCGCCCTTGCGGTCCCTGCGGTGCACGGTGGCGTACCGCAGCGCGTGCATCATCGACTGGTGCGCGACGCGATAGTTGGTCGTGCGCTTGCCGTGGTGGCCCGCGTTGAGGGCGAAGACCTTGCGGTGGCGGTTGCGGGTCTGGACTCGGGAGCGAACGCGGGACATGTTGTTACCTCGGGGCTAGGGTCGGGTTACAGGCGCGCGGCCAGTGGCTAGGCGTACGGGAGGTTGGCCTTGATCACTGCGGCCTGCCCGCCGCCGACGACCACGTCACGGCCGAGGCCGGTCATCTTCGTGCGGCTGCGCTTGGCGCGCTTTGGGTTGGTGTTGCGGATCATGACCTTCCCGGTCCCAGTGAGATGGACGCGCTTCGCGGTCCCTTTGTGGGTCTTCATCTTCGGCACAGCGGGAACCCCTCTTCGCGCCCTTGGCGGGTCGCCCTATTCGGGGGCTGCGGTCTCCGCCTGGCGCGCCTCGCGGGCGCGCTGCTGGACGGCGGCGGCAGCCTTCTTGCCCGGATCGAGCAGCATCGTCATGAACCGGCCTTCGAGGCCCGGCGATCGCTCCAGGTCCGCCACGTCCTTCAGCTGGTCGTAGAAGCCGACGAGGAGTTCCTGGGCCACCTCCGGGTGCGTGATCTCACGCGCCCGGAACATGACGGAAACCTTCACCTTGTCGCCTTCGAGCAGCAACTTGCGGGCGGTGCGGATCTTGAAGTCGCGATCGTGAGTGTCAATCTTGACCCGCATCCGGACTTCACGCAACTCGACCTGCTTCGAGCCGCGCCGGGAGTCTCGCTCGCGCTTGGACTGCTCGTACTTGAACTTGCCGTAGTCCATGATCTTGCAGACGGGCGGGCTGGCGGTCGGCGCGATCTCCACGAGGTCCAGCTCGGCCTCTTCGGCGAGTCGCAGGGCATCCTGGATCGGGACGATACCGAGCTGCTCGTCGCCCCGGAGCAGGCGAACCTGCGGGACGCGAATCTGCTCGTTGAGGCGCAGTTCCTTGGCGATCGAAAACTCCTCCACCATGCTCCGCTGCGACGGAGTTCAACAGGGCGTCCAGTCTAGCAGATCGAACCGGCCAGCAGGTCGAACCGGGTGTGACGCGAGCGAGGGGCCGCTGCGGACGCGGGGCTGGCCTCCCGGCGCGGCTCGACCCGAGGCTTCGGCTACGCCTCGTCGGGGGCGTACTCCACCAGGAGCTCGCCCTTCTCCACCCGGACGCCCTGCCGGGCGTAGACGGCGGTGACGACACCCGGGTGGGGGGCCTGCACCTCGTTCTGCATCTTCATCGCCTCGATCACCACCACGCTCTGGCGCGCCTCGATGCGATCGCCGACGGCGACTCGCACCTCGACCGCGACGCCGGCGAGCGGCGCCGTGATCGTGCCGGGGGGATCGGAGGCACCGCCCGAGGCACCGCGCGGGCGTCCGGCATCCGCCGGCGCGAGTACGAAGGTGCGCCCGTCCACCACGACGCGGAAACTTCGCCCGTCACGCGCGACATAAGCGCGCGCGGGCACGCCCCCGCTCGTGCCACCGCCAGAGCCACCGCGAATGATCGAGAAGAGCCCCAGGACGCCGGACGCTGTGACGTCGACCTCGACGGGGGGCGCACTGTCGATGGCGACCGTCATCCGGCCGCCGGATTCGTCTCCGGCGACCTCCACTGTCACGGTGTGCGTAACGCCGTCTACCTGGAAGCGGTGCCGCGTCGCCAACCGGTCGTCCCTCCATCGACGCGCAGTCCGCGCCGCGATATCCCTCGGGCGGCCTGCACCCAATGCGTGATGCCACGGGCACTGGCGGGCTCCTGCGCCCCGCCGGCGAGCATCCCGGCGGCGATCGCGCCCGCGATCAGGGCGGTGGCGAGGGAGCCATCCTCTGCAGGCGACGCCCCTTCGGGGAGCGGCGGCATCGTAAATGTCGATTCGAGCCAGCCCGTGGACACGTCGCCGCTGCGGAAGTCGGGATGCTCGAGCAGCGCGAGGTGGAACGGGGCGTTGGTCTGGACACCGGAGATGACGAGGTCACGGAGCGCCCGTCGCATCCGCTCGATGGCCCGCTCGCGCGTCTCCGCCCAGACGATCAATTTGGCCAGCAGCGAGTCGTAGAACACCGGCACGTCCAGGCCGCTGTAGAGCATCGTGTCGAATCGCACGCCCGGGCCCGCCGGGAAGTCGACGAAGTCGATCAGCCCCACCGACGGAGCGAAGTTCGCGTACGGGTCCTCGCCGTTGATGCGGCATTCGATCGCCCACCCGCCCGGCACCATCGCCGCGCCGGCGTCCGGGAGCGGCTCGCCGTTCGCCACGAGGATCTGTAGCGCGACGAGGTCGATGCCGTAGACGAGCTCTGTGACCGGGTGCTCCACCTGCAGCCGCGCGTTCACCTCGAGGAAATAGAAGTTGCCGTCGCGGTCCAGCAGGAACTCGACCGTCCCCGCGTTCTGGTAGCCACACGACCTCGCCGCCGCCACCGCGGCGGCACAGAGGCGTGCGCGGATCTCCGGTGTCACCGCCACCGATGGCGCCTCCTCGACGAGCTTCTGATTGCGGCGCTGGATGGAGCACTCGCGCTCACCGAAGGCGCGCACGTTGCCGTGCGCATCGCCGATGATCTGCACCTCGATGTGGCGCGCGGGCGAGATGTACTTCTCCAGGAAGATCGTGGCGTCCCCGAACGCGGCGGCCGCCTCGTTGCCGGCGGCGCGCATCGCGTTCGCCAGGTCCCCGGGACGCTCCACCAGCCGGATGCCGCGCCCTCCGCCGCCAGCGGAGGCTTTCACCATCAACGGGAAGCCGATGCGCGCCGCCTCGCGCTCGGCGGTCGCGAAGTCGTCGGCGCTGATGTCGTTGGCGCCGGGGACGATCGGCACGCCCGCCGCCGCCATCAGGCGCCGCGCCGACACCTTGCCGCCGAGGGCGCGCATGGCGCCGGCAGACGGCCCGATGAAGGTGAGCCCCGCAGCCGCGCAGGCATCGACGAAGCGCGCGTTCTCGGAGAGGAAGCCGTAGCCGGGGTGCACCGCGTCGGCGCCCGTCTGCCGCGCTGCCTCGATGATCTTCTCGATGACAAGGTAAGACTCCAGCGCGGGGCCGGGGCCGATGCGCACCGCGTAGTCGGCGTTGCGCACGTGCAGCGCGTTGCGGTCGGGATCGGAGTAGACCGCGACGGTTTCGATGCCGAGTTCGCGGCAGGTTCGCTGGATGCGCAGCGCGATCTCACCGCGATTGGCGATCAGCACGCGCTTGATCATGGTGCTCCAATGCGGGGCCGCTGCATCGGGTCGGCCCGTGCGCGCCGACGATGAGCCGCGCGGCCCTGCTGCTCGCCAGCCTGACATGCGGCGTTCACTGCGGCAACCGCCCCCGCCCCTGGGGCAGGGGCGTTACGCGCCCGCCTCGGGCGGGTGCGCGGGTGGTCCCGCGTAGATGGCGCGGCTGTCCCGCTCGTCCACCATGCGGTCGATGATCTGGAAGACGGGCATCGCGCCCAGGTCGGCGCCGGTGCCGTCGCGCACGGCGGCTGCCTCGGCCTCCTGCTCGCGGTCGCCGACGACGAGCATGTAGGGCACGCGCTGCAGCTGCGCGCGCCGGATCTTCGCCCCCATGCGCTCGTTCGATTCATCGACCTGGATGCGGAGGCCCCGCTCGCGCAGCAGCGAGCGCACGCGGTGCGCGTACTCCACGTGCCGGTCGGCGATCGGGACCACCACCGCCTGCACCGGCGCGAGCCACAACGGGAAGTGCCCCGCGGTGTGCTCCGTGTAGACCCCGATGAAGCGTTCCAGCGATCCGAGGATCGCGCGGTGCAGCATCATCGGCGTGTGACCCTCACCGTCGGCGCCCGTGTACTGGAGGCCGAAGCGGGTCGGCATCGCCACGTCGATCTGCAGCGTGCCGAGTTGCCACGACCGTCCGATGGCGTCGCGGAAATGGAACTCGACCTTCGGGCCGTAGAACGCGCCCTCGCCCGGGGCGAGCGTGTACTCGTAGCCGACCGAGCGCACGGAGTCGCCGAGCTGTCGTTCGGCGACATCCCAGTCCGGGATGTTTCCGGCGAACCTCTCCGGGCGTGTCGCCAGCCGGATCACCGGCAGCCCCAGCCCCAGCTCCTCGTAGATCCGGCGCGCCATTTCGAAGACCGCGCGGATCTCGTGCTCGACCTGATCGGGCGTGCAGTAGATGTGCGAGTCGTCCTGTGAGAATGAGCGCACCCGGGTCATGCCGTGCAGCACGCCCGAACGCTCGTTGCGGTGGAGCCGCGTGAACTCGGCGAGGCGCAGCGGCAGGTCGCGGTAGGAGTAGTGGCCGCTGCGGAAGAGCGCGCAGTGGCCGGGGCAGTTCATCGGCTTGAGCCCGAACTCCTGCTCGTCGATTTCCAGCATGTACATGTCGTCTTTGAAGTTGTCGTAATGCCCGGACGTCTTGAAGAGATCGGCCGAGAACATCTGCGGCGTGATCACCTCGTCGTAGCCGTACTCGCGGTACAGGCCGCGCATGTAGTCGATCAGTTCATTATAGAGGACGGCGCCCTTGGGGTGGAAGAAGGGCGAGCCCGGCGAGATCGGGTCGAGGTGGAAGAGGTCGAGTTCGCGTCCCAGGCGGCGATGGTCGCGGCGCTCGGCCTCTGCGCGGGTCGCACGATATGCATCGAGCTCCCCCGTCGAGGGGAACAGCAGCCCGTAGACGCGCTGGAGCATCGCGTTCTTCTCGTCGCCACGCCAGTACGCGCCGGCCAGGCGGTCGAGTGCGAACGCGCCCAGCTGGCCGGTGCGCTCCGTGTGTCCGCCGCGGCAGAGGTCCTGGAACTCGCCGTGCCGGAAGTAGCCGACGGTCTCGTCCTCGATGCCCTCAATCAGCTCCAGCTTGTACGGCTGGTCCTTGAACACCTCGCGCGCCCGCGCCTTCGGGATCTGCTCGCCGCGGATCGGGAGGTCACGCGCGACGCTGACGCGCATGCGCGCCTCCAGCGCGACTAGGTCGTCCGGCGTGAGCGGGCGGGGCAGGTCGAAGTCGTAGTAGAACCCGTTCTCTACCGGCGGGCCGATGGCGTACTTGGCCTCCGGGAACATCTCCAGCACGGCCTCCGCCAGCACGTGCGCGGCGGAATGCCGCATACGGAACAGGCGCTCGTCGGCGGGCAATTCGTCGAAGGGGGTGTCGTGCTCGTTCATCTCGCCAGTCCTCTCGCAGCGCAGGACTCGCGAGGAGCCCGGCCGAACCAGAACACAAACAAACGCGCCTGCGTCCCGCGGGACGAGAGGCGCGCTCACGTGGTTCCACCCGGCTTCCCGCGGCGGCGCGCCCCGGGGGGACGAGCACAGCCAAGGCTCCTGCACCCGTAACGTGGGCGTGCCCGCCGCGGGTTCGCCCGCGGGCTCCGGGGTGGTATCTCCGCGCGTGCGGCTGCGGGGCTCACAACCGCCCGCTCACCCCCGGGGGAGGTGCGGACGGCCCCGCTTTCTGGAGCCGACGCGACGCGGGACGTGTCCCCGTCAGCGCTCGTATGGACGTGCCTTGCGGCACGGCGCAGGTATGCACGGAGTGTACGCGAGCAGCGGGCCGAGGTGAATCGCCCGGGCGCCGTGGGGGGCAGCCCCGCTCGACGGCCACGGGAGGGGACGCGAAGGAGGGGGGAGGGAGGAGAAGTGGTGGGCGGTACTGGGTTCGAACCAGTGACCTCAGCGATGTCAACGCTGCGCTCTAACCAACTGAGCTAACCACCCGCCAGTTCGCACCGTTGACCGGGGCGACGGTGGCCGGGGCCACAGAGGAAGGCTATGTCACCGCCGAAGCATCGTCAAAGGGGCCCGTGACCGCGGAATGACCTCCCCCACGGGAAAACAGATCGTGGGCGTGTTCGCTTTTCGTTGACACGCGATCTAGCCGCTGCTACCTTCCTGCCGCGGGGGCCTCTAGCTCAATGGCAGAGCAGCTGACTCTTAATCAGCCGGTTCCCGGTTCGAGTCCGGGGGGGCTCACCAACGAGAACGCGTTCCGAATGCGGAAGATCGCCGCAACCTCGGGGAAGGTACAGCGAACGGCCACTCCGATGGGGAAGTGTCGGAACTGGCAGACGAGCGTGATTTAGGATCACGTGCCGCAAGGCGTAGGAGTTCGAGTCTCCTCTTCCCCACCACTCCCCGGTTCGCCGGTGGCCGGTGGCGCGGTGATGGTCACGCAGTGATATCGGGGTTGCGCCCGGCGACACGAGGGAGATCCATGGCTAAGCTGCTCGAAGTGAAAAACCTCCGCACCTACTTCTTCACGGACGAGGGTGTGGTCCGCGCCGTTGACGGTGTTACGTGGGACATAGACGCGGGCGAGACGCTCGGCCTCGTGGGTGAGTCCGGGTGCGGGAAGTCCGTGACCGCGCTTTCGATCCTGCGACTCATTCCGAACCCACCGGGCCGCATCGTGGAGGGTGAGGTCCTCTTCGAGGGCCGCGACCTGCTGAAGATCTCCGATGCGGAGATGCGCTCCATCCGGGGCAACCGCATCGCCATGATCTTCCAGGAGCCGATGACCTCCTTGAACCCGGTGCTCACCATCGGGATGCAGATCAAGGAAGCAATCGTCCTGCACCTCGGCCTCGGCGACGAAGAGGCGACCGCGCGCGCCATCGAGTTGCTCGAGATGGTCGGCATCCCGGATTCCGGGCAACGGTTGAAGGACTACCCCCACCAGTTCTCCGGTGGTATGCGCCAGCGCGTCATGATCGCCATGGCGCTGGCATGCAACCCCAAGGTGCTCATCGCCGACGAGCCGACCACCGCCCTGGACGTGACGATCCAGGCGCAGATCCTCGAGATCATGGCGCGCCTCTCGAAGGAACTCGGCACCGCCGTCCTCATCATCACGCACAACCTCGGCGTCGTCGCACGGTACGCTGACCGTGTGAACGTCATGTACGCTGGCGAGATTGTGGAGAGCGGCACGGCGATGGACATCTTCAAGCACCCGGCGCACCCCTACACGGTGGGCTTGATGGCCTCCGTCCCGCGCCTCGACGAAACGGAGAAGATCCGCCTGACCACGATCGAGGGTCAGCCGCCCCTGCTGATCCAGCCGATCCTGGGCTGCCCGTTCCGCCCACGCTGCGACTGGGCGATCGACCAGTGTGCGGTCGACCACCCGGAACTGGAGATCAAGTTCACGGGCCACACCGCCCGTTGCTGGCGAAACCCGAGCACGGACGCCCGCACGTTCGCGGAGGGCCATGTGGCCCTGGCGCAGTAAGGCAAGGGACACACCATGACGACTCCGGCTGCGGTCGATTCGAAACGCCAGATCCCCCTGGGGGAGACGCTGGTTGCGGTCAGAGACCTCCGAATGTACTTCCCCGTCACGGCGGGGTTGCTGATTCAGCGCAAGATCGCGGACGTCCGCGCCGTCGACGGCATCGACTTCGACGTCCTGAGCGGCGAGACGCTGGGGCTCGTCGGTGAGTCCGGGTGCGGCAAGTCCACCACCGGCCGCGCCGTGCTCCAGTTGCACCGCCCGACCACCGGAACCGTCACCTTCGCCGGCACCGAGCTGACGAAGTTGAAGGGCGGCGATCTCCGCCGTTTCCGCCGCCGGATGCAGATGATCTTCCAGGATCCGTTCTCCAGTCTGAACCCGCGTATGAGCGTCGCCCAGATCATCGGCGAGCCGCTGGCGATCCACGGCCTCTACAAGGGCGCCGAGCGCCGCGAGCGCGTGCAGTACATCATGCAGGCGGTGGGTCTGAACCCGGTGTTCGCCCGCCGCTTCCCGCACGAGTTCTCGGGCGGCCAGCGCCAGCGCATCGGCATCGGCCGCGCGCTGGCGGTTGAGCCGGACTTCATGGTCTGCGACGAGCCGGTGTCCGCGCTGGACGTCTCCATCCAGGCGCAGGTGATCAACCTGCTGGAGGACCTGCAGAACGAATTCGGCCTCACCTACCTGTTCATCGCCCATGACCTGGCGGTGGTTCGCCACATCTCGGATCGCGTCGCGGTCATGTACCTCGGCAAGTTCATGGAACTCGCGCCGTCGAACGAGATCTACCAGAACCCGCTGCACCCCTACACCAAGGCGCTGCTGTCGGCGGTGCCGATCACGGATCCCGAGATCGAGCGCGCGCGCGAGCGCATCATCCTGACGGGCGACGTGCCCTCGCCGCTGCGCCCGCCTCCGGGCTGCGTGTTCAACACGCGCTGCCCGATCGTGGTCGCCGAGTGCCGCGAGCGCGTGCCGGAGTGGCGCGAGGCTATCCCCGGTCACTGGGTGGCCTGCCACCTCGTCTAGCCCCCGTGCGGGCACCGTCCCGCATCTCAGCGACGCCGCAACGATGCCCTGCCGGGAGGCGGGGTATTGTTTTGTCCAGCGCCGTGCAGCGCCGTGCAGCGCCGTGCGTGAGCCCGCCCGCGCGTAGCCGAGCCGCCGCGTAGGATGGTCTGGTGGAACAATCACGCATCCGCAACTTCTCGATCATCGCCCACATCGACCACGGGAAGTCGACGCTTGCCGATC
>SHYQ01000038.1 GCA_009692765.1 Dehalococcoidia bacterium | reverse complement strand
TTGGCTCCCCGACGAGGATTCGAACCTCGAACCTACCGGTTAACAGCCGGCCACTCTACCGTTGAGCTATCGGGGAACGTGACGTGGATCAGTGTGCCTGCTGGCGCACCCGGCGGCAACCGGGGGAGGCCCGCACGAGGGTCGGAAGATGGTGGCTGCGGGGCCAGGATTCGAACCTGGGCAAGAGGATTCAAAGTCCCCGGTGCTACCGTTACACCACCCCGCACCTGCTTCGCCGTTCGCCCACCGCGTGCCCGCAGCGTGGTACGGCTGCCGCCGATCCGCCTCAGGTTCGCAGATGCGCGCCGCGCCCGCTACCTACTCGGGCCGCCTACCCGAACGGGCTACTCGAACGGCACGCGGTAGAAGCGGCGCACCGCGTCCTCCCACGCCGTATCGAGGAACCACGGCTCGTCCAGCAGTTGCAGCGTGCGCGCCATCATGCGCGGCAGCGTGTCCATGCGCGGCCCCTCGATGACGTAGAACGGGCGTTGCGCCTCGAAGCAGGTGCGGTGCCCCCAGTCCCACGGCACGAGCCCGGGCGGGTCGGCGGGATCCGCGTCCGAAGCGACGAGCGCGGCGCGGCGCTCCTCCATCGTCTCCGCGCGCAGCACCAGCGCCGACTCCTCCACGGTAGCGATTGGCTCGCCGCACATGTCGCAGGCGCGCCAGCCGCCGAACGCGGCATCGTCGGTGGTCACGCTCTCACCTGCACGTCATCTCGCCTGCACGTCATCTCGCCTGCACGGGCAGCGGTCCGCATTCGCGGCCGGGCGGTCGTGCGCGTATGTCGAACTGGTACCGAAGGTGGGAGTCGAACCCACACGGGTTGCCCCAACCGATTTTGAGTCGGCCGCGTCTGCCATTCCGCCACTTCGGCAATCGCCCCATCTTAGCAGCCGTCGTGCGCCCGGCGGGTCGCAGCACGCCGCCGCGATCCGCCGTACGCTCGATGTCGCCCGATCTCACCGCCCACTCGCGGAAGGTGCCCCTGATGCCTCGCTGGTTGGCTGGCTGGTCTGGCCCGCACCGGTTACGGGCCGCGCTCGCGACGTGCGTGGTCGCGGCGGCGCTCGTCGCGTGCGCGCCGCTCCCCGGGCTGGCCCGCGTCCTCGGCGGCAGCGCGCTGGGCTCCTCCGCCCCGGAGTTCGCGGGGCTCGGCGACTGGCTGAACAGCGACCCGCGGCAGCTCGCCGCGCTCCGCGCCGAGCGGCGCGTGGTGCTCGTCGATTTCTGGACCTACACCTGCGTGAACTGCATCCGCACGCTGCCGTACCTGAAGCAGTGGCACGAGCGCTACGCCGGCGTCGGGCTGACGATTATCGGCGTCCACGCGCCGGAGTTCGAGTTCGAGCGTGAGCGCGACAACGTCCGCGCCGCCGTGGAGGAGCACGGCATCCGCTATCCCGTGGCGCTCGACAATGACATGCGCACGTGGGCCGCGTTCCGGAACCACGCATGGCCGGCGAAGTACCTGGTCGGTGTCGACGGCCGGATCCGCTACACCCACCTCGGCGAAGGGGAGTACGACGCGACGGAGCGCGCGATCCGCGACGCCCTCACGGCCGCCGGGCACGATGTTGCCGCCATCCCGGCCGGCGGGCTCCCCGCGCCCGCGTTCGACCCGCGCGTGACCACGATCACGCGCGAGCTCTATGGCGGATACGAGCGCAACTACGACACCCGCGGGGCGTACGCCGCGCAGGCCGAGTACTACCGCGGCGCGGATCAGACGCACGACTATCTCGACACCTTCGGTCGGGGGGATCAGCGCGGTCGGCGCGATCACAACGTCTGGTACCTCCAGGGGCGCTGGCGCGCGGAGCGCGAGGCGGTCGTGCACGCCCGTGAGACGCGGGGACTCGAGGACTACGTCGCGTTCCGCTTCACGGCGCGCAGCGTCAACGCTGTGATGCGCTCCCGCGCGCCTGGCACGCCCTACGATGTGATCGTCGAACTGGATGGCCGCCCCCTCGGGCGTGACGAGGCGGGGCGCGATGTCCGCCCCGACCCGTCGGGACGGAGCGTCGTCGCCGTGCGGGAGCCGCGCATGTACTCGCTCGCGATCCTGCCCGCGCTCGGCGACCACGAGTTGAAGCTGAGCTCGGACTCGCCCGACTTCGCGCTGTACGCCGTCACCTTCGGCGCATACACGGCGGGGCCGTAGCCGATGCGATCACGGATGCCGCACGCATCGCTCCCGACGCGCCTCGGCCTCGCCGCGGTGTGGCTGGTCGCCCTCGCCCTCGCCCTCGCGATCGCGGCCTGCGGTGGGACGCGCGCCGCGTCGAAGGTGGAAGACCCGTTCTCAGGCGGCTACCCGACGTTTCGCGACCCGGCGACCGGGATCACCGCGATCCTGGGGACGCCCGACCTGGGCGTGGGGACGTTCCGTGTAGCGATCGCGCTGAACGATCGCGGCGGGCTGATCCGTTTCCCGGCGCTGACGCTGGAGTCGTACCGCCCGGGCGGCGGGTCGGAGGCAGCAGAGCGGACCACCGCCGAGTTCTTCGCGTTCCCGGACGGGATTCGCGGCCTCTACGCGGCCTCGATGACGTTCGACCGCGCGGGCGCGTGGACGGTCAGCGCGTCCGTGCCGCGCCCGGACGGCGGCGCGGCGCGGATCGTCATCCCCGTCACGGTCGCCGAGCGCGCCTCGGCGCCGGGCGTCGGCGCGTCGGCGCCCGCGAGCAAGAACCGCGGCGCGGCCGAGGTGCCCGGCCTCGATCACCTCACCACGGGCAGCGCGCCCGACCCCGCGCTCTACCGCCACCGCATCGCGGACAGCCTCGCGGCGCACCGCCCGCTGGTCGTCGTCTTCGCCAGCCCCGCCTTCTGCACGACGCCCCTCTGTGGCCCCCAGGTGGAGGAGGCGTCGGAACTCGCGAAGACCTACGGCGACCGCGTGGACTTCGCGCACGTCGATCTCTTCGACAACCCGCACGAGATCCGCGGCGACCTGAAGCGCGCCGTGCGCTCGCCGCTGCTGAAGGAGTGGGGCCTGCGCACCGACGAATGGACGTTCGTGGTCGACGCGAACGGCGCGGTCGCCGCGCGCTTCGAGGCGTTCGTCCCGCGCGCGGAACTCGAGGCGGCGCTGAAGCGCGCGCTGGCGATCCCGCTCCGCTGACGCCTGGTTGAGGCTGCCCGCCCGGCGCGCCGCGCGGTAGGATGACGCGATGGCGGACAGTGCCGTGCTCGCAGGGCAGTGCCGCTAGAGCAGCGACGGGAGCCCCTTGCGTGACGACTCGTGGCGGTGCGTTTGGGCTGGAACTCCCGGTGGAGCGCCACCTGCTGGCGAACGGCCTGCGCGTGGTGCTGTCAGCCGACCACGCGGCGCCGATCGTCTGCGTCGCGGTGTACTACCACGTGGGGATGCGCCTCGAGCCGCGCGGGCGCACCGGGTTCGCGCACCTCTTCGAGCATCTGATGTTCCAGGGCTCCCCGTCGCTGGGAAAGATGGAGTTCGCGCGCCTCGTGCAGGAGAACGGCGGCAGCCTGAACGGGTCGACGCGCTTCGACTTCACGAACTACTTCGAGACGATGCCGTCGCACACCCTGGATCTGGCGCTGTGGATGGAGGCGGACCGCATGCGCGGCCCGGTGATCACGCAGGCCGAGCTGGACAACCAGCGCGACGTGGTGAAGAACGAGATACGTGTCAACGTCCTGAACCGCCCGTACGGATCGTTCCCGTGGATCGACATGCAGGCCGCCGCCTTCACGAACTGGCACAACAGCCACAACGGCTATGGCGACATGGCCGACCTGGACGCCGCGAGCCTGGCGGACGTCGAGGCGTTTTTCCGCACCTACTACTCGCCCGCAAACGCGGTGCTGGTGCTCGTCGGCGACTTCGAGGCGGCGACGGCGCTGGGCCTCGTGCGGCGCTACTTCGAGGAGATCCCCGCGGCGCCGCGCCCCGCCGCGCCCGCCATCGATGAGCCGCGGCAGGAGCAGGAGCGTCGCGCCTCGCACGCCGACCTGCTGGCGAACCGCCCGGCGATCGCGGTCTCGTACCACACCCCGGAGCGCGGATCGCGCGAGTACTACGCGCTCGGGCTGCTCGACGAGGTGCTGCTCCAGGGCGAGGATTCGCTGCTGCACCAGGAGCTGGTGAGCCGCCGGGGGTTCGCGGCGGACGTGGACGGGGGGATCAACTTCCTCGGCCACATGCACAACGCGCAGACGCCGTTGCTGTGGACCGCCGAACTGATCCACGACAGCAGCGTCGCCGTCGAGGCGATCCTGGAGGCGTTCGACGCGGTGATCGAGCGCGTACGCATCGAGCCGCTCGCCCAGCCGGTGCTGGACCGCGCGCTGGTGAAGGCGCGAGCCGCGCTCTACGGCGCGATCAACGACACGACCTATCCCGGCGCGGGGCGGGCGGACCTCCTCGCCGCGTTCGAGCTGTTCGAGGATGACGCGGCGCAGGTCAACACGATCGAGCAGCGCTTCGCCGCGGTCACCCCGGAGCTGGTGATGGAGACGGCGCGCGAGTACTTGCGGGCAGCGAATCGCACGGTGCTCACGGTCGTGCCAGGGGCGGCGTCGGGAGCAGGACTGGGAGCCGTGCCGGGGGCAATGGGATGAGCCCCCCCCGTCCGACCCCCGGCGCGCCGGTCGCCGCCCGCATCCCGGCGCGGGACGATCGCCACCTCGCGAACGGCATGCGCGCGACGTTCGTGCGCGTCGGCGCGGTGCCGCTGGCCGCCGTACGGCTGGTGATCCGCACCGGCTCCGCCGACGTCGCCGCGGGTCAGGGCTGGCTCGACCGCTTCGCCCACGACTACCTCCGCGAGGGCACCGAGGGGAGCGACGCCGTCGCGTTTGCGGACGCGCTCGCCGCGATCGGAGGCCGCCTCGCGATCGACGCCGACGAGCACACGACGGTGCTGCACACGGAGGTGCTTGCGGAGCACGCGCCGCGGGCGATCACGCTGCTGGCCGAGGTCGCGCGTCATCCGCGCTTCCCGGACGGCGAGGCGCCACGGTTGCGCGCCGACCTGCGCCGGAGCCTCGACCTCGCGCTCGCGCAGCCGCAGTACCTCGCCTTCGCAGCCTTCCGCGCGGCGCTCTACCCGGGCCACCCGTACGGACGCGTGGTCCCCGATCCGGCGGCGTTCGATGCGTTCGACGCCGCGGTCACGCGGGCGTACTGGGCGGCACAGAGCGGAGCGCAGCGTGCCCTGCTGCTGGTCGGCGGCATGTTCGATGCGGAGCCGGCCGCGCGGGCGTGGCGCGCCGCCTTCGAGGACTGGGCGCCGGGCGCGCCCCCGGCGGAGCACCGCCCGACGCCGGCGTCGGGCCGCACGGTCCGTCTGGTGGACCGGCCGGGCGCCGAGCAGTCGACGGTTTACGTGGGGCGGGTGGTCCCGGACCCGACCCAGCCCGACTACGTCCCGCTGGAGGTCGCGAACTTCCTGCTCGCCGGGTCGTTCCACTCGCGCATCACCATGAACATCCGCGAGGCCAAGGGCTACACCTACTCGCCGCGGGGGCTGCTCTCGAGCCGCCCGCACGACGCGCACTGGGTGGAGGTCGCGGACGTGACTACCGAAGTCACCGGCGCGGCGATCGGCGAGGTGTTTCACGAGATCGAGCGCCTCCGCGGCGAGGCGCCGTCCGCCGAGGAACTGCTGGGGATTCAGAACTACGCCTCGGGGAGCTTCGTGATCCGCCAGGCGACGCCCGGCGGGATCCTCGACCACCTCGAGTTCCTCGACCTTCACGGACTGGACGAGGGGTACTCCGCGGCGTACGTGGACCGCGTGCGCGCGGTGACGCCCGGCGACGTCCGGCGGATCGCCGAGCAGTATCTGGGCACCGAGGCCATGACGATCGCAATCGCCGGCGACCGCGCGCGGGTCGACGAGCAGGTCGCGGCGTTCGGGACGCCCTCGGGCTGAGGGACGGCGACCCTGCGGAGGCGACCCGCGGCAGTCGATGATCCCCGGGAATACCGCATGGGCAGGGAGCCCCGGGAGGGTGGCCATCCGATCGCCGCGCCGGTTTGCGCTGTTTGACGCCGCGGGGTGGCTGCTGATGGTGCCCTCCCCGGTCGCCGTGGTCGCGCTGCTCGCCATCCGCGCGCCATTGTGGGCGGAGGAGCTGGTCGCCGCGTCGGCGATGGTCGGAGCCTTCGTCGCGATCCGGGCGCGCGTCCGTTGGCGACGCCTGACCGATGAGGCGGCGCAGCGCCTGGAGACGCTGGACCGCTGCGGCCTTCGATCTCGACTCCGTGCTGGGCGTGCTCCGTGAGTTGCAGACTCTGGGCGTCACCACGGCTATCGACGACTTCGGGGTCGGCGAGTCATGGCTGGCGCGGCTCAGCGACTTCCCGGTGCGCACCCTGAAGATCGACCGCTACTTCGTCTCGGCGATCACCGAGCCCGGCAACGCCATGGCAATCGTGGAGGCCGTGGTCGCGCTCGGGCACGCGCTCGGACTCGTCGTGATCGCCGAGGGCGTGGAGACCGCGGGCCAACTGGCGGCCGTGTGCGCCGCGCGCTGCGACGTGGTGCAGGGCTACTACTACGCACCCGCGCTGCGTGCCGATGACTGCGTGCGATTCATCGAGGCGATCGAGGGGGCCGCGGCCTAACGCTGTCTGCGTCAGGCCGCGCACGGGTGTGTGCCGCTGCGTGCGGCGCTATCATCCATGCGATGACCTCAGGTGCCTCCTCGCCCCTCGCCGCCGTCCCGCTCGCCTCGCACGCCGCGGGGCTCCGCGAGGGGGCGATCGATCTGCACTCGCAGATCGACGATGCGTTGCGCCGCATCGACCGCTACGACGCGCAGGTGCGGGCGTTCCTCCCCGAGCCAGGGCGCGCTGACCGAGTGCATGCGCAGGCGGATGCCCTGGCGGCGCGCTACCCGGAGGCCGCCTCGCGCCCGCCGCTGTATGGCGTTCTGGTGGGCGTGAAGGACATCTTCGCCGTGGACCGGCTGCCGACCCGCGCGGGCTCCGCGATCCCGGCGGAGGAGTGGGCGATGCCGCAAGGCCCCGCCGTCACTCGGTTGATCGAGGCGGGCGCGCTGATCCTCGGCAAGACGGTGACCACGGAGTTCGCGTACTTCGATCCGGGCGCGACCATCAATCCCCACAACCCGCTGCACACGCCCGGCGGGTCGAGCAGCGGCTCGGCGGCCGCGGTGGCGTGCGGCTACGTGCCGCTGGCAATCGGGTCGCAGACGGTCGGCTCCGTGCTGCGCCCGGCCGCCTTTGTCGGCGTGGGCGGCTACAAGGGTTCGTACGGCCGCGTCTCCACAGCAGGCGCCGTCGCCTACGCGCCGTCGGTGGACCACGTCGGTTGGTTCACCCACGACGTCGCGGGGGCGCGGCTGGTCGCGGCCGCGTTGTACGCGGACTGGCGCCGGGAGGTGTCGCGCGAGGACGGGGCGTCGATGGCGCCGCGCCCGCCCGTCCTTGGGATCCCCGCCGGCCCCTACCTCGCGCAGGCGCAGCCCGCCGCCGTCGCCGCGTTTGAGGTGACGGTCGCCGCGCTGGCGGCGCGCGGGGTCGAGGTGCGCCGCGTGCCGCTGCTCGAGGACATCGCCGCGATCAACATGCGCCATCGCGCGCTCGCCACCTTCGAGTTCGGCGAGGTGCACGCAGAGCGCTTTCTGCGATGGGGGTCGATGTTCCGCGCGGCGAGCGCGGCGCTCTTCGACGAGTCGCGGCACGTCACCCCGGAGGCGCACGCCGCTGGGCTTGTCGGCCGCCTTGAACTGCGCGCGCGGCTGCACGCCGCGATGGATCGCCATGGCATCGACCTCTGGGCGAGCCTCCCCGCGACCGGCCCCGCGCCGCGCGGGCTGACCTCGACCGGCGACCCGGTGATGAACGTCCCGTGGACCCACGCGGGCGTGCCGGCCGCCTCCCTGCCCGCAGGCAGCGTCGATGGCCTGCCGGTCGGCCTGCAACTCGCCGGTCGCTTCGGTGCGGACGAGGAGTTCCTCGCCGCGGCGGAGGCCATCGAGGGGTTGCTGCCGCGATGACCGCCGCGCCCCCCGGGCCACCCGCGCCCCGCGCCGCCGGGCAGATCACCCTCGACTGGCTGACGTGGGCGCTGCGCGACGCGCGCGCGATCAGCGGCACGACTGTGATCGCCAGCGTCACCGTGGAGGCGATCGGCGATCGCGGCGGCGTCAACGGTGAGACGCACCGCGTGCGCGTGGCGTACGGCCGCGGCGACGGGCCGCGCTCGCTGATCGCGAAGTTCGCCGTGGAGCGGCAGGGCCCGCGCCGCACCGCCGCCTACCAGCGCTGGTACGAACGCGAGGTGTCGTTCTACGCGACGCTGGCGGCGGACAGCCCGATCCGCACGCCGCGCTGCTACGCCGCCTCGATCGATTCGGATGGCGACTACGTGCTCCTGCTCGAGGACCTCGCCCCTCTTCCGCAAGGTGACCAGGTCGCGGGATGCAGCGTCGCGCAGGCGCGCACCGCGATCGAAGCGGCGGCGCGGCTGCACGCGCGCTGGTGGAACGCCGCCCCGCCCGCTGGCGACGCGCTGCCCGAGACGACGGTCGGCCTCGACCGCGCGGCGCGCGTGCAGGGGGCGCTCGACCGCGTGTGGACGCGCCCCCGCGACCTCGTCGCGCTGCCGGCTGCCGTGGCCGATCGCATCCCCCGGCTCGCCGAGGGGTACGTGCCGCTGCTGCACGGCATGGCGTCCGCCCCGGTCACCGTCGTCCACGGGGACTACCGCCTGGACAACCTGTTCTTCGGGGCGGACGGCGCGGATGGTGGGGACATCGTCGCCATCGACTGGCAGTTCGTATGCCGCTGCCGCGGGATGTACGACATCGGCTACTTCATCGGCCTCGACCTCGACCCGGCGCTGCGTCGCGCCCACGAGCGCGACCTAGTCGCGGGATACGTCGCCGCGCTCCAACGGCACGGCGTCGAGGGCTACGCGCTGACCGAGGCGTGGGACGACTACCGCCGCGCGCTGCTGCTCGGCTTCGCGGTGTTTCTGATCGGCGCCGCCGGGGAGCAGCCGAACGACCGGATGACGCTCGTCCACGAGGTCGGCCTAGGCCGCCTCGCAGCGGCGCTCGACGACACGGAGGCCTTCGACGTGCTCGATGCGTGACCGGGCCCACCCGGCCGGTAGGATCGCGCTCCGGGCCGCCCCCCGTTAGCCTGTCGTCATGATCTACGCGGAGAACCTCGCGCGCTCCTTCGGCGGCGACCACGTGTTGCGTGGCGTCTCGTTCGCCATCGGCGACGGCGAGCGCGTGGGCCTCGTCGGCCCGAACGGCGCGGGGAAGTCCACGCTGCTGCGGCTGATCGCCGGCGACGACCAGCCCGACGAGGGTGCGGCGGGCTGGCGCGGCGGCGATATCGAGTTCCATCGCCAGGACGCCGACCTCGACGAGGCGCACACGCTGGTCGAGGAGTTGTGGACGGCGTTCCCCGAGGCCCGCGCGATCGAGCGCGCCCTAGAGGAGGTCGCCGCGGAGATCGAGCACGGCGCGCCGGAGCGGGGCCCCGACGCGCTCGACGCGCTGATCGAACGCCAGACGCACCTCTTCGAACGATTCGAGGCGCTGGACGGCTACCGCATCGACCGCCGCATCGGCCGCGTGCTGGACGGCCTAGGCTTCGCGACCGAGGACCGGACGAAGCGCTGCGGCCAGTTCTCGGGGGGCTGGCGGATGCGCATCGGACTCGCGAAGGTGCTGGTGCACCGCCCGCCGAACCTCCTGCTGGACGAGCCCACGAATCACCTCGACGCGGCGGCGCGCGACTGGCTGGCTCTCGAGCTGGCCGAGTACCGCGGAGCGGTGCTGCTGGTGACGCACGACGCGGAGTTCCACGACGTCGTGGTGAACCGCATCATCGAGCTTCGCGACGGACGGGCCGAGTCGTACTCGGGGAACTACTCCGACTACCAGCGCCAGAAGGCTGACCGCATCTCGCAGCAGCAGCGCGCGGCCGCGCGGCAGGAGCGCGAGATCGCGAAGCAGACGCGCTTCATCGAGCGCTTCGGCGCGAAGGCGACGAAGGCCACGGCCGTCAAGTCGCGCGAGAAGGCCGTCGCGCGCATCGAGCGCATCGAGGTGCAGCGCGAGGAGCGCGAGGTGGGGTTCCGCCTGCAGTCCTCGGGCCGCACGGAGCAGGACGTGCTCCGCGTCGACCACGTGGCGCAGGCGTTCGGCGATCACGTGGTGCTGGTGGACGTGAACCTGCTGGTCGAGCGCGGCCAGCGGGTCTTGCTGCTCGGCCCGAACGGCAGCGGCAAGTCCACGCTGCTGAAGATCATCGCCGGGCGGCAGCAGCCGTCCGAGGGCGCGGTCGCGTGGTCGCTACGCGCGCGCTTCGGCTACTACGACCAGCACCAGGACGAGGCGCTGCGCGCGGACCGCACGGTGCTCGACGAGGTGCGCGCCGTTGCCGCCGATGAGCCGGACGTCGCACTCCGCGCGATCCTGGGGCGGTTCCTGTTCCGGGGCGACGACGTGTTCAAGCCGATCTCGGTGCTGTCGGGCGGCGAGCGCAGCCGCGTTGCGCTGGCGCGGTTCCTGATCCAGCCCTCGAACGTGCTGCTGTTGGACGAGCCGACGAACCACCTGGACGCCGCGACCCGTCGCAAGCTGCTCGAGGCGCTCGAGGCCTACGATGGGACGATCGTCTGCGCGAGCCACGACCCGGCGATCCTCGAACGCATCGCGACGCGCGTCTACCAGGTCGAGGGCGGCGAGTGCCTGGAGACCGAGGAGTATCGCCGCGAGCCGGGGGAGAAGCGCCGCAAGGCGCGTGTCGCGGAGTAGTGGCGAAGTCGCAGCCGGGAGGCGCGGCGCGGATCGTGCGCGCGGCCTACGCGAGGCTCCCGCCTACTCGATGATCTCGATTGTGGCAAAGCCTGCGGGCGCGACCTGCTTCCGCCACGCGTAGCCCTCGTCGTTGGTCGCGAACCAGATGTCGCGATGCTCGGCGTTCACGCCGCCGCCGGTGTCCATGCAGGTATACACGAGCCCCGTCGGATCGCCCACGACGCGGAAGCGCTGGCCGAGGTTCGCGCGATCGCAGGAGGCGGCCCCGGCGTGCACGGGCGCGCCGTTGCGCATCAGGCCGCAGAACCCACCACCGTCGCCGATGTCCGCGAATCCCGTCTGCGTGCAGTAGTAGTAGGTGATCGGCGCTCTCAAGGCGCGCGCGGCCATCACCGGCGGCGTAGGGTCGGGGGCGGTCGCGCTGCGGCGGATGAACACGACCGTCGTCGGGCGCATCGTGGAGCGGTTCAGCGTGTTCACCCACTCCGGGGCGCCCGGCATGTAGGTGAGCCACCGCTGGGTGGAGACCTCGAGCGCCACCACGAGGTCGACGGCGAAGGGCTGCGTGCGGATCAGCGCCGCTGCGTCGTTCGTCCCCGCGACGCCGAGCGTGAGCCCGTCGCGGCTGGGCGTGGGGAACGGGCGCGCCGTCCCGAGGGCCACCGGCGATGTCCCGAGGCGGGCGATGGGCGACGTGTCCGCCGGGGGGAGCGTGCCGGCGCGGCGCACCATCACCACCATCTCCGGCCGCAACGTGGCGTCGTCCAGTGTGTTCACGATCGCCGGTGCGCCCGGGATGTAGGTGAGGTAGCGCTGCGTGACCGGATCGATCGTCGAGAGGTCGGCGACGGGGAAGGTCTGCGCCGCGATCACGGCCTGAGGCGAGGCGGTCCCAGCGATGCCCAGGGTCAGCCCGCCCGGGGGTGGGGGATCGAAGGCGCTCGGTGCGAACGGTTCGGACGGGGCCGCAGACGCAGGATCGGGGAGGGTGGTGAGGTGTCGCCTGGCGACCCAGCCCACGGCGGTGGCGGTGCGCGCCTGCTGCCAGTCGAGTGCATCGGCCGTCACGACGCCGGGGACGAGTGTGACCACGGTGCCGTCCGCGATGCAGGTCAGGATCGCGGCGCTCAGGGAGGGGGCCTGCCGGAGGTTCAGGCAGTCGCCGTCCGCCGTCACGCGCGCACTGGCCGCCTCGGCGGGCGTCCAGGACGCCAGCGTGACGACGATCGCGAGCGTGGCAGCGAGGGCCGGGAGTCCCGGACGCACACCAACGACCCGGAGGAGCGACAGGAGTCGGCTCTTCGGCATCTGGAGACGGTAGCAACCCCCACGCGGCGAGTGTCAAACCGGCGCGGCGCCTTGACGCTACGCCGCGCCATGCCCCACACCTGCCGCATGATCGTTCATGTCGGTGAGTGCCAGAGCAGTCGCATCAGCTCGGCTGCGGCCTCGCCGAGAATCGATGACCTTCGACGGCAACGACCGGACGACTCGTCGTTGCGCGGCAGGCGAGTGACGAACACAAGGCGAGTGCCGCGGACACGCCTGGTGCCGCTAGCTCTTGAGGA
>SHYQ01000037.1 GCA_009692765.1 Dehalococcoidia bacterium | reverse complement strand
GCTCGATCTTCGGCGCGGAGGTCGGGGCGCGCTTCCAGATGGAGTGGCGGCTGGCGGAGGTGCGCCCTCCGCGCGTCGCGATCCTCGCGTCGAACACGGACCACTGCCTGCTGGAGCTGCTGTGGCGCTGGCGGCGTCGCGAGCTGGCGGTGGAGATCCCGCTGGTGATCGCGAACCACGAGACGCTGCGCACGGACGTGCAGGCGTTCGGCATCGCCTACCACGCGCTGCCGGTGACGCCCTCGACGAAGGCGCAGCAGGAGGCGGCCGTGCGCGCGCTGCTGCGCGAGGCCGGCGTGGAGCTGGTGGTGCTCGCGCGGTACATGCAGATCCTCAGCGCGGACTTCATCGCGGAGTACCCGGCGCGGATCATCAACATCCATCACTCGTTCCTACCCGCGTTCGCGGGCGCGGACCCGTACGGGCGCGCGTTCGAGCGTGGCGTGAAGATCATCGGCGCCACCGCGCACTACGCGACCGCGATCCTCGATGAGGGCCCGATCATCGAGCAGGACGTGGTGCGCGTGACGCACCGCGACGGGCGCGCCGACCTCGTGCGCCTCGGCCGCGAGGTGGAGCGCTCCGTGCTGGCGCGCGCGGTGCAGTGGCACATCGAGGACCGCGTGTTCGTGCACGAGAACCGCACCGTCGTCTTCCGCTAACGCGGCGTGGCGTCGAGGTGCGTGCGCGGGCGGCCTCGAGGACTGACGTGCGAGGGGCGCAGCCCCCTCCCGGCGCGGGAGGGGGCTGCGCCCCTCGCGCTCCCGGCGGAACGGCGCGCGGTAAGCGCGCCTCGGAAGAGGGGAGCGCGCGCTCCGCGGGGCGTGGGGGCGCAGCCCCCACATCTCCTTCTGACCCCTCTCCTGCGCAGCGGGAGAGGGGCCGGGGGTGAGGGTTCTGCTCCGCGCCGGGAAGGGGGCAGGGGGATGGGCCGCTCCGAACGCTCTGCTACCGTGACGCGCGAGGCGGCGCCACATGCGATCTCGAGGGTTCATCGTGCTGTGGCTCGCGATGATGGTCGCGATGATCGGCATCTCGATGGTGTCGCCGCTGCTGCCGGTGCACGTGCAGGACGACCTCGGTGGGCCCGCCGTTGCCGTGGCGCTGTCGTTCTCGGGGCTGACGATCGCGCAGATCATCTTCGCGCCGTTCGTCGGACGGCTCGGCGACGTGTTCGGACCGAAGCCGTTCATCGTCATCGGCTTCTCGATCTACGCGCTCGGCGCCGTCGGCTACCTCTTCTCGCCCACGTGGGAACTCGTGATCTTCTTCCGCGTGCTGTCGGGCGTGGGCGCGGCGGCCGTCTTCCCGATGGCGCTGGCGTACGTTGGGCGGCTGGCCCCGCGCGGCGACGAGGGCCGCTTCATGGGCTGGTTCTCCGTCGCACAGACCGCGGGGTTCGGGATCGGGCCGCTGTTCGGCGGCGGCCTGCGCGACCTCTTCAGCGCGGACGTGGCGTTCGCGACGATGTCCGCGCTGCTGGGCGGCACCGCGCTCATGACCGCGGTGCTCCTCCCGCCGCAGCCGCCGGGCGAGCCCCTGCACGCGGCCGACCGCGAGGCGGGCGCCGTCGAGGGCAGCGTGCGCTCGCCGAGCTTCTGGTCGCTGATGCGCCGCCCCGACGTGCAGGCCACGACGCTGCTCGCGCTGCTCGTGTCGATGGGCTGGGGGTCGGCCTCAGTGTGGCTCGCGGTGTACGTCATCGGCGCGGAGGGACTGGGCACCAACAGCGCGCTCTTCGCCGGGATCCTGCTGGCGAGCCGCTCGCTGATCAACGCCGTGTTCCAGCCGCTCACGGGGCCGCTCGCCGATCGCACCAACCGCGTGATGCTCGTGGTGATCGGCCTGGTGCTGTCGGGCATCGCGCAGTTCGTGGTGCCGCTCCTGCCGAGGTGGATCGTGGAGACGTCCTTCCTCGGCGCGGCGCTCACGATGGCGCCGTGGGTGCTGGTGGCGATGGTCGCGGCGGGCCTCGCGGAGTCCCTGGCGACGCCGGCGCAGCAGGCGATCTTCGTGCAGATCGGGCGCGGCGTGGGCATGGGCGCGCTCATGGGGATCGCGTCGATGGGCAACGCGATCGGGTTCCTCGGCGGATCGTTGATCGGCGCGTTCGTGAAGGATGCCTTCGGCATCGCGTCGGTGTTCTACGCCGCCGGCATCATCACCGTCGGCGGCGCGATCGTGTTCGCGCTGCTCGCGCGGCGCGCCGGGGGCGACCTCGACGGCGTGCCACCGCTCGAGGCGGAGGCGGCCCGCGTCGCCGGGCGCGCCTGACGGCCCGCCACGCCTCCATCTCGCCGGCCGGATGGCGCGGGTTCGTGCCGATTCGCACGACTGCGCGGGAACGGCTAGAATGCCCGCAATGAGTCCTCGAACCGCGACGTTACGGCGCGGCACCCGACCAACGACGGAACACAACATGACCTGTCCGACCTATGCGGTCACCGGCGGTGATCGCCGGTGACGCCCATCCGTGGACTGCTCAAGAAGCTACTCGGCACGGCCACCCCAACACCCCGTCCCGCGATCCCCCCACCCGGGCGCGTCGACCCGCCCGTCGCGCACGACACCGGTGACGACGACGGGGGCCGCCGCCGAGGCAGCCGCGGCGGACGCGGGCGCGGCGCCGGCGCAGCCGCCGTAGCCACCACCGAGCCCGCGCCTACCACCACCCGCACGACCGCCACGCGCTCCACCCCCACGCGCACCCCCGCCGCGGAGACCGACGCCGGCCCCCGCGCCTACGCATGGGGCAGCCGAGGCCAGGACGACCAGGTCCGCCAGCGTCGCGATCAGGTCACCCGCCAGCGCCGTCCCCCCAGCCGAGGCGGCTTCCGCCCGCTCCGCGAGAACCTCGAGCCGCCGCTGCCCGAGGACGTCGCCTTTCGGCCGCAGTCCGAGGGCGGGGACGGCTCGATCCTGCCGTCGCGCCGGCGGCGTCCGTCCGGACTGCGCGACACCATCCGCGTCCTCGTCGGGGGGGCGCGTAGCCTCTCCGGCTGGTCGCGCCCGTTCGACACCACCGTCGAACCGGCTGCGCTCGTCCTCGAAGAGCCGGCCGTCGAGCCGGAGCCGTCACGCGAGACGCTGCTCGTGGCGATCGCGCCCGCAGCGCCCGCAGCGCCCGCGGCCGTCGCCGCCCCCGAGGTCGCCTCGACCGCCGCTGAGTCAGACGCGGCCGACGACAGCGGCGCCGAGGCCGACACGGCCGAAACCACGGCGGAGGGCCTCGTCGTCCGCCGCCGCCGCGGCCGCCGAGGTGGCCGCGGACGCCGCCACCCCGACGGCGCGGACGGAGCCGCGGCCGATGCCGGCCTCGACGAGGCGGACGCGGTCGCGCACGACGACGCAGACGCGTACCCCGAGGCCCCGGAGAGCGTCGACGATCGCCGTCACGACAGCGACGACGGCGTGCCGGGCCGGACGGGCCGCACGGCCACCGTGGCGGCGTCCGAGCCGCGCGATGACGCACCTCGACGACACACGCGCAGCGACGACGCGGACGCGGACGCCGACGAACGCGACGCACCCGCGCCGCGGGAGCGTCGGGCGCGCACGCCCCAACGCTCCGCCGCGCCGAAGATCGCCACGGCGGATCTGCCGGCCGCGTTCGCGGCGCTCGGCATCAGCGAGACCGCGCTGCGCGCCCTCGCGGGCTTCGGCTTCAGCGAGCCCACGCCGATCCAGGCGCGCGCGATCCCCGCCCTCATGGAGGGCAAGGACATCGTCGGCGTCGCGCAGACCGGCAGCGGCAAGACCATCGCCTTCGGCGTGCCGATGATGGAGTGCCTCGACCGCGAGCTGCCCGAGGTGCAGGCGATCGTCCTCGTACCGACGCGCGAGCTCGCGCAGCAGGTGCTGGAGGTGCTGAGCAGCTTCGCCGCATCGTGGGGCCTGGAGGCCGTGGGCATCCTCGGCGGGCACTCGCTCGCCAGCGACTTCAAGGCGCTGGACCGTCGCCCGGCGATCGTCGTCGGGACGCCGGGGCGCGTGATCGATCACCTCGGGCGCGGCACGCTCTCGCTGCGCTTCGTGCGCTACGCCGTGCTGGACGAGGCCGACCAGATGCTGGACATCGGCTTCCTGCCGGACATCCGTCGCATCCTCAGCCGCACACCGCGCCAGCGGCAGACGTCGCTGTTCTCCGCGACCATGCCGAGCGCGATCCGGCGGCTGATCTGGCAGTTCATGAACGACCCGGAGACGGTCACCGTCGACCCGGAGTTGAGCACCGTCGACACGATCGAGCAGCTCTACTTCGAGGTCGCCTCGCGCGACAAGACGCGCGGCCTGCGCGAGCTGATCGAGCGCGAGCTGAAGGGCCGCACGCTCGTCTTCTGCAAGATGAAGCGCAGCGTGGATCGCCTCGAGCGGGACCTCGCGCACCAGGGGGTGCGCGTGGGCGCGCTGCACGGCGATATGGACCAGCGGCAGCGCGACCGCGTGGTGCAGGAGTTCCGCGCGGGCAGCCTGGACATCCTGATCGCGACGAACGTCGCCGCGCGCGGCCTGGACATCCCGGAGATCACGCACGTCGTGAACTTCGACGTCCCCCAGAACGCCGAGGAGTACGTGCACCGCATCGGCCGAACCGGCCGCGCCGGCCGCGACGGCAAGGCGATCACGTTCGTCTCCGAGTGGGACATGGGCGAGTGGGACGCAATCGCCTCGGCGTTCCCCGACCAGATCCACCAGGAGCACCTGGACATCTACCACCGCGGCGAGCGCGCCGCGCAGGCGTAGCGGGAGCCGTGCGCATGAGCGCCGAGGACACCCGCACACTCGTGCACGGCTGGCTGCGCTAGGCGCACGAACTCGACTTCATCGAGATGTTGGCCGCGCATTCGGCGCCGCAGGTGATCGTGCACTCGCCGTTCGGACTGACGGGCGGCCTGTCGATCGCCCAGGAGATGCACGTCCAGCTCCGGCGCGCGTTCCCCGACATGACGCTGACCATCGACGGCGAGCTCTACAGCGACGACCGCGTGACGCTGCAGTTCGGCCTCGAGGGCACGAACACCGGCCCGATCCTCGGCCTCCCGCCGACGAACCGCGCGATCGAGATGCCGATCGCCTTCGTCTTTCGCATCGAGCGCGAGCGCATCGTCGAGATGTGGTTCTACGCGAACGTGATGGCGCCGATCATCCAGCAGCGCCTCGCCGACCTGGGCCTGCTCTAGCCCTCGTCGCGTCGAGGTGCGGACGGGGCGGCGAGGACTGCGAGAGCGAACCATCACCTCCCCTCCCGCAGCGTCGAGGTTTTGCGACCGCGGCCCATCCCTCTACCCCCTTCCCTGCGCGTGAAGGGGGTTGTTGTTCTGGGGGCTGCGCCCCCACGGGCCCTCCCCGCTTCTCGCGAGGCGACGCGCAGCGGCGCGCTCGCCAG
Source organism: Dehalococcoidia bacterium (assembly GCA_009692765.1). Classification (GTDB taxonomy): domain Bacteria; phylum Chloroflexota; class Dehalococcoidia; order UBA2979; family UBA2979; genus SHYQ01. The sequence goes on along the minus strand of SHYQ01000037.1, from coordinate 7,348 downwards.
CTCCCCCTTCCCGGAGGGAAGGGGGCCGGGGGGATGGGCCATCACCCCTTCTGCTTTCTGAACCCCCTTCCCGCGCCGGGAAGGGGGCGGGGGGATGGGCCGCCCGTCTCAGTCCTCGGACGCCGCGCAGCACCTCGACGCTCGCGGCGCTTGCCCCACACTCGCGCGCTGCCTACCGTCCTGCCATGACGAACGACATCGACTCTGCCGCTGCCGAAGCCGCCCGGGCCGCGCTGCCCGAGTACGTGCGCGCGCTGCTGGAGCCCTCCGCGTACCCCGTGCCACCCGCCGCCTCTGGAACGGGTGCAGTCCGCCTCGTGCAGACGCACATCTCCTACGTCTTCCTCGTGGGGGACGTGGTCTACAAGACGAAGAAGCCCGTCGACTTCGGCTTCATCGAGCAGCTCACGCTGGAGACGCGCGAGCGCTTCTGCCACGCCGAGGTGCGCCTCAACCGCCGCCTCGCGCCGGAGGTCTACCTCGGCGTCGTCCCCGTGTTGCGGCGCGCGGACGGGCGCTACGCCATCGATCCCGAGGCGAGCGAGCCCTCCGACGTGATCGTCGAGTGGGCGGTGAAGATGCGCCGCCTGCCGGAGGACCGCACGCTCGACCGGCTGCTCGCGGCGCAGGCCGAGCCTCCGGACATCCTCGCGCGGCTCGTCGGCGCGCTCGTGCCGTTCCACGCGGCGGCGGCGGTCGTACCCAACGACCGCGAGTTCGCCGGCGCGCCCGCCGAGCGCGCGTGGTGGGCGCGCGAGTACAGCGAGGCGGCGGGCTTCATCGGCTCGACGTGGGAGCCCGGCGACGCCGCCGCCACGAAGGCAGCCATCGACGCCACCCTGGAGCGGGAGGCGGGCCTGCTCAACGAGCGGCTGGCGCAGGGCCGCGTCGTCGAGGGGCACGGCGATCTCCAGGCGAAGCACGTGTACGTCCTCGGCCCCGCGCCGTCGGACCTCGTCGTCGTCGACTGCATCGAGTTCACGGAGTGGTTCCACCTGCGCTACGCGGACGTGAACAACGACGTCGCGTTCCTCGCGATGGACCTCGAGGCGCTGGGACGCGAGGACCTCGGCGACGAGTTCGCCGGCCGCTACCTCGCGGCGACGGCGGACGAGACGTTCGGCGTGCTGCACCCGATGCACCGCGCGACGCGCGCCTTCGTGCGCGGCAAGGTGGAGTCGATCGGCGCGCACGCGGCGGAGATCGCGCCGGCGCAGCGGGCGGCGCTCGCGGCGTCCGCCGCGCGCTACTTCCGCCTCGCCGCGCAGTACGACGCGCGGCGCGTGGGGCCGGCCGTGGTGGTGCTCTGCGGGCTGTCCGGCACCGGCAAGTCGCTGATCGGCGCGACGCTGGCGACGAGGATCGGCGCGGCGTACCTCTCCTCCGACGCCGTCCGTAAGCAGCTGGCAGGCCTGGACGTGCACGCAAGCGGCGAGGCTGCGCTGTACACCCCGGAGATGACCGAGCGCGTGTACACGGAGATGCGCCGCCGCGCGGCGGACCACCTCGCGCACGGCCGGCCCGTCGTGCTCGACGCGACGCACCCGACGGCCGCGCTGCGCGCCGCCGCGCTGCGCGTCGCCCGCGAGGCCGGCGCGCCGGCGCTGATCGTCGAGCTGCGCCTCACGGACGACGCCGCGCTGGCGCGCATCGTCAACCGCGCTGGCGACCCGCTGCGTACCTCGGACGCGGACGCGCGCGTCTACCGCGAGCAGACGCAGCGCTTCGAGGCGATCTCGCCCGGCGAGGGGCCGCGCCTCGTGCTCGACTCATCGCAGCCGCCCGCCGCGCTGGCGGCGGAGATCGGCGAGTGGCTGCAGACCGCGCGCCCCGCGCGCTGAGCCCGGCGGATCCTGGCGCGAGAAGCGAGCACCCTCACCCCCGGCCCCGCTCCGGCCGGGCGGGAGCGGGGCGTCAGCAGAGACCGTGGGGGGCTGCGCCCCCCATACCCAGGCGGAACGCGCGCGGGAGGCGTGTGCGCCTCCCGCGCAGCGCACGAGGGAGCGGAACGCTCCGGTGGACGCCGAGCGCGCGCCCGAGGACGATGCGTGCGTGATCGCTCCGCTCCGACGTCGCGCGACCCCGCCGAGCTGGCGCTGGGGCGTCCCCGCGCTCCCGCTGCTGCTCCCGCTGCTGCTCCCGCTGCTGCTCTGGCCGCTCGCGGTCACAGCGTGGACGGCGGTCGCGGCGGGGCCCGAGGGGACGCCGATCCTCGACGCGGCGGCGATCGCGCGGCGGCTGGCGATCTCCAGCGGCCAGGCGACGCTGTCGACGCTGCTCGCGCTCGCGCTGGGGATCCCCACCGCGTACGTGCTGGCGCAGATCCGCTTCCCCGGCCGCCCGCTCGTGCGCTTCCTCGCGGCGCTGCCGCTCGTCATGCCCGCGATCGTGGTGGCCGTCGCGTTCGAGGTCGCGCTGGGGGCGGAGGGCTGGGCGGGCCGCCTGCTGGCGCGCGCCGGCCTCGAGCCGGCCGCGCTCACGGGCACGCTGTGGGCGATCGTCGTCGCGCACGCATACATCTGCGTCGCGATCGTGGTGCGGCCCGTCACGGACGCGTGGGCGCACCTCGACCGCGAGCAGGAGGAGGCGGCCCGGCTGCTGGGCGCGGCGCGTTGGCGCGTCTTCGTCCACGTCACGTGGCCGATGCTGCGGCCGGCCGTCGCGTCCGCGACCGCGCTCGCGTTCATGTTCGCGTTCACCTCGTTCGCCATCGTGCTGCTGCTCGGCACGCCCGCGTACGAGACGATCGAGGTGACGATCTTCCATCTCGCGCTGACGCCCGGCCCGCCGTCCGCGGCCGCCGCGGCGCTGCTGACGCTGGTGCAGTTCGCCACCGCGATCGTGGTGCTGCCGCCGGGCGCGCCGCTCCATCCCGCAGCCGGCGTGCGCCGCGCCCCGGACGCAGCACCGGTGCCGACGACGCCGCCCCCGACCGCGCCGCCACCGGCGGGCGAGCGACGCCATCGCGGCATGCCCCTCGACTGACGCCGCGTACGCAGCGGCGGCAGCCACGAATGGGCCGAAGGCCCCCGAAGGCCCTAGGCTCTACGCATGGCGATGCGCTACCTCGACCGCCTCGACCACCTCGTCCACCGCGACCCGGAACGGCGGGCGCTGCGCGCGCTCGCCGCGCGGGTCGCGGAGCTGCCGGCGCGCCACACGCCCGAGGCATCGCTCCAGGTGGTCGCCGACCTCGCGCGCGAGCTGACGCGAGCGCGCTACGCCGCGCTCGCGATCACCGACCGCGAGGATCGCACGGAGGGCTTCGTCACCTCGGGCCTTCCGCCGGAGGCGCTCGCGCGGCTGCGCACGCCCCCGCAGGGCCACGGCCCGCTCGGCTCCCTGCGCGAGGACGGCCGTCCGGTGCGCTTCGACGACGTGCAGGAGCACGCGCACGCGTTCGGCTTCCCGCCGCACCACCCGGAGATGCGCGCGCTGGCGGGCGTCGCGATCTGGGCGCGCGGCGAGGTGCGTGGCGCGCTCTACGTCACCGATCGCCGCGACGGCCGCGCCTTCGACGCTGGCGACGAGCGCGTGCTCACCACGCTCGCCGCGCACGCCTCGCAGATCGTGGAGCGCGAGTGGTACTAGGGTCTTCGACCCGCTCGTGGCTGCGGCGCCCGCGGGCTAGCGCTGTACCTCGCGTGCGGTGACCGAGGTGCTTGCGCGCGGCTATCTGACGCGCACCGGGACGAGCTCCGCCTCCTCGAGGACACGCTCGACCTCCGCGCGGAGGCCGCCGCCTGTGCCGCCGGTGAGGCAGCGCGGGCAGTTCGGCTCGTCGGGCGCGCCCGTGTCGACGAGGGTGACCGTGACGCCGCCCTCGTCGAGCAAGATGCCGCACAGCGTGTCGACGAGGGTGGTGAAGTAGCGGCGCTCACCGCGCGGCTCCGCGCCGTGCAGGATCACCCAGTGCCAGTCGTCCCCGAAATCGTCCAGCGCCTTCGCGACGATGCGCATCTCCGCCACGGTCGCCGCCCCTCCGGCCCGAAACGCGCCGCCTACGCCCGCAGGTAGCGCTGGAACCACTCGACGGACTTCATCCACGAATCCATCGCCGCGCCCTCGCGGTACGCCGGGCGCGTCTCGCTGAAGAAGCCGTGTGGTGCGCCGGGGTAGAGCGTGATGTCGCTGGGCACGCCGGCCTGCTTCAGCGTGTCGCGCAGCATGTCCACCTGCGCCTTCGGGATGCCCTCGTCGTCCGCGCCGTAGGAACCGAGCACCGGGACGCGGATCGTCGCGATGGCGTCCGCCGAGGGCATCCCGCCGCCGTAGTACACGTGCACCGCGTCCACCCGCGAGGTGGGCCGGATCGCAGTCGCCAGCGTGAGCCCGCCGCCCATGCAGTAGCCGACGCAGCCGACCTTCTTGACGCTGTGCTCCGCCTTCAGCCACGCGATCACCGTGTCGATCTCGCGCGCGGCAAGGTCGCGCTCGAGCGCCATCACCAGCTTGCGCGCCTCGTCCGGCTCGGTCGCGACCTGGCCGTGGTAGAGGTCGGGCGCGAACGCTACGTAGCCCTCGACGGCGTAGCGGTCCGCGATCTCCTCGATGTCAGGGGTGAGCCCCCACCACTCCTGGATCACCACCATCCCGCCCAGGGGTTCCGGGAACTCCTCGGGATCGGGCTCGGAGAGATAGCCCATCACCTTCATGCCGTTGAAGTCGATCGCGGTGTTCATCATGGTCGTGCCCTTCGATGTGCGTGTGTGCAGTATAGGGAGCGTCTCGGCCGCGCTCCGTCGAGGCGCCCGGGCCGCACGCGTCCGTGGGCCGCGGCCGCGCTCCGGCCTACCGGCCCGTGACGGCCTTGAGGTCGAAGTCGAAGACCACCGTTGCGCCGGTGCGCACGCCATGCGCCGCGTACCAGCCCGCGGGCGCCTCGATCGCCGCGATGAACGGCGCGGCGGAGCGGTGGTAGTCCTGCGTGTCGGCCTTCATCGTCGTCACGGTGACCACCTTCAGCGCGCGGTCCACGAACGCGATGTCGAGGTCGATGTGCGTGCCCTGCATCCAGAACGGCACGTCCGCGGTCTGCGGGAAGTAGAACAGCATCCCGCGTTCGACCAGCGTCTTCCGTCCCGAGAGGCCAATCCCGTACTCCGTGTCCGGCGGCACCTCGATTGGGAGGGTGGCCGCAGTCCCGCTCGCGGGGAGGAAGCGGACGCGCGGCAGCGCGCTGTCGGGGAGGGCCGCCGTCGAGGCAACGGGCTCCGCGGTGGGCGTCGACGATGCCGGCGCGCCGGCGGCGGCCGGCGCACCGCTGGCGGCCGGCGCGGCGGCCGCGGGCGTCGAGGCTGGGGCGGGCGCGCTCGAGACGCAGCCGGCGACGGCGGCGGCGAGCAGCGCGACGCCGGCGAGGCGCGCACGGAGGTGCGTCGAGGTGCGGGAGGCGAGCGAGGCGAGGCGGGTCACGCGAACGATCCTCTCAGGCCAGCAGCGGATCCGCCAGTGCGCGCCCGCGTTGACAGCGCGCGCCCAGCACGCGAGCCTCATCCCATGCCGAGTAACTCTGCGACCAGCCCCGTCCTCGACCTCGCGCTCCGGCTCTGGCCGCAGGCCCGCGACCGCGGGGCCGTCGACGATCCAACCGACCTCGACACGCTGCTCCGAGCGCAGGGCCGGCCCGGCGCGCCCGGGCACCAGGGCGGCGTGAACCGCACGTTCGCGTGCTTCCCGCCCGAGGTGGTCGCGGCGTTCGCGCTGCCGACCGGGGAGCGCCCGCGCGACGACGCGGACGCGCGGCTCATCGCGCACATCGTGGTGACGCGGACGCTGCTCGCGTGCGGGCTCGGCGTGGACCGTCGCGTGCACGGCGCCCTGGGCGACGCGTACGCGCAGACCTGGGCCGTGCGCGGTGCGTACGACGCCTCCCCGCTCGCCCTCGCCACGTCGATCTGGTTGGTCGCGCTGGACGAGCAGCAGGGCTCCGACCACCCGCTTAACATCGACTGGTCGCCACCGCTCTACGACGACGCGGGGCGCTGGGATCTCGAGTACCGGCTGTTCTCGCACTACGACATCCGTGAGCGCGTGCTGGACTGGGTGTCGTACGCCAGCGTGTCGCCGGACCGCCACCCCGGGTGCTCGATCTGGACGATCGCGGAGCCGCTGGTGCGGATCCCCGACCAGCGCGCGCAGATCGCCCTCGGACAGTTCGCCGAGGCCTCCGACGAGATGGACGAGGACACGCCGGCGTCGGCGATGCTCGAGCGCGCGCGCATCGCCGCGCTGCTGCGCGCGTTCGCCGCGCAGCGCCGCGCCTAACGTCGCAGCGGCGCGACCCCGCTTACGGGGCGTCGAGGACTGAGCGGGCGGCCCATCCCCCTGCCCCCTTCCCCGCGCGGGAAAGGGGTTCAGAAATCGGAGGGGGATGCGAGGGGGCTGCGCCCATCGCGCTCCCGGCGGAACGGCGCGCCTAACGTCGCAGCAGCGCGACCTCGCCTGCGGGGCGTCGAGGACTGAGCGGGCGGCCCATCCCCCTGCCCCCTTCCCTGCGCGGGAAAGGGGGTTCAGAAATCGGAGGGGGGACGCGAGGGGGCTGCGCCCCTTGCGCTCCCGCAGAACGGCGCGCGGTTGGCGCGCCTCGGAGCGCCCTCACGCTGCCGTCTCCCAGCCTCTCCCAGTGCGAGGGAGAGGGAGAGGGTTCTGATCACGTTCGGGCCCCCTCTCCTGCGAAGCGGGAGAGGGCGGGGGTGAGGGCGCACCACGGCGGATCGCCTCGACGTTCGCTCGGTGCGTGAACACTGCGCGATCAGTCTCTGCCTGCGCAGGGAGAGGGCAGGGGGTGGGGCGCAACCGCAGTCCTCGACGCCCCGCGCGTAGCCCGCGCGGGGAGGCCGAGGCGCTGCGAGGCGGCGGCCTACTCGCCCACCTCGCCCAGAACGGCGGGGACGCGCGCCATCTGGTGGATCCGCGCGAGCACCTCGAGGAGCTCGCGGTCATCGGCGGCGGCCTCGTCCTTGATGTGGTAGCCGCCGAAGGCGGTGACCACACTCAGGTGGTCGTCGATCACGAAGTCGGGCACCATTGGCACACCGAGCGCCTCGAGCTTCTCGTGGTGGCGGTCGAGGGGCTTGATGAAGTAGTCGGTGACGAACTCGTCCAGCTCGTGGCGCTTCATGTCCCAGCGCCGAATGCCGACGCCGGACCAGATGTAGATCGTGTGCCCGTGCTCCTTGAGCTCCGTGAAGACCTCGCGCGTGTGTTGGCGCAGCCGCCCGTTCCACATGATCAGCGTGTTGTCGACGTCGAAGAACACGTTGAGCGGGCGGTAGAAGTCTTCAGAATCCGTCACGGGGGCCTCCACGACTCGCGGCGCGCTCCGCGCGTCCGCTGTCACCACATT
>SHYQ01000036.1 GCA_009692765.1 Dehalococcoidia bacterium | reverse complement strand
TGAACCGGCTAGCGCCGCGCGGCAGCGGGGGCGGCATACCGCCCCGCTAGGCGCGCCGGGTCTCGCGCCACGTCCACCCGCCCCAGGTGCAGCACGCGCCGCGTGATCAGCCGGCGCAGCCGTCCGCGCACCCGCGCGTACTCGCGGTCTAGGTCGCGCCCGCGCTCCGCGCTCTCCTCGACGAGCGTCGCCGCGACGCCGTAGCGGCCACGCGTGTACTCGCGCGCGAGGGTGGCGAGCGACGCCGGCTCGCCCGTGGTCGCGGCCAGCGCGCGCGCGGCCTCGGCGGGGGTGAGGTAGTCCGGGGGCGCCACGCCCGCCCACGCGGCGAGCTGCTGCACCTTGCCCCAGCGCGCGGTCGCAGGCGAGAGCCCGGCGAAGCGGCGCTCCCACCACACGCGGGTGGCGATCGCGAGGACGAAGGCGACCATCGACAGCACGATCAGCACCGAGATCGCCTGCACAAGGAACTGCTCGATGCGGCCCATCGTGGTCAGACCGGCGCCAGCGACGCCGCTGTCGAACGGATCGTCCTCGAACTGCAGCCCGTCGAGGTTGTCATTGAGCGCGCCGGCGTCGCGCGCCTCGGCGGCCGCGGCGAGCGCCTCGCTGTCGTCGCCGGCGCGCTGCACCAGGCCGCGCGTGGGCGTCGGGTTGAACTCGACCCAGCCGAGCCCGGGGAAGTAGACCTCCGGCCACGCCCACGCGCGTATCTCGGAGACCATGAACGCCTTCGTCTGGCTGTCCACGTCCGCCGGGTCGAGCACGAAGCCCGTGGCGACGCGCGTCGGGATGCCGGCGCTCCGCAGCATCACCGCCATCGCGGAGGCGAACTGGTCGAAGTAGCCCGCGCGCTGGTCGAAGAGGAACGCCGCGACGGCGTCCTTGCGCGGCGGCGCCGGCGGCGGGTCGAGCGTGAAGACGTGGTTCGCGCGCAGGAAGTTCTCCACGCGCCGGGTCGCCTCGTACGGCGTGCGCGCGGGCCCGATGACCTGCTTCGCGAGCGCGCGGATCTCCTCCGGGAAGTCCACCGGCAGCGCCGTGTACTCCGCGAGGATCCCGGGCGGGTACTGCGTCCCCGCAGCCTGCAAGGTCGGCACGGCGGCCGCCGACACCGTGCCCACGGTGGTGTACGGCTTCGTCGCCGCGGTAGGGTCGTTCGGCACGAGCGTGAGCGCCGCCTGGTTCGGGTCGACGATCTGTCGCGCCGAGACATCCGCGGCCAGCGGGTCGCCCACGGAGAGCAGCCTGCGGTCGGGCGCCTCCTTCACCAGGGCCTTCACCTTCGCGGTCACGGGCTTGCGCACCTGCGCGCGCGACTGCGGCGTGCCGAACTCCGCGGCCTGCACCGTCGTCCCGGAGAGCGGCGCGGAGGCGCCCAGGGAGAGCTTCCACCCCGCGCCCGTGTACTCGTCGTACACCGCGCCGCGCAGGTTCCCCGGCTCGGACGCGGTCACCTCGAGTACGGGCGTGGCATCCAGCGTCATCTTCCCCTGCAGCGGGAACAGCGGACCGAACGAGTGCGCCGGCACGCGCTTCTTCGAGTTCACGCCGACGAAGAGGTCGCCTAACTCGGCGACGCGGTCGTTGATCGGCGCCATCACGCGGTCCCACGCGCTGGCGACGGGGCCCCAGTGGTCGGCGGTCGGCACCACCCACGCCGCGGAGACGAGCACGACGGCAACCACCGCGCCGACGGCCAGCACCTCCATCGACATCAGGTCGGGCGGCTGCACCTGCTCGCGCCGCCAGCGGATCACGGAGCGCAGGAACTCCATGCGCGTCACGAGCATGACGGAGGCGAGCAGGAACGCGATGAACGCGAGCGAGGGCTGCCCCGGCAGGTACGAGATGTTCGTCAGCAGCACGACGCCGCCCGGGATCAGCGCCACCCACGCGTTGCGCCAGCGCACCACCGCCCACGCTGAGAGGTACCCGACGAGGAACACCAGCAGCACGAGCAGCACCACGAACGGCAGCGGGTCGGCGGAGATCCCGCGGTTCCACACCGCGTCGCCCCACTCGCGCATGCGCAGGGCGAACTCCGTCCACTTCGCCTTCCACCCCACGCCGAGGTCGAGCTCCGTCGGCACCATCCGCTGCAGCACCATGCCGCTCGACACCGCGATCGCGAGCGGCACGCCGAGGAGCGTCGCGACCGCGCCCGGCAGCGGCGACTGCGCGAGCACCCAGCCGATCCCCAGCCCCAGCAGCGACGCCGCCAGCAGCGACGGCATCTCCTCGACCCAGCTCGCGGTCTCCAGCGAGCCGACGACCGGCAGCTGCGCCATGAGCAGCAACGCGAGCGTCACCCACGCCTCGACCGAGACGAACCAGCGCGAGGAGCGCACCACGCGCTCCGGGTGCGCCAGCGTGCCATCGAGGAACATCTCTTCGAAGGTGGGGGCCGCGTGCGCCATGCCTACCGCCTCACCGGCACGATGCGCCCCAGTGCGGGGTCGCTGCCCTCGGAGAGCGCGCGCCCGAGATCGTCGTTGTGCTTCACGGTGTACGCATAGATGCCGCCCGCGGCGAGCGTGCCGTACACGTCGAGCGAACTGGTGCTGCCGCCGAACGTGTCCGCCTCGATGATCACCGCCGCCACCTTCACGCCGCGGCCGCCGAGCGACATCAGCGTGAGCGCCCAGTCCTGCTGCGGCGACGGCGTGACGACGACGACGGTGGTGTGGCGTCCGAAGCGGCGCGACTCCTCCGCCAGCAGGTTCGCCAGCGGCACGTCGCCGATGGCGCGCGCCAGCGCGAGCGACTCCAGGATGCGCGTGTAGTGGTTCTGGCCGCGGTCGGGCTCGTTGATGCGCATGTTGCGGTCGAACGTGATCAGCCCGACCGAGCGGTTGGCGTTGATGAAGTACCGCGCGATCGAGGCGCACACCGACACGGCCGCCTCCTCGGTGCCTTCCTCCCCTTCGCCGGCGCGGTGCTTCCGCTCGAGGTCCAGCACCACCCAGATGTCGGAGGCGGGGTCGAGCTCGAAGAGCTTCACCATCGGCTCACCGCGGCTCGCCGTCGCCGGCCAGTGGATGCGGTTGAAGGAGTCGCCGGGCTCGTAGTAGCGCACGCCGGACACGTTGGGCGTGACGTTGTGCGTGCGCCGACGGATGCGCCCTTCGCCGGGGAGGTTCGCCGGCGGGATGTAGAAGTTCGGCAGGTCAGGCGCGTTCGGGTACACGAGGATCGTCGACTGCTCGCCGAAGGTGCGCGTGACGTGGAAGAACCCGAACGGGTCGGAGGCCGTGACCGTCACCGGGCCCAGCGTGTACAGCCCGCGCACTCGCGTGCGCGTGCGGTAGTTCCACACCGACACCCCGCCCGCGCCGAGGGTGAGCACGCGCTTCACGGTGTGCCCCGGGACGGACGAGGGGTCCTCCACCTCCAGCCACATCGACGGGACTAGGGCGCTCGAACGCACGGTGATGCGGCCCTCGATCGCCTGGCCCTGCGTCACGCGCTGCGTCGTCCGCTCCACGCTCACGGAGAGGCCGCGCGCCATCGCGCGCGTCCAGAAGTACAGCAGCGCGATCGCGAACAGCGCGATGTAGGCGAGCCGGAAGAGCATCCAGAAGCCGGAGCCGAAGCCGACGACGATCGACAGCACCGCGAGGAACGCGGTGAGCGCGACGTTGTGGTGACGGCGGATCGCGTCGATCAACCGGAACACCCCCGCCCCTCTGCGTCGCGGATCGTCCGCGGCCTCCCCGGTGGCGCGCTACCCGCCGCCGCGCGCGCGCACGCCCGGCACCGGCACGCGCTCGATCGCCTCGTCGACGATCTGCGCGCTGTCGATGTCGCGCACGCGGGCGCTGGGGCTGACGATCACGCGATGGCCCAGGGTGGGGTAGGCCAGCAGCTTCACATCGTCCGGCGTCACGAAATCGCGGCCGTCCAGCAGCGCGTGCGCCTGCGTGGCGCGCATCAGCGAGAGCGACCCGCGGGGGGAGGCGCCCAGGTACACCGACTCGTGCGACCGCGTCGCGTTCACCAGGCTCACCACGTACTGCTTGATCAGCGGGTCGACGTAGATCCGTCCGACCGCCTCCTGCATCGAGATGATCTCCTCGGGCCCGGTGACCGCCTGGAGCGTGTCGATCGGGTGGTGGGACTGCTGCGCGTCCATGATCAGCACCTCGTCCGTGGGGGACGGGTAGCCGAGGCGCACGCGCAGCAGGAAGCGGTCCAGCTGCGCCTCCGGCAGCGGGAACGTGCCCTCGTACTCGATCGGGTTCTGCGTGGCCATGATCATCGACGGGCGCGGCAGCGGGTACGACACGCCGTCCACCGTGACCTGGTGCTCCTCCATCGACTCTAGGAGCGCGGACTGCGTCTTCGGCGTCGCGCGGTTCACCTCGTCGGCGAGGACGATCTGGACCATGATCGGGCCCGGACGGAACTGGAACTGCCCAACGCCCTGCTGGTAGATGGCGACGCCGGTGACGTCCGTGGGCAGCAGGTCTGGCGTGAACTGGATGCGCGCGAAGCTGCAACCGGTGGACTTCGCCAGCGCCCGCGCGAGCATCGTCTTGCCGACGCCCGGCACGTCCTCGATCAGCAGGTGGCCGCGGCAGAGGAGCGTGATCAGCGCGAGGCGTGCCTCGTGCGTCTTGCCGATGATGACGTGCTCGACGTTCTCCAGCACGCGCTCTGCGATCAGCCGGGGGTCACCCATCACCATCGCGTCCTCCGGGATTCCGCGAACGATGCCGAACGGACGCTCCTGCTGGGGGCGCCCGGCACCTCGGCGCATGACTCGGTGGGAAGTCCGCCAACTCTGTCCGGCGATCTCGAGTATAGCAATCGAGCAAGACCCCCCAGCATTGGCGCGCGGGGCGCTGCACGGACGCGGCCGAGCGACCCTCGATGCCGCCGGCGCTAGGATCGAGGTGCCCACGTCCATCGTCGCGAGCCGAGGAGCCCCGGTGACCGGCCTGCGCCCACCGCCACACCGACGCCTCGTCCCGCTCGCGATCGCGACGGCGCTCGCGCTGCTGCTCGGCGCCTGCGCGGACCCTCGCGCACCGCTCGGGGGCGGCGAGAGGGCCGCGGCGGCCACGGTCGCGTCGCCGCGAGGCACCGCGCCGGCAACGCCGGCAGCGGCGACCCGCACGCCGCCGCCGGCCCTCACCGGGACGCCCACACCGACGCCGACGCCGACGCCGCTGCTGCTGTCCCCGCCGAGCGTGATCCCGCCGCTGGTCGGACAGGGGGAGACGCTGCTCGTGCGGCTCGGCGGCGTGCCCGCGGGGTTCGTGGGGACGCTGAGGATCGGCGCGCAGGAGCACCCGATGGTGCGCGCGGACGGCACGCTGTGGGCGGTCGCCGGTGTGCCGCTGGACGCGCGCATCGGCGAGGCGCGGGCGACCGTCGTGGTGCGCGACACGCGCGGCGCGCCGCTCGGCGAGGCGAGCGCGACCTACGCCGTGGTCGCCCTCGAGCGGCCGGTCGACTACCTCGAGCTGACGCCCGAGACGACCGCGATCCTGACGCCCGAGGCCGCCGACCGCGAGGCCGCGCTGCGCGCGGCCCAGTTCGCCGCCTTCGACGCGGCCCCGCGCTGGGACCGCGCGTTCCGCGCGCCGCTGCCGCGCACCCTCGACATCACAACCGCGTTCGGACAGGGCCGCTCGATCAACGGCGGCCCCGTCGAGGGCCAGCACTCCGGTACCGACCTCGCGGAGGACGAGGGCACGCCGGTGTACGCGGCAGCCGCGGGGCGCGTGTCCTGGGCGGGCGTGATGCCGATCCGCGGCAACGCCGTCATCCTCGACCACGGCGCGGGCGTGCTCACCGGCTACCACCATTTGCACGACATCGCCGTGGAGGCGGGTCGGGCCGTGCAGGCCGGCGATCTGATCGGCCACGTCGGGGCGACCGGCCTCGCGACCGGCCCGCACTTGCACTGGGAGCTGTCGATCTACGGCGTCAACGTCGACGCGATGACGTGGCTCACGCGCGTCTTCGGGCCCTCGACGGGGCCGTAGCGGGCGGGCGCGACCTCGAGGTCTTGCGGGGGCGCCCCACTCAGTCCTCGGACATCCCCACCAACACACCGCTCACCGCAGCGCCACGAGGCAGCGCCACTCACCCTCCGCGTCGAGGGCGAGCGGACGCAGGCCGGCGGCGATCGCCGCGTCGCGCACCTCGTCGGCGTCGCGCGCGATGAAGCCGCTGAGGATCGCGATGCCGCCGGAGCGCAGCGCGGCGGCGCACGCGCGCATCAGCGCCAGCACCACCGTCGAGGAAATGTTGCACAGCAGCAGGTCCGCCGACGCGCGCGCGGGAGCCCTGTGCCACGGCCACGCACCCTCGAGCGACCCGGTCGCGCACGCAATGCTCGCGGCGACGCCGTTCAGCCGCGCGTTCTCGCGCGCGATCGCGGGGGTGTCCGCGTCCACATCGATAGCGCGCGCCGACCGCGCGCCGAGCTTCAGCGCGGCGATCGAGAGGATGCCCGAGCCGGCGCCGACGTCGAGCACATCCGGCGCGTCGAGCTCCGCCATCACGCGCTCGACGGCGGCGAGGCAGAGGCGCGTCGTCTCGTGCTGGCCGGTGCCGAAGGCGGTGCCCGGATCGAGCTCCACGACGACCTCGCCCGGCTGTGGCGTGTACGCCTCCCACGAGGGACGCACGACCAGCCGCTTGCCGATGTGCTGCACGTGGTAGAAGCGCTGCCACTCGCTCGCCCAGAGGTGTGCGCCCACCTCGGCGTAGCGCAGGCGCGGGAGCGGCGCGCTCAACGCCAGCGCGTCGAGGTGGCGGCGCAGCGCGCGACGTGCGGCGCGCGTCAGCGCGAGCGGGAACGTCGCGCGCACCAGCGCCGGCGCGCCGAGCTCCTCGTACGCGAAGTCGGCGGAGTCGGAGATGAGCAGCGCGGGCTCGATCGCGACGCCCTCGGCGCCGGCATCGCGCATCGCGTCGGCGACGGCGTCGATGTCCGCCGGGGCGACGCGCACGGTTGCCTCGACCCAGCGATCGTCCGGAGCGGTCATGCGGCTACGAGAACGCGTCGCGGATGCGGCCGAAGAACGACGCGTCGTCCGGCACCTCGGGCGTGCCGAGCGACTCCGCCAGCTGGCGCATCAACTCCTGCTGCTCCTTCGAGAGCTTCGACGGCACGACGACGAACGTGCGCACGAGGAGGTCGCCGCGTCCGCCGCCGCGCAGCGCCGGGACGCCGCGGCCCTTGATCACGTGCACCTCGCCGTGCTGCACGCCGGGCTTCAGCTTCAGCGGCACCTTCTCGCCCTCGAGGGTCGGCACCTCCGTGTCGACGCCGAGCGCGGCCTGCGCGACGTTGAGCGGCAGGTCGTACACGAGGCTGGTGTCGAGGCGCTTGAACACCTCGTGCTCCTGCACGTCGAGCTCGACATACAGGTCGCCGGATGGGCCGCCGTGCAGCCCGGCGTCGCCCTCGCCGGAGAGTCGGATCTGCGCGCCGTCGTCCACGCCGCCGGGGATGCGCACGGAGCGGCGCACGCGCGCGCGCTTCGCGCCGCTGCCGCGGCAGGACGGGCACGGGTTCGTGACGATCTGTCCCTCGCCGCGACAGCGCGGGCACGCGGTGACGTTGACGAACTGTCCGAAGAGCGACTGCTGCACGCGACGCAGCTCGCCCTGTCCGTTGCACTCGGTGCAGGTCTCGCGCTCGCCCCCGCCCAGCTGCCCCGTGGACTTGCACTCGAGGCAGCGCTCTGTGCGCTGGAACACGATCTCCTTCTCGGCGCCGAACACCGCCTCCTCCAGAGTGACGGTCAGCGTGGCGCGCAGGTCGGAGCCCTGCTGCGGGCCGCCCCGCCGTTGCGCGGTGCCGCGGAAGAACGCGTCGAAGATGTCGCCGAAGCCGCCGAAGCCCTCGTGCCCCGCGAAGCCCTGCGCGCCACCGTTGACGCCACCGATGCCGAAGCGGTCGTACTTCGCGCGCTTCTCCGGGTCGGAGAGCACCTCGTACGCGGCGTTGACCTGCTTGAAGCGCGTCTCGGCGCCGGCTTCCTTGTTGCGGTCGGGGTGGAACTCCATGGCGAGCTTGCGGAACGCGCGCTTGATGTCGTCCGCGGACGCGCCACGCTCCAGCCCCAGCACGTCGTAGAGGTCGGTCTCGGTCGTCATAGACGCTCCATTATACCGGCCCAGCCCCCAGCAGCCTCCGTGAGTTCCCCGAGCCGTCGAGGCACCCCCTCCCTCGCCCACGTCCACCCCGGGCTGCCCGAGGTGCTACGGTGCCGCCGCAGGCAGGGGAGGCGACCGTGACGTTCAAGCAGGGCATCCGTTCCGGCCTGGACAACATGATGAACTTCGACGAGCGGGCGACCCGCGAGGAATTCTGGTGGTGGGCGCTGCTGGTGGGCCTCGTGATGCTATCGACCGTGGTGGTCGGCACCATCCTCGTCTTCTCGGCGATCCTCGGCGGGTTCTTCCTGCTGCTGCTAGCGCTGCCGACGGCGTCGATCGTCGTGCGGCGGCTGCACGACCTCGACCGGCCGGGGTGGGAGGCGCTGGCCGCGCTGGTGCCGCTGTTCGGCTGGGCCTATCTGCTGATGCGCTTCACCGAGGCCGGCGACCCCGTGCCGAACCAGTACGGCCGCCGCTAGGGCATCGCGGGCCGGCATCGAGGGCCGGCGTCGAGGAGCCCGCGCGAGGTGGTGCGCTCTGCCCCCGCCCTCTCCCCCTACGCAGGAGAGGGAGCCAGATCCGGTCAGAACCCTCGCCCACTGCGTGGGCGAGGGCAGGGTGAGGGCGCACTACGCGCCGCGCGTGCGAGGCGAGCCGCCCCCTCAGTCGTCGGCGACTCGCGGGTTAGACCTCGCGGAACTCGCCTTCGATCGTGCTGTCGGCGCCAGCACCGGCGGCGGCAGGCTCGCCCTCGGGGCCGGGGGCGTTGGCGGCCTGCTGCGCGCCGTAGACCGCCGCGCCGACCTCCTGCATCGCGGCCGAGAGCGCCTCGACCTTGGCCTGCAGTGTCGGCACGTCCGCGTTCGCGACGAGCGCCTCGCGCACCTCGGTGATGGCGCCGTTCACCTTCGTCTTGTGCGCCTCGGTCACGATCTCCGCGTTGTCGCGCAGCATCTTCTCGGCCGAGTACGCCAGCGACTCCGCCTGGTTGCGCGTCTCCACCTCGGCGCGGCGCTGCGCGTCCTCGCTGGCGTGCAGCTCCGCCTCTCGGCGCATCCGCTCGACCTCCGTGTCGGAGAGCCCGCTCGAGGCCTGGATCGTGATGTGCTGCTGCTTCCCGGTGGCCTTGTCGCGCGCCGCCACCTTCACGATGCCGTTCGCGTCGATGTCGAACGTCACCTCGACCTGCGGCACGCCTCGAGGGGCCGGGAGGATGCCGTCGAGGATGAACCGCGCGAGCGAGTTGTTGTCGGTCGCCATCGAACGCTCGCCCTGCACCACGTGGATCTCCACGGAGGGCTGGTTGTCCGACGCGGTGGAGAACGTCTGCGACGCGCTCGTGGGGATCGTCGTGTTGCGCTCGATCAGCGGCGTCATCACGCCACCCAGCGTCTCGATGCCCAGCGTCAGCGGCGTCACGTCCAAGAGCAGGACGTCCTTCACCTCACCCTTGAGCACGCCGGCCTGGATCGCCGCGCCGATCGCGACCACCTCGTCCGGGTTGACGCCCTTGTGCGGCTCCTTGCCGAAGAACTCCTGCACGCGCTTCTGCACCAGCGGCATGCGCGTCATCCCGCCGACGAGCACCACCTCGTTGACCTGCTGCGGCGTGACGCCCGCGTCCTTCAGCGCGCGCTCCACCGGCGCGATCGAGCGCTCGACGAGGTCGCCGACGAGCTGCTCGAACTTCGAGCGCGTCAGGTTCAGCACCATGTGCTTCGGTCCGGAGGCGTCCGCCGTGATGAACGGCAGGTTGATCTCCGTCTGCTGCGCGGAGGAGAGCTCGATCTTCGCCTTCTCCGCGGCTTCCTTCAGACGCTGGAGCGCGGTGCGGTCCTGCGCGATGTCGATGCCCTGGTCGCGCTTGAACTCCGCCGCGAGGTACGCGATCAGCAGCTCGTCGAAGTCATCGCCGCCGAGGAAGGTGTCGCCGTTGGTCGCCTTCACGTGGAACGTGCCGTCGCCGATCTCGAGGATCGAGATGTCGAAGGTGCCGCCACCCAGGTCGTAGACCGCGATCAGCTCCTCGGCCTTGGAGTCGAGGCCGTACGCGAGCGCGGCGGCGGTCGGCTCGTTGATGATGCGCAGCACCTCGAGGCCGGCGATGCGTCCGGCGTCGCGCGTGGCCTGGCGCTGCGCATCGTTGAAGTACGCGGGCACGGTGATCACGGCCTCGCTCACCGTCTCGCCGAGGTACGCCTCGGCGTCGGCCTTGAGCTTCTGCAGGATCATCGCGCTGATCTCCGGCGGGCTGTAGGCGCGGCCGCCGAGCTCGACGCCGGCGTCGCCGTTGTCGCGGCGCGTGATCGCGAAGCCGGCGAGGCGCTTGAGGTGCTGGACCTGCTCCTCCTCGAACTTGCGGCCCATCAGCCGCTTCGCCGAGTAGATCGTGTTCTGCGGGTTCGTCACCGACTGCCGCTTCGCGACCGTGCCGACGAGGCGTTCCCCGTCCTTCGCGATCGCGACCACCGAGGGCGTGGTGCGCCCGCCCTCCGCGTTCGGGATAACGCGGGCCTCGCCACCCTCCATCACCGCGACGCACGAGTTCGTCGTGCCGAGGTCGATGCCAATCACTCGTGCCATCTCGCTACCTTCTCTTCGCTCTGAGCGGTTCTCCGGTCGGCGCTAGAGCGCGTCGGCGGATACCGCCACCTCGCCGTCACCGACCATCACCATCGCGGGACGCAGCACGCGCCCGCCGAGCGTGTAACCCCGTCGCATCACGCGCACCACGTCACCGGCCGGGCCGGGCGCGGCGCCGATTGCCTCGTGACGATCCGGGCTGAACGGCTGGCTCAGCGCGCGGATCTCCTCGACGCCCGCGGCCTCCAGCACGCCGCGGAACTTCTGCAGCACGAGACGCACGCCGTCCACCCAGCGGTCGTCGCGGATGCCGTCGTGCACCGACTCGATCGCGAGCTCGAGGTCGTCGAGCACCGGCAGGAAGTTCACCACCAGTGCCGTCAGTTGATAGCGACCGAACTCGGTACGTTCCTCCTGCGCGCGGCGCTGGAGGTTCTGGTAGTCCGCGAGCGCGCGCAATTGCTGCTGCCGCGCCTGATCGAGTTCCGCGCGCAGCGCGGCGATCTGCTCCGCCGCGGGCGCCGCATCATCGCCGATCGACGCAGCGTCCGGGGCGACCGGCGAGATGCGCTCTTCCGTCATGGTCTCCTCTTTCGAACCCGCCGCGCCCCTCTTCTCCCCTGCGGATCGGGGCCGAGAGGTGCCGCGCAGGCCTCGAGGGGGCTGATTCGCGAACCTATGCCTGGCGTCTCTACGCCTGGCGAACCTCGTGCAGCAGGTGGCTCATCAGGCCCGCGACGTAGCGCACGCGCGGGATCGTGCGGTGATACGGCATGCGCGTCGGGCCGATCACCGCGACGGTGCCCAGCGCGTCCGCGTCGCCGTAGCGCGCGAGCACCACGCTCCACTCCTGCAGCGCGTCGTCGCCGTGCTCGTGGCCGATGACGACGCGCGTCGCACCGGGCACCGCGCCCACGGCCTCCTCCAGCAGCTGGCGTACGCGGTACGCCTGCAGCGTCGCGACGGCCTCGAGCATGCGGTCGACGTCGGAGAACTCCGGCTGCTTGAGCACCGCGCTCAGCCCGTCGAGGAAGGTCTCCTCGGCGCTACGTTCCTCGTCGATCAGCTCCGCGATCGCGCGCGCCGTCGCCGCGTCGTCGGCGTCCGTCAGCTCCGCCAGCAGCGCGCGCACCGTCGAGGCATCGACACCCTCCAGGCGCGCCGTCAGCCGGGCGGCGCGATCGGAGAGGTCGGCCTGCGTCGCGGGCGCGCGCAGCGTGAGCATGCGCTGGCACACGCGGCCGTCGTCCATCACCGCGACGAGCAGCGCCGTATCGCGGTTCAGCTCCACGAGCTGCGCGTTGCGCAGGCGGCTCGCCCGCGCGCGCGGCCGCGTCACCACCGCGACGTTCCCCACCGCCCCGGCGAGGATGGTCGCGGAGAGGCTCAGCCACTCGTCCAGCCCACCCCCCACCTGGTGCATCTGGTGCTCGATGGTGCGCTGCTCCTCGGCGCGCACCGGATCCTCGGACATCAGCACCTCGACGAAGGTGCGATAGCCGAGGTCGGAGGGGACGCGCCCGGCGGAGGTGTAGGGCTGCGTGATGTAGCCCTCGTCCTCCAGGCGGGCGAGTTCGTTGCGGATGGTCGCCGTCGAGAGGTCGAGGTGGTGGTTGGCCACGATCGCGCGGGAACTGACCGGCTCGGCGGTCTGGATGTACTCGCTGACGACCATCCCCAGGATCGTGGCACGACGCTCGGTAAGCACGCCGATCCCCTTACCCTTGCGAGCGTTAGCACTCTCGACGTGAGAGTGCTAACCCGTCCTAAGATTGTATTCAGAACCACTCCGGCGGGTCAATCGGGCGGTGCCCGAGCGGGTCGAGGATACTGCGAGGAACGGCCACCCCCTACCCCCTCCCTGCGCGGGAGGGGTTCGGAAGAGAAGGGGATGCGAGGGGGCTGCGCCCCTCGCGCTCCCGGCGGAACGGCGCGCGGTAGGCGCGCCTCGAAAGAGCCCGGGCCCGTGGCGGGCCAAGCACCTCGAGCGCGCCACTCCGCCCGCCCGGGGCGACCCGCTGCCTATACTGCGGGGCATCCCTCCACCCTCGTCTACCCATCGCGGAGCCACCGACGGACCCAGCCACGCACCCGGCCCCCGGCCGCCCGACCCGCGTCGAGGACGTGCCCTTCGAGGACGGCGCCCCCTCGCGCGACGCCTTCGCCGCGCTGTACCAGGCCTACGCGCCGCGCGTCTACCGCTACCTGCTCTCGCGCACGTCGAACCCCGCGGAGGCGGAGGACCTCACCTCGCGCACCTTCCTGCGCGCGCTCGCCGGCCTCGACCAGTACCGCGGGCGCGGGGCGGGCTTCGGCGCGTGGCTGATGACGATCGCGCACAACCTGCTGGTGAACTGGTACCGCGACCGCGGCCGCCGCCCGCCCGTGGAGGAGATCGATGCCGCGCTGCTAGTGCCGGACGCCACCCCCGGGCCGGAGGCCAGC
>SHYQ01000035.1 GCA_009692765.1 Dehalococcoidia bacterium | reverse complement strand
CTTGCGGCGGCGGGCGGCGTCCTTCTTCTTGCGACGCTCCGAGGGCTTCTCGTAGAACTCGTGCCGCCGGGCGTCTGTGAGGATACCGTCCGCCTGCACGCGCTTGTTGAAGCGCCGCAGCGCGGACTCAAGGGACTCGGAATCGCCGACGAAGACTTCGGACACTCGTACCACCCCCGCCGGTCGCGGCCGCCCACCGTTTCGGAATGGGCCGCTCCGGGATGTTCGGTGAAGCGCGGAGAAGCGCGCACCACGAATCCTATGCGGCGGACGCCGCCGCGGTCAACGTG
The DNA here is from genome assembly GCA_009692765.1 of Dehalococcoidia bacterium. Taxonomy (GTDB): domain Bacteria; phylum Chloroflexota; class Dehalococcoidia; order UBA2979; family UBA2979; genus SHYQ01. The sequence goes on along the minus strand of SHYQ01000035.1, from coordinate 13,301 downwards.
GGGGACGGCACTCAGGCGGCGGCGCCTCACGCCGCGCCAGGCTCGAGGGCACACCCACGGCAACTAGTCGGCGGAGGGAAGCACCTTCGGCTGGAGCTCTTCCATGCCGCGTCCGTTCACGTTCACATTGCAGTCCCCCGGCTTGATGCAGAGCACCTCTACGCCGGTGGTCTCGTCTCTGTAACGTTTGCCCAGTGCGACAGCCATATCGACTCCCCCTACAGCTGCTCGAGCGGTACGTCGTCGTGGCGCAGCTCGGCGTCCTCCGAACCGCGCGTCACGATGAACTCCGCGCCGCATTTCGGGCAGCGGTAGCGCTTCCCGGTCACTGCTGGCATCTGCTTCCTCCTCACGCCCCACAGGCGGCGTGCGCGCAGGGTGGCGTCGATGGTTGCTGCGCCCCGCCGGCCTCGATGCCCGCGGGGCAGCCCGCGGGCGGCTCCAAGCGACCCGACCTTCAGGCTACTTCAGGCTCTTGATGTACGCGATGAGTTGGTCGATCTGCTCCGGCTTCAACGTCGTCGCGAACGTCTCGGGCATCAGGTTCGGCTGGAAGCCTTTCACGACCTTCGCGTTCGGGTTGGTGATCGATTCCTTCAGGTAGGCCTCGTCCGCCTTTACCGGGGCGCCGCTGACGAATTCGCGGTTGGAGTCGAAGAGCCCCTTCCACGTCGGCCCGACGCTGGCCTGGCCGTTCGGCGTGTGGCACGCGACGCAGCCGTTCGCCGTGGCGATCTGTAGGCCCAGCTTCGCCGGGTCGCCGCCCGCTGCACCGCCTGCCGGCTTCGCTTCGCCGCCGGCCGCGGGGCCCAGCAGCGGGTTGCGCTCGCGGAACTCGAGGACGGAGGCGCCGTACTGGCCGCAGTTCTTCGAGGTCACGGAGAGCTTGCTGGGATCCGGGACGAGGATCGACTTCTTGAGCGCCTCGTGCACCCGCTTCTGCGCGTCGACGCCCAGGTCCTCGTACCGCTGAGCGGTGCCGGCGGTGATCGCCGCGTCGACCGCCTTCTTCTGGTTCTTGGACAGGTTCTGATCCGCCGGCAGCGTCGGGTCGTCGTACGGCTTGCCGAACTTCGCGAGCGCCTCGGCGTGCTGCGCGAGCAACGGAGCGTCGTGCTCCACGCCGACCTCCTCGACGAGGTCCCAGCGGCCCTGCGTGACCAGCGACACGATGTAGTTCACCTGCGTCTCGGACAGCGGCCCGCCGTAACGCTCAGACCACAGCGGCATCGCCGTGTTCGAGCGGCCGCAGGAGACGGTGTTGAAGATGAAGTCGCGGACGTTGCGCACCTCGCCGGCCGGCGTTGCCTTCAGGTGGAACGCGTTGTCGGCCTCCAGCACCAGGAAGGCGACGTTGTTCAGCCGGGGGCCGACGCCGCCTTCGTCCGGTCCCATGCCTTCGAGCCCGTGACAGGCGCGGCAGTTCGCCACGAACAGCCGCGCACCGCGCAGCGCCATCTGCTCCGCCTGCTGGTCGCGGGCGTCGGCCTCGCGCGCCCCTTCGGTCGCTATGTATGCGCCGAACACGAGGACCGACATGAAGAGCAAACCGATCATGACGTTGACCTGCTTGGTCGTGTTCATGCGCCTACCACTCCGCCAATCTCAATACGGGCCATTCTCACTACAGGCCCTGTCCACGCAGCCGCTCACCGGGGAGCGCTAGATCTTCGTCGCTCGCGTCGGATTGTCCGGGCCACCGGGCGTGATCGAACCGGTCTGCACGGTGATATTCCCGGCGCCGTCAATCTCGATCTTCATCGTGTCCATCGAGCGCGGCGCCGGGCCGAACACCCGGATGCCTGACTTCGTGTACGTCGATCCGTGACACGGGCAGCGGAACCACCCCTTGTCGCCCTCGTACTCGAAGCCAGACAGCCACGGCACCGTGCAGCCGAGGTGCGGGCACTTCCGCCAGAGCGCGATCAGCCCCTCCGCGCCCCGTGATCCGCCGGGGCGGGACTCGGTCGGGTCCAGGTTGGCCATCCAGAACTGGCCCTCGGAGAACGCCTTCGGCTCGCCGCCCCTGACGAAGTCTCTGACGTTCCCCGCCGGCACCGGCCCACCGAAGCCGCGGACGTTTCGCGGATACAGGAAGTCCAGCAGCATCCCGACGCTGCCCAGCAGCGAGACGCTCAGCCCGCCCCAGAAGGAAGTACGGATGAAGGTCCGCCGGGAGACATCGGCGTCCATCGCCGACACCGCGGCCGCGGGGATGGCGCCCGGGTTCGCCACCTGGGTGCGTCGCGAGGACAGCGCTGCGCGCCACGCATCCGTGGGCGTCGGCGGCGTGGTCGTCTCGGTCTCGTTCGTCACCAGCACCACTCCTCGAGCGTCTGCTCCGCGAAGCCCTACTTCTCCGCGAAGATCGTGTACGGACCGAGCGCCAGCCCCAGACCGCGGAAGTACGTCCCCACGACCGTCAGCATCAGGTAGGTCGCGATGAACCCGGCGAACTGCAGGATCATGTGGTCGCGACGCGTCACCGCGAGGCCGCGCCGCTGCGCGACCACCGACAGCAGCACGGGGAAGCCGACCATCACGCCGACCGGGATCATCTGCTCCACAACCACCGCTGGGATATTGACGTTCAGGTCGAGCCGTGGCAGGCCCAGCAGGTCCGTGCGCAGGAGGTTGCCCAGCGGGATCGGTTTCGACAGGTCGATGAACCCCAGATCCCACGGGAAGTTCTTCTGGAAGTCGCGCATCGTCCGCAGCACCGGGAACGGCCACGCATTGAAGTCCGGATTCGGCTTGCCATCGATGTTCGCGACCACGCCGCTCGCGTTCATGAGCCGCTCGTAGAGCTTCGCGTGCTGGCCGTCGTCGAAGAAGATCAGCAGCAGCGTGCCGAACGCCCCGACGATCGAGCCCACCCACATGTTCGCCCACGCGCGCGGCGTGGACAGCCACTGGCCCTGCCCTTCGTGATCCGCGTCCCAGTACGGGATCGCGCCGAGCGCGATCAGCGCGATCGTCGGGACGATCACGCCGGCGAGCGCCGGGTGCATGTGCAGCAGCAGCTCTTGCAGGTTCAGGAAGTACCACGGCGCCTTGGACGGATTCGGCGTGACGGCCGGGTTGGCGCGATCCAGCAGCACCGCGTCCACCACCACCGACAGCCCCACGAGCAGGATCGTAAAGACGACCGCCGAGATGAACTCGATGAAGACCAGGTCCGGCCAGACCAGCAACTCCTCTTCGCGCTGACGGCGCATGCGGCCGCGGACGGCCTCGGACGCGGGCTGCCCCTGGGCGGGTCGGACGGCGGCCATCTCGTGCTCCTCCCCGCGCTACAGCGGCTTCGCGAGTCCGCCGTCGCGGCGGATGCGCCAGAAGTGGACGGTCATGAACACCGCGGCGAGCAGCGGCAGGCCTATCACGTGCAGTGTGTAGAAGCGGATGAGCGCGTTCTGACCGACCTGGAAGCCGCCCACTAGCACGAAGCGGTTCGGCTCGCCCAGCAGCGGCGCCGACCCGACCATGTTCGTGCCGACGGTGATCGCCCACAGCGCCAGCTGATCCCACGGCAGCAGATAGCCGGTGAACGAAAGCAGCAGCGTCAGCACCAGCAGCACCACGCCGACCACCCAGTTGAACTCGCGCGGCGGCTTGTACGCCCCCGTGTAGAACACCCGCATCATGTGCATCAGCACCGTCAGCACCATGCCATGCGCCATCCAGCGGTGGATGTTGCGCATCAACTGGCCGAAGCGGACGTCCGTGTCCAGCCGCAGGATGTCCTCGTACGCCCGTTCCACGGACGGGACGTAGTAGAACATCAGCAGCACGCCGGTGATCGTCAGGCCCAGGAACAGGAAAAACGACAGCCCGCCGAGGCAGAACGTGTGCGTGATCTTCACGTGCGTTCGGTGGATGCGCGTGGGGTGCAGGTGCAGGAAGACGTTGGTCGCCACGGCGAGCATCTGGTTGCGCGGGGTGTTCGGGTACCCGGAGCGGAAGATGGAGCGCCACAACCGGTTCGAGAAGATCGCGTCGTAGAGCCGGTCGCCCATCGAGCGCCGTGTCGGACGTTCAGTCGCTGCCATCAGCAGTCCCCTCGCCAATCCACGCGGCGTCCGCCCGTTCGAAGCGCGACGCCATGACCTTACCGCGCTCCAGCCCTGCCGCACCCACCAGCACCGTCAACCGCGACCATCCCCGTTCGACCTGCCGTCCGAAGCTGGGACGCAGGCTACGCCTCCCACCACTTGCCGAGCAGAACCATCACCCCAAGGCCGATCATGAACGTGAAGAACACGCCCAGCAGTTCCAAGCCTTCGCCCTCACCCAGCATGACTGCCTCCGCACCGACGCGCGCGCCAGCCGACCTCAACCCGCGCGCCGGACGGCACGCGGGGCCGGGGCGAATGTAGCGAGCGAACGCGGCTTAGGTCAACGAACCGGCCTCGGACACGCATCGGGCCGACAACCGCCACGACCGCGGTCACCCGCCCCGTCCCGCGGCGGGTCGCCCGGATCCGCCCCCGACGCGCGGCACCCCGCCCCGCTTCAGACGCCAGATCCCCCGCAGATCGTCCAGGGCGGTCTTGACGATCTTTACCCGGGTGTCGGCATCCTCCTCCCAGCGCACCGGCACCTCCCGCAGGCGATACCCGTTCTCCTGCGCCACCAGCAGCAGCTCGGAATCGAAGAACCAGGCGTTGTCGCGCACCAGCGGCACGAGGGTGCGCGCCGCCTCTCGGCTCATCGCCTTGAACCCGCACTGGGCGTCCGTGACCCGCAGCCCCGCGATCGTCCGCAGGATGAACACGTAGGCCCGGCTGATGAACTCGCGCTTGAACGAACGGTTCGTCCGCGAGTCGCGATGGAGCCGCGTCCCGTACGCCACGTCCACCTCGCCGCGGGCGATCGGGTCGACGAGCGCGGGCAGGTGCGCGAGGTCGGTGGACAGGTCAACGTCCATGTAGGCGACCACGTCTGCCGCCGAGGTCAGCCACGCCGTCCGCAGCGCGATGCCGCGCCCCTTCACGGGGATATGGAGCACGGCCACTCGGCCGGCGTACTGCGCCTCCAGCCCCCGCGCCGCCTCCAGCGTGCGGTCGATCGAGGCGTTGTCCGCGACGACGATGCGCCACTGGTGCTCCGGGTGCGCGTCGAAGAACGCGAGCGTCTGCGCGACGCTGCCGGGGAGCGCGCGCTCCTCGTTGTACACCGGGATCACGACATCGACGGTTGCCATGCGCCCATCCTAGCGGAGCCGCGCCGTGGACGGGTTGGGGTGCCCTCACCCCTTCCTTCACCCACCGGGCGGGCGAAGGAGATCCGATCAGGCCGCCCTCTCCCGCTACGCGGGCGAGGGCGGGGGTGAGGGTTCTTTATCCACCGGTGCTAGTGCCGGAAGTGCCGGACGCCGGTGACGATCAGCGTCACGCCGAGGCGGTTCGCCGCCGCCACCGACTCGTCGTCGCGGATCGAACCGCCGGTGTGGGCGACCACCGTGCAGCCGGCGCTGGCGCAGACCTCCACGGTGTCGGGGAACGGGATGAGCGCATCGGTGGCCGCCACGGCGCCCTGCGCGCGCTCGCCCGCCTGCGCCTTGCACAGCTCGGCGCTCCCCACGCGGTTCGGCTGCCCCGCGCCCATGCCGATGAGCACGCGGTCCTTCACGAAGGCGACCGCGTTCGACTTCACGTGCTTGCAGATCACCCACGCGATCTTCAGGTCTGCGAGTTCCGCCGCCGAGGGCTGGCGCTCGCTCACCACGTTCCACGTCGCGTCCTGCGAGACGTCGGCGTTCTCCACCAGCATCCCGCTGCGCACGCCGCGGACCTCGACGCGATCGGCGCGCGGGCTGCCGATCGGTGCGGTGAGGATGCGCAGGTCCGCCGACTTCTTCTTCAGGTGCTCCAGCGCCTCCGGCTCGTACCCCGGCGCGATCACGATCTCGTAGAACATCCGCGTCGCGCCGTCCGACGGGCTGCGCACCTCCCGCAGCGCCGAGGCGAACGCCATGTCCACCACGCGGTTCGTCGCCACGATGCCGCCATACGCCGATACAAAATCGCCCTCGGTCAGCGCGCGCTCGTACAGCGCGGCGACGCCGCCCGCCTCCTCACCCGCGGCGAAGCACGCAGGATTGGTGTGCTTGATGATCGCCATCGCCGGCTCATCGAAGTCGCACACCACGTTGAAGGCCGCGTCGGCGTCCAGGATGTTCACGTACGACATCGCCCGGCCGTGGTGCTGATCGAACGCGCCGATGCCCTCGACGGGCGTGCGCACGGAGTCGAGCGTGTAGAACGCGCCGCGCTGGTGCGGGTTCTCGCCGTAGCGCAGTTCCTCGCGCCGCGTCATCGCCACCGTCAGTTGCTGCGGGAACAACTCGCCCGGCTCGCGCAGGTACTCCGCGATCGCCGTGTCGTAGTGCGCGACGTGCTGGAACGCTTTCGCGGCGAGGCGGCGGCGCACAGCCGCGTCCACGCCGCCGGGATCGCCCTGCGCCGCTCGCAGCGCCTCGATCACGGCGTCGTAGTCCGTGGGGTCGATGATCGGCAGCACCCATGGGTGGTTCTTCGCCGCCGAGCGGATCATCGCGGGGCCACCGATGTCGATTTGCTCGAGCGCTTCGGCGAGTGTTGGGTTCCCGGTGGTGACTGTCTCGAAGAACGGGTAGAGGTTGCCCGCGACGAGGTCGATGTTCGGGATGTCGTACTGCTGCGCCTCCGCCTCGTCCTCCGCCAACCCGCGGCGGTAAAGGATGCCGCCGTGTACCTTCGGGTGCAGCGTCTTCACGCGGCCCCCGAACATCTCCGGGCTGCCGGTGAACTCGGCAACCTCTGTCACCGGCACGCCCGCATCACGCACCACCCCGGCCGTGCGTCCCGTCGAGATGATCTGCCAGCCCATCGCGTGCAGCGCGCGCGCGAGGTCCGGGATACCCGTCTTGTCGTATGGCGCCAGCACCGCGCGCCGCACCGTTCCTGCCATCGCCTGCTCCGATCCCGTCCGCTGCCTCGCTGTTGCCTACTCTGTTCCCGGCACGCCGCGCACCGCGCCGCCATCTCCCCGCGCTACCACCTCGCCGATGCGCCACGCCCCCGGCAGCGCCGCGAGCAACGCCTCGAGGTCCGCGGACTCGACGGCGACGATCATGCCTACGCCCATGTTGAACGTGCGGAACATCTCCGCCTCGTCCACGTTGCCCTCGCGCTGGATCAGCCGGAACAGCCCCGGCACCTCCCACGTCGTGGTGTCGATGCGCGCCGCCAGCGCCTCCGGGAACGGCCGCCCAAGATTGCCCGGGATGCCGCCGCCGGTGATGTGCGCCAGCGCGTGCAGGCTGCCGGAGGTCGAGGCGCGCAGCAGCGGCTTCAGCGCAGGATAGAACGACCCATGCACCGCCAGCAGCGCGTCGCCCAGCGTGCGGCCGTCGAGTTCCTGATAGCGTTCCCCGAGCACCGCGCGCTCGCGTTCCAGCCCCAGCCCCTTGCCGAGCCCCCAGATCTCGCGCACCAGCGAATAGCCGTTCGTCTGGAGCCCCGTGGAGGGCAGCGCGATCAGCGCGTCCCACTCGGCGAGCCTCGACCCGTCGATGATCGCGTCCCGCTCGACGACGCCGACGATGAAGCCGGCGAGGTCGTAGTCGCCGCTGCGGTAGATGTCCGGCATGTCCGCCGTCTCGCCGCCCAGCAGCGCGATCCCCTGCTCCGCACACGCCGCGCCGATGCCCTCGACGATCTCGATGCGCCGCGCCTGCGGCAGATCGGCGGTGGCGAGGTAGTCGAGGAAGAACAGCGGCTCCGCGCCAACGGTGATCAGGTCGTTGACGTTGTTGTTCACCACGTCCCGCCCCACGCCCTCGAAGCGGTCGAGCGCGGCGGCGATCAGCACCTTCGTCCCCACGCCATCGGTCGCGCCCACCAGCACCGGGTCGCGGTAGCCGCGCGGGCCGAGGTGGAACAGCCCGGCGAAGCCCCCGCCCAGGCGCAGCACCTCCGGCCCGTGCGTGCTCCGCCCGATCGCTCCGAAGCGGCGCGCGGTCGCCTCCGCCGCGTCGATGTCGACGCCGGCGCCGGCGTAGGAGAGCGAGCGACGGGGCGGCTCAGGCGGGACGGTCATCGGCAGGAACTCACGTTGACGGGGAGGTGTCGCGAGACAGCCAGAATACCGCGCGCGCGGGTGAGGCGTGAGGGGGGCGTGCTAGTTCTCAGCTGGAACGCCGCGCCACGTACAACAGATGACCTGCCGTTCCGAGCAAACTCGGTTCGGACGCAGCGGAGTCCAGCAGATGTAGCAAGACTTCCGCAAGCGGCCCTTCCTGCAAGAGCAAGTCGGAGACAGGCTGCGGCATCCCCCGTGTCATGCCATCCGTGGACGAGATCGAGATCGTCTCGAAGCCAAACGACTCCATGAACGGCCCGATCTCCTCGGGACGAGCTCCGTAGCCGCCATTGAAGCGTCCCGGGACGTCATTCATGAACACCCCCGTCTCAAGAAGCGTGGTCACCCATGCGGGATCGAGAAGATGGTGCCGTTCGTCAGGAATCGCGATCGTCCGGAATAGCAGCGTCAATCGCGGCATGAAGGCAGCGAAGACAATCCCATCGGCGCGCACCACGCGAGCAATCTCGCTTGCCGCTCGTGTCCGATCGTTGACGTCAGGCAGGTGATAGAAGGGGCCTAACGACAGCACGGCGTCGAAGCTCCCATCCGGCCAACGCGAAAGATCGCAGGCGTTCGCTTCGACGATTTCTTCGATGCGCTCCTCGACGCCCGATTCACGAACCTTGAGCCGTGCGATGTCGAGTAATTCCGGCGTTAGGTCCGCGAGCACGACTCGATGTCCGAGGCTCGCCAGCCAGAGCGCGTAGCGCCCCGGACCTCCGCCGATATCTAGGACCCGTGACTTCTCGGGTAGGTGCTGAAGAATCCGGCGCCGAGTGAGCGCCCATTCGAGTGCCCCATCCGCGGGGTTCTCGAGCCGAGACCACTCCCGCTCGCCAAACGCACCGTAGTAGGAACGAACAGCCTCCATCACTACCAATCCAGAGGCTGTGACGACTCCGCGCTACGCGCGGACGGTCAGCGGGCTCGTGGCGGGCTCGGGCGGCGCCACGGGGATGTTGTGGTCCGGCGCGCCCTCGCCGCCCAGCGCGAACTTGTCGAACTGGAGCGGGACGGCGGCGGGGTACTGGCCGCTGAAGCAGGCGGTGCACTGGTTCCCGGCGATCTGCCCGGTGGCGGAGACTGTGCCCTCCAGCGACAGGTAGCCGAGCGAGTCCGCGTCGATGTGCTGACGGATCTCCTCGACGCTCTCGTTCGCCGCGATCAACTCGCCGCGCGTCGCCATGTCCACGCCGTAGAAGCACGGGTACTGGATCGGCGGCGAGGTGATGCGCATGTGCACCTCGGTCGCACCGGCGCGGCGGATCATCTCCACCACGCGCGGCGTCGTCGTGCCGCGCACGATCGAGTCGTCTACCACCACCACGCGCTTGCCCTGGAGGATCTCGCGCAGCGGGTTGAACTTCAGCCGCACGCCGCGCTCGCGCAGGCGCTGGTCGGGCTGGATGAATGTGCGGCCCACGTAGCGGTTCTTCACCAGCCCTTCGGCGTAGGGAATGCCGGAGGCCTGCGCGAAGCCGATCGCCGCCGCCGTCGCCGAGTCCGGCACGCCGATCACGATGTCCGCCTCCACCGGGTGCTCCCCCCACAGCCGCGCGCCCATCCGCATCCGGACCGGGTGCAGCAACTCGCCGCCGAGGCGGGAGTCCGGGCGGGCGAAGTAGATGAACTCGAACAGGCACAGCGCCTCGCGCACCACCTCGCCCATCGGCAGCGTCTCGCCCACGGGGAACGAGGAGTGCATCCCCTCGGCGTCGATGCGCACCACCTCGCCTGGCTCCACCTCGCGCACGAAGTCCGCGCCCAGGTGGTCCAGCGCGCAGGTCTCGGAGGCGAAGACCCAGCCGCTGCCGTTGAGGCGGCCGATGCACAGCGGGCGGATGCCCAGCGGGTCGCGGACGCCGAATAGCGCATCCTTCGTCAGCAGCGTCAGCGAGTACGCGCCGTTGGCGCGGCGCATCAGCGTGGCGAAGCGCTCGTCCCACGTCTCGCCCGCCGTCTCGACGAGCAGCCGGCCCAGGACTTCCGTGTCGGTGGTGGTCTCGAACGTCACGCCCGTGGCGGCCAGGTCGGCGCGCATCACGTCGGCGTTGACCACGTTGCCGTTGTGCGCGATCGCCAGTTCGCCGTGCGCGCCGCGCACCACGAACGGCTGCGCGTTGCACTGGATGGAGGCGCCGGTGGTGGAGTAGCGGGTGTGGCCGATCGCCGCGTGGCCGGGGAGGGTGGAGAGCGTCTCCTCCATGAACACCTGCGAGACGAGGCCCATCTCGGCGTACAGGTGCATGCGCTTGCCGTCCGTGGTGGCGATCCCGGCGGACTCTTGCCCGCGGTGCTGGAGCGCATGCAATCCGAAGAAGGTCAGGCGGGCAACGTCTTCGCCGGGGGCGAAGACGCCGAAGACTCCGCACTTTTCCCCGAGCTGGTCGAGCAACCCGCACCTGCTCCCATGCCCGTCAGAACCGGAGTGTATCACGACCTCAGACGCATCCCTCGGACGGCGGAGCCGGAGGCGATCCCGCCCCCGGCTCGCCGCCAGCGGTCGCCGGCGGTGCTAGCAGCAGCCCTCCGCGCAGTCGCCGTCCGGGCAGTCGCCGTCGGAGCAATCGCAGTCACACCCGGCGGCAGCAGACGCCGGCCGGGCGATCTGAATCATCTGAATCGGAACCAGCATCAGCGGAATCATCGAACGCCCCTTCGCCATCACACAGTCCCACTTCGGTCGCCCCGTCGCGAAGCGCGCGCTCGATCTGTCGGAGCTCGGCGTCGAGGTGATCAATCTCGGCCCGAGCGTTCGCGAGCGCCGAGCGACGCGCCTCGATGCGGGGCCGCAGGTCCGTGGCCATCTCGTCGCACCGACCTTCGGCGCACGTCGCGGCTAGCCGCCCTGCCTCGTGGAGGTCGATCCCCAGCGAGCGGAGCGTGACCACCACGCGGAGGCGCACAGGTCCACCTCCGCGTAGTCGCGATCGCCCGCCGGCGTGCGTCGCGAGGGCGGGAGGACCCCGTCCGCCTCGTAGAAGCGGACGGCGCTCGCCGCCACCCCAGCCCGCCGTGCCAGTTCGGAGACCTTCATGGATCGACCCGAAACCTTCCACCGGCTCGAAGGTCAAGCACCCGACGCGCGGTCGGGGGCCCGCGACGCCGGTGCTTGATCGGCACCTCGATCGTCGCACGTCCGCATCCCCGAGCAGGCGCTCCGGCGGCTACGCCTCCGCGCCCTCGCCCGCCTCCCCCCCCTCGTCGTCGAACCCCCACGCCGGGAGCGTAGCGGCGACGAAGGGCGCACCGGACATCGCCGCGAGCGCCTGGCCGAGGTCGTTCGCGCGCCCCAGCGCCTCCTCGGCGAGCGGCCGGGCGGCGGCGGCCACGCCCACGGTGAGCACGCGGTCGTTGTCCTTCACCAGCCGCACCTCCCAGCGCACCACGTCCTGCAGGTCGCCGCCGGGCAGTTCCTCCTCGTAGTCGCCGCCGACCTCGATGCGCCGGATGCGAGGAAACGGGACGAGTTCGCGCGTGCCGAGGCCGAGGCCGAGAAAGCCCTGCTGCCAGCGGCACGTCTCCTTCGCGCGCTCCATCAGGAAGGCGCTGCCCGCGACCTGGTAGACGAAGCCGAGCATGGCGGTCGGCCCCGCGACGATCGCGAAGAGCAGCAGCGCCCCGAGCACCCACAGCGGCAGCGTGTCCATGAACGTGGCCAGCACCCACACCGCGATCCCCGCGAGCGTCGCCTGCACGATCGGGCCGACGATGTCGCGGCGTGACGGCCGGACGCTGATCGTGTCCGCCTCGATCGAGGCGTAGGCCCGATGCAGTGCAATGCGCCGCGCGCCCGTGCTGGTCATCTCCGCCTCGATCGCAGGACGCTCGAACACGTAGTGCCGGTTCGAGTCTAGGGTCGCGCGCGATCGGCGGCACGTTGCCCCGCAGTCGCCGCGCCGCCTATCATCACCGCACCGGAGGCTCCATGCGCCACGACCTGCTCGACATCCTCGCCTGCCCGCTGTGCAAGGGCGCCCTCACGCTCACCGCGGCCCGCGAGGCGGGCGGCGAGGTCATCGAGGGCGCGCTCCACTGCACCACCTGCACCGAGGACTACCCGATCGTGGACGGCATCCCGAACCTGCTGCCCCCCGACCTCCGCCGCGCGATGGAGGCGGAGACGCGCTCCGGCGGGGCACGCCCAAGCGGGCACTAGCGCGCCGCCGATGGGCCCTATGACGCAGGCCCGCTCCCGGCGGCTGGGGCGCGTACTTATCACCGGGTCGGTGATCGCGATGCTCGTGTTCCTGCGCGGCGCCCGCCGGCGCCCGTGGCTGCTGCCGCTCGGCCTCGTCGTCGCACCGCTGGCGCTGCTCGGCACGTGGGCGGGCTACACACTCGCCACCATGGACTGGGACGACCCCGCGGACTACCCGCCCGCCGCGGATGCTCCTGCCCTCTCCCCCCGCGTGGGCGGGTCAGTCTGATCCGGCCCCCTCTCCCACCCGGTGGGAGAGGGTTGCGCTGCCTCCCGTGCATCACCGGCGTCGCGGGACACTACAGCCAGTCCACCGCGCGCTCCCAGCCGCGCTCCGCGACCCGCCGGACCGCGTCGCGCTCCGCCTGCGGACGGGCGTCGCGCAGGACCGCGATGCTGCGCGCGAGCCCCGGGTGCAGCGCCTCGCCCGCGACCTCCGCCAGCGGCACCAGCACGAACGCGCGCTCCGCCAGCAGCGCGTGCGGCACTACGAGGTCCGGCTCCGCCACCGTCTCGTCCTCGATCAGCGCGATGTCGATGTCGAGCGGGCGCGCACTCCAGCGCGCCGCGCCGAAGTCGCGGCCGTGCGCCGCCTCGATCCGCTTCGCAAGGGCGAGGAGCGCGCGCGCGTCGAGGTCGCTCATCCCGCTGGCGGCGATGTTCAGGAACGCCGGCTGATCCGCCACGCCCCACGGCGGCGTCTCGTACAGCGCAGACACGGCATCGATCGCCACGCCATCCGCCGCGCCGCCTGCGCGCAGTTCCTCAACCGCCACGCGCAGGTGCTCGCGGCGATCGCCGAGGTTCGAACCGAGCGCGAGGGAGACGCGGCGTGTGGGCATCGAGGCTGCGCGCGCTACGGCAGCATGCCGCGCACTACGGCATCGGAGACACGCGCGACCTGCACCATCTCCTCCACGTCGTGCACGCGGACGATGTCCACGCCCTGCTGGATCGCGAGCGAGACCGTCGC